>JAQBPR010000078.1 GCA_028287395.1 Bacilli bacterium
GGCTGCTTACTTATGCGGATATGATTACTTTGCTGCTCATTTTCTTTATCATCCTTTACTCCATGAGTAAAATCGACGTCGCTAAATATACTCAGCTTGCCCAGTCGCTCTCTATGCAATTTAAAAAAGTGAACACAGTTGTACCACATGGAAGGACCGGCACGAATGACCAAGGTGAAGGCACCAAGGGTACTCTGCCCAATAAGACCGTAGATAAAAACATTAGCCAAATGAATCAAAGTGAACAAGAAAAAAAGCTTGAGAATGACATTAAACAAAAAGAACAGGAATTGCAAAATTTAAAGCAAAAAATCGAACAATACATTAACGATAATAAGCTGGAAACGCAAGTTTCCGTGAAAAATACCGATCGCGGAATTGCAATCACGCTCAACGATTTATTTATTTTCGATTCCGGGAAAGCGGATCTCAAAGCCGCTTCTTTCCCCATATTGGCTAAACTGGCCACATTGTTTCCCGATTTAAAAACAAAGATAAGCTTTGAAGGACATACAGACAATCAACCACTTAGCATAGGTTCTATCTATAAAGACAATCAAGGATTATCTGCAGCCAGATCCTTATCCGTCATGCGATATTTTGATCATGTTCCTAATTTAGACCCTAATTTATTAGTTGGTTCCTATTATGGGGACTCCAAACCTGTTGCGCCAAATGATACCCCGGAAAACAGACAAAAAAATCGTCGTGTTGAAATTATTGTTTTACGAGATACTCCACAAATTGATACATCATTATCGGCAAAATAATACGATCAAAATAAAAGCCGTCAGCTCAGAAAATGAGCTGCGGCTTTTTCCATATTTTATAGGGTTCGTCCTTAACGTTTCCTCCACAAAAAATCTAAAAAATGCAGCGGTTTATTGTCTGCAATATAATCCTTTGTTTCCGAGTCGGGAGAAAATATAATGCCTAATTGATGATGATCGCCCGCATAAATCGCTTTGCTGACAAACTTGCTATGTCCCGCTAAATTAATCACTTCTAAACGGCAGAAAGCAGAATTCAGCTCCATCGCTTGATGAAGCTCTTGCTTTGTTAAAACGGGAACATTGTTAACCTTATGAATAATCTCACCGGGCAGCAATCCTAATTCGGCAGCTCCACTGTTCGGTAAAACGGCTAAAACTTTCATCCCGCGCTCATCATGAACAAAAAGCTGGCTAAGTCCAGATTCCGCGTGTTTACTTTGTAACACTAATGTCTCATGCAGCAGGATCGTTAGCAGCGAAGCTGCTCCAATTAGCGGTGACCAATAATAACTAACAAACGCGGAAAGTATAATAACGCAAGCATATAAGAGTAAGAGACTTGAGCTGCGACGTATTTTATCTGCAGGAAGTCGGGTCCGCGTCAATTCAGTAAAACCAATGACTGCAGGTAAAGCAATAAAACCCCATCCACCTCCGCTTGCTATGGTATGCTCCCCTATTGCAAATAACGGCGTCCATGGCAGATGTAATGTTCCACCCGCAGTAGGCATAAGTAAAAATAGTGGGATAGACCAAAAGCCTTGAAGCTGATAGCCACCAACCAATTTACCGCGCTTGCCTTCCATCACAATTGGGCTTGCCAAGCGTTGTCCCTGTAAACGGATAAGTATTGCTTCAACAAAATGTAAAATGCCCACGACGGCTAGTAGGGAAGGCATCTGAATGCGATCTAACGGATCGATGAGCCAGTGGACTGCTGTTTGTTCACGCAATGTCGGAAACCATGTTATTAGAGTATGCAGTATTCCTAAAATGCCAACGGAGTACGCCAAGCAGAGAAATCGTACCCGAAACAGCATCAAAAGAAGCGAAACCACCCACAGCATGTAAATACTCTCCATGGACAAGGAAGCCCCAATAAACGCCATTAAAAGCGAAGCTGTAATGCCGCCTGCCCACCCCCAAAGCAGCATTCTCCAAGATTCATGGATGATCGAGTGCAGCCTTGTATGGAATAGTTTGCGTTCCAAAATAATTTGTCTGCGATATTGCAATACGATCAAAGCAATCCCCACATAGTAAAAGGGCTGCAGCAAAAGCTGCACGACCGCAGTAAAAAGTTGATTTAGCAGCTCCAGCGTAAATTCCATACCCGTCGTTACTCCTTAGATTGGCATAATGAGAGGCTTTGCTTTATCGAGCCAACAGCTTTTTTTGAATCGATGATATAGCCTCGTTCAACTGTGCATCGTTTTTCGGATCCTGGATTTTAAGCTTAACTTCATCTTCCAGTTGATTCATCGTGTTTACATCCGCTTCCCCCGTAATGGGAAGCTTATACATTTGCTGAAATGACTTTAAAGCTTCCATCGTATTTTGACTAAAGTAGCCATCTATCCGATCTGGAATGATTCCTAGCCCAGTTAGCATAATTTGCATATTTTTAACGTCATCGTTGTTCATATCATATTTTAAAGTTACTTTTTTAGTCAATGGCTCCACTTTAAAATAATCAGGCTGCGCGACACTTAAATCAGGTGCAATCCCTTTTTTATGAATCCAGGTCCCATCCGGTGTAAGCCATTTGTTGACCGTTAGCTTTAAATTACTCCCGTCACCGAGTTCTTTATCGAACGTATCCTGCACCGTTCCTTTTCCATAGGTGGTTTCTCCGATTAGCTGACTGCCTGCGGATTGCTGCAGCGCACCTGCCAAAATTTCTGCCGCGCTTGCGCTGCCTTTATTAATCAGCACAGCAATCGGGAATTTACGGACCGGTTCTTTGTTAGCGGAAACCTCAAGTTTTCGTTTTCCTTGACGGTCCTCAGTCTGAACGATGGTTTTTCCCTTCTCAATAAACGGCTCCGCAATATGAATCACTGTTTGTAAATACCCGCCCGGATCATTCCGTACATCAATAATAAGACCTTTCATCCCTTTACCTTCCAAACTGACAAGCTCTGTTTTAAATTCTTCCTCCGTATTAGCCGAAAACTGCCTGATTTCAATTTTACCAATATCCGTTGTTATCATTTGACCATGTACGGTTACCATTTGTATATCATCGCGCACCACAATAACATCAATCGGATCAACAACTTCGCTGCGCACGATGCTTAGCTTGGCCTGTGTACCCTTTTTTCCGCGAATTTTGGCAACGGCCTGAGAAAGTGTTAAACCATCCAATTTTTCGCCATTTACGGAAGCCACAATATCGTTCACACGCAGCCCTGCTTTTTCAGCAGGAGAGCCTTTAATGGGAGAGATGATCATAAGCTTGCCATCCTTCAAGGAAACCTCCGCGCCAATCCCTTCAAAAAAAGCATCCACGCTTTCCTGAAATTGCTTATTTTCTTCCGCATTCATATAGCTTGAGAAAGGGTCTTCAAGTGCGGTCAGCATGCCATTAATCGCTCCGTCCATGATTTTGTCATGATCGGTTTCAAAAACATATTGTGTATGAATTAAATCATAGGCCGTCTCTAATTTTTTCATATCTTGGGTGGTTAAACCAGCTGCGTTCAGTGGAGGAGATCCCTTACTTGGAGAAATATTACCTTGGACAATTTGAATATTCGGATTGAAAAATGTGATCGTCAACAAACTGCTTGCAAACATCGCCAATATTACAAAAGCCAGTACAATTCGGCCCTTAAATACCATCTTACCTGCCACCACCATTTACATTTACTTCAAATAAGGCAGCGGATCAACCGCTTCTTGGTTCACTCTGACTTCAAAATGCAAATGATTTCCTGTTGAATCGCCTGTGGAACCCACTTCAGCAATTTTTTGTCCGCGTTTTACTGTTTGTCCTTCAGAAACCTTGATTCCCCCATCACGAATGTGGCCGTACCATGTCCATATGCCATTGCCATGATCCAAAACGACCGTATTGCCATAACCGTTAACCTGAGAAGCAATCAATACCGTACCGCTTTCGGCAGCTACTATTGTGGTTCCTTTTGGAGCAGGAATATCTATTCCTTTATGAAGCTTGCGAACGTTCTTGATGGGATCGATACGATAGCCAAAACCGTCACCGATGGTTGTTCTACCCGGAACGGGCCAACCAAGCTTTCCACCTGTATATTTAAAGCTGGTATTTTGAAGACTCTTCTTCTTTTTATTCAATTCAGCTCTTTGTTGAGCCAAAGCCACGATTCCTTTTTCGGCATCAACGCTGATATCATCATTTTCTTTTAAATTTTTATCAAGACTAGCAATCATTACTTCTTTTTGCTGCTCCTGATTTGAAAGCTTGTCCTTTATGACTTCGGCCTCCGCGGTCAATGTTTTAATTTGCGTAAGCTGAGTCTCGACTTGCACCTTCTTATTCGCTACAACATCGCGATCCTCTTTGTTGGTTTGCAGAATTTGTTTGTCTTGTCCAACAATACTTTGTAAAGCAGCAAAACGATCCAGAAAATCGGAAAAGCTTGTGGCACTGAATAAAACATCCATATAAGATACCGAACCATTCATATACATTAGCCGCAAACGCGATTTCAAAAGCTCATCACGTGCCCCAACTCTATCTTCCGCTTCTTGCAGTTGGTCACCTGTATCTCCTAAAGTAAGCGTCACATCATTCATTTGTTTATTCAAATCATTCAATTTCGCGGACTGCTCATCAATCGTTTGCATCAAATCCTGCATAACCTTTTGTTCTTGATCTTTTTGTACTTTGATGGTGGCTGTTGCCTTTTTCGCGCTATCGCGCTTTTTCTGTAAGGCTGCTTCCTGTTGCTTTATTTTATCCAGCGCTTGATCAATATCGCTCTGCGCGCTAGAAAAGCCAGGGTGTGGTTGAACAACTAAGCCGAGTAAAATGACGAGTGCTAAAAATGGAAAAAATATTTTACGCAATGGAGTCCCTCCTTCATAAGCATACTTATACTTTCAAGAATTTACGCACGGAAATGGTGCTTCCCCAAATGCCAATGACTATACCGATTAACAGTAAAAGAATAGCAAGTGAAATACTTACCTGGTCAAACGGTTTAAACTGCAGTATCCCAGTAGAATCACTGGCCTGCAGCCAAGCAAGCAGCTTCCAATAGCCAAAAGTTAAAATAACGGCTGGAATAACGGATCCAATAAATCCGAGAAATGCGCCTTCAATAAAAAACGGCCAACGGATAAAGCTGTTGGTCGCACCGACCAGCTTCATAATCTTGATCTCGCGATTTCTTGCCATAATCGTCAGTTTAATCGTATTGGAAATGAGGAACATGGCAGTCAAGCCTAAACAAATCACAAGCCCTAAGCCTACATTGCGGACAATTCGCGTCGCATTGAACAGCTTTTCCACGGTTCCTTGACCATAGGTGACTTTGACGATCGGCTGCGGGGATTTACCTTGATTGAGTGCGCTTATTTGTGTAGCAACCAATGGCACATCATGGGGGTCTGTGACTTCGACATTGAACGCTTCATTCAACGGATTGTTGTCTCCATCCAGTCCTTCAAAATACGCTTTGCCGCTATCGCCAAATTTATCACGCATGATCTGCAACCCTTCTTCCTTGGAGACGAAGGTTACTTTGCTGACCTGCGGCATGCTGGTTATATTTTGCTGGAGTAAAGTTCTTTGTGCTTCTTTTATGCTTACATCCAAAAACACACTTATCTTCACTTGCTTTTCTATTTGTTGACCCATGTAATTGACATTAATCGCTAACAGCAGAAAAATGCCAAGAATTAATAGAGAAATTGCAATCGAGCTGACCGAAGCAAAGGACATCCATCCGTTACGCACAACATTCTTGCTTCCCTCGCGAAGGTGACGGGTAAATGTACTAATCTTCATAGCCGTATTCCCCTCTCAATTCATCGCGCGCAACCAAACCTTTCTCTATAGCGATCACTCGTTTACGAAAGGTATTGACCATCTCTTTGTTATGCGTCGCCATCAATATAGTCGTACCCCGATAGTTAATTTCCTCCAACAGCTTCATGATGCCCCATGAGGTCTCTGGATCGAGATTCCCCGTGGGCTCGTCCGCAATAATGACCGAAGGATTGTTCACGATAGCGCGGGCAATGGCGATCCGCTGTTGCTCGCCGCCTGACAATTGGTTGGGAAATGAACCCGCTTTATCCTTGAGTTTAACTAACTCTAACACTTCCATTGTACGCTTTTTAATCAACCGTTTTGGGGCTTCGATTACTTCCATCGCAAAAGCGATATTTTCGAAAATAGTCATTTTCGGAAGCAGCCGGAAATCTTGAAAAATAACACCTATTTGGCGGCGAACATACGGAATCTTCCGCTGTTTGAGCGAGACCATATTGACACCATTCACAAAAATTTGTCCTTTGGTCGGTCGTTCTTCGCGATAGATCATTTTCATAAATGTCGATTTTCCTGCGCCTGAAGGTCCTACGATATATACAAACTCATTACGATCTACTTTTAGAGTAATTCCCCTAACAGCATGAGTTCCATCCGGATACGTTTTCCACACATCTTGCATTTCAATCACTCTGATCACATCCTAAAAGATTCTTTAGACAGCCTTTAACACTTTACACTTCGACACAATGTGCAGAAATCCCTTCCTACCTGTGAAAATAGCATGTTTAAATGAATTCAAACATAAGCTTTTAATACATTTAATAGACATAAAAGACACTATTCCGGAGGAGTAAATTTTATGCATCGATACGTCGCATATTTTTTTCTAACCCTACTCGTATTTTCAGTCGTGATTTGCGTTACTATATTTGCTTACGGTTCGCAAAAAACATTACCCTACGGAGTCACGATCTCTGGTTGGCAGGTGCAAGGATTAACTCTCGCACAATTTGACCTTCAACTGAAAAATACCATGACAAAGTTTGGCGCACAGCAGGTATATTTTACATGTGAAAGTAAGGGATGCGAACCGAAAACAAAGCAAAGCTCTCCGTCAACCTGGCAATCAGCTTCGATTACTTTACACGATTTAGGTCTGTTTACGAACGAAAAGGAAATTGTTGCTCGAATCCATTCCATTCAAAGGGGCTCTTGGTTCCAGAAATCGTGGAGTCGCTGGCAATTAAAAAATACTAAACTTACCTTAACCCTCTCATTCGAACCCTCTGTTTTACTGAAAACGATAAACCATGTTTGGCCAAGCGCTTCCCAATTCCAGCCAGTAAACGCGGCACGTCTCATTACAAAAGAGGACACCCTCTCCATCATTCCGGAAATCAATGCCTATCGACTGGATAAGCAATTATTACAAAAACGGTTAATTCTAAGCACGCATGCCGCTTCATCCCAATGGCTGCATAAAATACAACTAGAATTCCAGCAGAATAAGCCGCTGTCTATGACGGTAAGTCTGCCGCTAATCGTTGAACAGCCTGCAATTACAAGCCAAAGCTTGGAGGCGCAAGGCATTTCTCGTAAAATTAGCCAATTTACTACTTCTCTTAACACTAGTGCAGTTGGAAGAACACACAATGTTACAGCCACAGCGCGCATTCTGCAAAACCAGCTGTTAGCCCCAGGTGATATTTTCGATTACAGCCAGATTATTCGACAAACCGAAAAAAGCTTTGGCTTTCAAGAAGCGCCTGTCATTTTAAATGGAAAGCTTGTCCCTGGTATTGGAGGAGGCATATGCCAAGTATCCTCTACTCTATATAATGCCGTGTTACGCGCAGGTTTGCAAATTATTGAACGACGCAACCATTCTTTACCAGTTAGTTATGTCCCTCTTGGTCAGGATGCGACATTCGCCACAGATCAGATTAATTTTCGGTTCCGTAACAGTTCAGCTCATTTCATACTTATTCAAGCCGTGGTTGCCGAAAACGAATTAACTGTAAAATTATTCGGCACGATTCCACAGCAAACTTCATATGTAATAACGTCCCAAGTTGTGCAAAAGTTGCAGCCATCCATTCGCTATCTATTTAATCCTGAGCTGTCGCGGAATGCCTATCAAACATTGCAATTAGGAAAGCAGGGCTATATTGTTGAAACCTATCGCGCAAAAATAGAAAACGGTGCAGCGTTCTCAAAACAATTGATTTCGCGCGATACCTACCCGCCGCAACCGACTTTGGTGGCTGTCGGAAAAGCGCGAACGGACCAAGCCAAACCCCTGAATCCTCCTTTACTTGAGGACGGTGTTAGTGGGCCTGTTTATTAGTTCAGGCCTCATTTATTTCACCTACTGCAACTCAACAAAAAACCTCCAACTGCTTCAAGCAGTTGGAGGCTAATCTTTTTGAACGAATTATTTACTTTTAACTATAAACACATTATACCAGGCCGTAACTTCACCGACTGCTTGCTCTGCTCGTCCGATCGCTTCCGTGACTTGATTAGTAGCTGTGCCGCCATAAACATTACGCGCATTGACAACATGCTCCGGCTGCAGCACTGCAAAAATGCGATCATCGAACAATCCGGAAAACCCTCTATATTCTTCGATCGTTAGATCGAGCAAATATTTTTTGTTTTGGATACAGTGCAATACAATTTTACCGATGATTTCGTGTGCTTGGCGGAATGGCAGCCCTTGATTTACCAAGTAGTCCGCAATATCCGTCGCATTCGAGAAGTCTTGATTTACCGCTTGGCGCATTCGCTCACGGTTAACTTGCATCGTTGCTACCATAGGGGCGAACAATTGCAAAGCGCCTTGCAATGTCTTCACGGTATCCAGCATGCCTTCTTTATCTTCTTGCATATCTTTATTGTAAGCAAGCGGAAGTGCCTTGAGGACTGTCATCAGTCCAAATAAATTTCCGTATACGCGACCTGTTTTTCCGCGTACCAGCTCAGCGACATCCGGATTTTTCTTCTGCGGCATAATGCTGCTTCCCGTGCAGAAGGCATCATCCAATTCAATAAAGGCGAATTCCGTACTGGACCATAGCACCATCTCTTCACACATTCGCGATAAGTGCATCATGATCATTGAGGCGTTCGATAAAAACTCGATAATAAAATCACGATCACTAACCGCATCTAAACTATTCTCATACACGCGATCAAAGCCAAGCTGCTCGGCGACAAAATGGCGATCAATCGCAAACGTCGTACCTGCCAATGCTCCTGCACCGAGTGGAAGCACATTGATTCGTTTATAGCTGTCCTGCAATCGTTCAATGTCACGTTGGAACATCGATACGTAAGCCATCAAATGATGGGCGAAGAGGATCGGCTGCGCACGCTGTAAATGCGTATAACCAGGCACAATCGTATCCAAATTGTTTTTAGCTTGCTCCAATAAGGCTTCCTGCAATTTAACGAGCAGCCCGACGAATTCGACGACCCGCTTCCGCAGGAACAGATGCATGTCTGTCGCAACTTGATCATTCCGACTACGGCCTGTGTGCAGCTTGCCGCCAATCGGACCAATCTCGTCAATCAGCGCTTTTTCGATATTCATATGAATGTCTTCATCACTAATGGAAAACTCCATCTCGCCACGACGGATAATGTTCTGCACCTTCTGCAAGCCATCCTTAATCTTCTCTACATCTTCTACAGGCAAAATACCGCATTTGCCCAACATCGTCACGTGTGCAAGACTGCCCTGAATGTCTTCCTCGGCCAATTCTTTATCGAACATAATGGAAGCCGTATATTCCTCCACCAGCTGGTCGGTCTTTTTAGTAAAACGTCCACCCCATAATTTTGACACGTTTAATGCCCCCTTCTTCCTTACCCAACCCATTGATTATTTATTCTTGTTTTGCTCCACACCGGAAGCTACTTTTAAGCGCAATCCGTTCAAACGAATAAAACCCGTCGCGTCATTTTGATTGTACGCTTTTGTAGGATCGGCTTCCATCGTTGCAATATCCGGATTATATAAACTTACTGGGCTTTTCACGCCAGCTGCGATTACATTCCCTTTATACAACTTAATGCGCACGGTGCCTGTTACATTTTTTTGACTTTCAGCGACAAGCGCTTGCAATGCCAAACGTTCGGGAGCAAACCAGAAGCCGTTATAAACTAATGAGCTATAACGAGCAATCAAGGAATCGCGCAAATGCATGACTTCACGATCCATGGTTAACGACTCCATCTGGCGATGTGCAGCAAACAAAATCGTCCCGCCTGGAGTTTCATAGACGCCGCGGCTCTTCATGCCGACAAAACGATTTTCAACCATATCGATCCGGCCAATCCCATGTTTTCCACCGAGTTCGTTCAATTTATCCATAGCCTGAAGAGGGGATAGATTAACCCCATTCACACCGACACAATTCCCCTGTTCAAAATTCAATTCCACATATTCCGCTTGATTCGGCGCTTTCTCAGGAGAAACACTAAGCACATACATTTCTTCATTGGAAGTCGCACTGGCATCAAACCAGGGATCTTCCAGCATCCCGCTCTCAAAGCTGATATGCAGCAAGTTGCGGTCTGTAGAATAAGGCTTTGCTGCTGAAGCTTGCACGGGAATGTTATGCTTTTCCGCGTAAGCGATCATTTCTGCGCGGCCTGGGAACTGCTCGCGGAACTCATCTAAACGCCAAGGCGCGATAACGCCTAATTCAGGAGCAAGGGCTGCTGCGGTTAGCTCGAAACGTACTTGATCGTTCCCTTTGCCCGTTGCGCCGTGAGCAATCGCCGTAGCGCCTTCTGCGCGGGCGATTTCCACCATCCGTTTGGCAATCAATGGACGAGCAATGCTGGTTCCGAGTAAATATTGGCCTTCATAAAGCGCACCGGATTGAAACATCGGATAAATAAAATCACGCGCGAATTCCTCGCGCAAATCGTCGATATAGACTTTAGACGCACCAGTGCTGAGCGCTTTTGCTTCTAAACCGTCAAGCTCTTCCTTTTGCCCAATATCCGCTGTGAAAGCAATAATTTCCGCATCATAAGTCTCTTTTAACCAAGCCAAGATAACCGAAGTATCCAACCCGCCCGAATAAGCGAGTACAATTTTCTCTTTTGCCATTGTCTCTCTCACCGTTCCCTTTATAAAATTGCCGCTAAAATCGCTTTTTGCGCATGCAGCCTATTTTCTGCTTGATCATATATAATCGAATGCACTCCGTCAATGACTCCCTCGCTAACTTCTTCACCGCGATGTGCAGGTAAGCAGTGCATAAACAAGTAATCCGATTTCGCGAATTGAGTTAACCTTTCATTGATTTGGTAGTTTTCAAAAGCGACCTCGCGCTCCCTTTGCTCTTCCTCAAAGCCCATGCTTGCCCAAACATCGGTATATACAACATCCGCATTCGTAATCGCTTCCTGCGGATCATGACAAATATGCACAGACCCGCCCGATTGCTCAGCAGCTTCCTTAGACATCTGCCATATTTCAAAATCAGGACCATAGCCTTCCGGCGTCGCCACCGAAATATGCATACCCAGCTTCGCGGCGCCCATCATCAGCGAATGCGTCATGTTATTGCCATCCCCAATATAAGCAACTTTCAGCCCTTTGAGATAACCTTTCTTCTCAAGAATCGTCTGATAATCGGCCAACGCTTGGCACGGATGCGATAAATCAGTCAAGCCATTAATCACGGGAACAGTTGCCCCGCGCGCCAATTCAATCACATTTTTATGAGCGAAGGTGCGAATCATGATTCCGTCCACATAACGCGACATGACCTGAGCTGTATCCCATACCGGTTCCCCGCGGCCAATCTGTGAATCATTTTTACTTAAAAATAGTGCGTGCCCGCCAAGCTGATACATGCCTACCTCGAATGAAACACGCGTCCGTGTGGATGATTTTTCAAAAATCATCCCCAACGTTTTGCCTTTCAACGGTTGGAATACTTCGCCGGCTTTATTTTTGCGTTTCAATTCAATTGCCAAATCTAACAAATATTGAATTTCTTCCGAGGTATAATCGACAAGGGCAATAAAATCCCTCCCTTTTAAGCTAAGTTCCAATTCCGGTTGTACGGTATGTGTCATTGTCTATCTCCTCCCACGTTATCCATTAATTAATATAGCCGAACGAGCAGCTAAAACAGCGCATATAATACGGATTCCCCGATCGAGATCCTCCCGTGTGACCAATAAGTTCGGTAATAAACGAATCACTTGTGGGCCAGCCGAAACAACAAACAATCCTTGCTGATGAATGGCGGCAATTAATTCAGCTGTCGTTTGTGTGCATTCAATTCCAATGAGCAGTCCCTTGCCGCGTATTTCCTTGACTAACGGATTGCCTTTTAAGCCTTCACGCAACTGTTCCAAAACGTACTCGCCAAGTTCTGCTGCCCGTTCAGTAAGATTTTGTTCGAGAATGGTTTCTACTGTAGCAATCGCCGCTGCCGTTGCAATGGGAGTACCGCCGAACGTTGAGCCGTGGCTTCCAGCGGTAAAAGCATCGATCAGCTTCTTCTTGCCCAGCATCGCCCCAATTGGAAAGCCGCTGCCTAATGCCTTGGCTAAAGTGAATATATCCGGTTCAATGCCATAATGCTCATAGGCGAATAATTTACCGGTACGACCTATCCCTGTTTGGATTTCATCGACGATCAGCAGCAGCTTATGTGCTTTACACAAGCGAACGATCTCCTGAACAAAATCAGGCTGAGCTGGAATTACGCCTCCTTCGGCAATGATCATTTCCAGCATAATCGCACAAGTTTTATCGGTAATATAGCCTTCTAAAACAGCTACATCATTGTATGGGGCATGAACGAAGCCTTCAGGGAGCGGAAGAAAGCCTTCTTTGACTTTATCTTGACCTGTTGCGGTCAAAGTAGCTAATGTCCGGCCGTGGAAAGACTGCTGAAAGGTTATGATTTCGTAGCGATCGTTCCCAAGCACCTTTTGATTATAACGACGCGCAAGCTTGATCGCCGCTTCATTCGCTTCAGCTCCGCTGTTGCAGAAAAACACGGCGTCCGCAACGCTATTTTCCGTTAGTAAACGCGCGAGCACTTCTTGATTGGGAATTTGAAAAAGATTGCTAACATGCCAAAGCTGATCCAATTGGGCCACCAGCTTCTCTTTTACAGCCTGCGGTGAATGCCCCAAACTTGTTACGGCAAGCCCGCTGACGAAGTCGAGGTATTCTTTGCCCGTATCATCCCACAAACGGCTGCCTTCCCCTTTGACTAGTGTAAATGGATACCTCGCATACGTTGGAAAAAGCGCGCTATTCAACTGATCTCCCATGCTTCCCACTCCCTCATGATATAATGTTTATTTAATAATCCGCGTTCCGATCCCATTTCCTTGTAAAACCCGACTGAGCACTTCCGGCATGGAACCATCGACAATAACCACTTCCTGCACACGACCCTGAATGCACTGCACTGCAGCGCGAACCTTTGGAATCATTCCACCATATATTTCACCGGATGCAATCATTGCTTCGACCTCTTGCACCTTAATATAGGGTAAAACGACCTTTTCCCCATGAATTGTTTTTAGAATACCTGGTACATCGGTGATGACAATCATTCGTTCTACACCAAGATGCGAAGCCACTGCGCCTGCTGCTGTATCCGCGTTAATATTGTAGCGTTGAGCCCCGTCTTCACCTAACCCAATAGGAGCAATAACCGGAATATATCCCATGGCAACAATGCCTTCGATCAACGCAGCATTAACCGCTGTTACTTCCCCTACAAATCCAACCACATCAGCATTAGCAACCGGTTGAGCATGGATTAGATGGCCATCTACGCCAGATAACCCTAGAGCGCGCGCGCCGGATCGCTGAATTTTACGAACGATTTCCTTATTGATTTGCCCGGCTAGCACCATCTCGACCACATCCAAAACCGCTTCGTTCGTTTTCCGCAGTCCTTGAACAAATTCCGTAGCAATCCCCAGTTTTTCCAAAGTATTCGAAATAGCTGGACCACCGCCGTGAACAATGACAGGAATCGAGCCCAACGATTGTAAATTTCGCATATCGGTAAAAAAAGAATCCGGCAAAGCCGCTAAGGTGCTGCCGCCGCATTTAATTACAAAGCAATGTTCATTCATCGTTCTAATTCCCCTTTATCTAAGTCCGGTAAGCCGCATTAATACGCACATATTCATAAGTGAGATCACAGCCCCAACCCGTTGCCTGATGCACTCCCATATGTAGGTTTACAAAAATTTGTACGAGCTCGCCTTTCAAATACTCTGCTGCCAGCTCCTCATTAAATGTAACAGGAGCAGATTGCTCCAAAACCAAATGGTCGCCTAAGCGAATATCTACCGTTTCTACATTGACAGGCTGACCTGATCTCCCAATCGCAGCGATAATACGACCCCAGTTCGCATCCGCACCAAAGCATGCGGACTTTACCAGACTCGAACCAATGATCGTCTTCGCAATCGCACGAGCCGCATTTTCAGCGGTCGCGCCCATCACTTGAACCTCGATCAGCTTCGTCGCCCCTTCACCATCACGCGCAATCGCTTTGGCCAAATATTCGCATACATATTGAAACGCTGCGACAAAAGCCGGCCAATCGGGATGCTGTGCATTTAGCTTACCATCCCCGGCTAATCCGCTAGCCATTACGACTACCATATCATTGGTGCTTGTATCGCCATCCACCGTAATCATATTAAACGTTGAATCTGTAATTTGACTCAACAATTTTTGCAAATCAGCGCTATCCACCTGCGCATCGGTTGTCATAAAACCAAGCATCGTTGCCATATTGGGATGGATCATCCCTGAGCCTTTAGCAGCCCCTGCGATATGAATCGGCTGTCCGCCGATCATCACTTGCGCGCAAGTCATTTTTTGCACCAAATCGGTGGTTAATATCGCTTGGCAGAAATCATTGCCGCCATCTATTTTCAAGCTGCCCGGTAATCGCTCGATGCCGCTTCGCACCTTCTCCATCGGCAGCAATTCACCGATTACGCCTGTAGAAGTCACGCCGACGAGGTGCTCCGCTAGGCCAAGCGCCCGCGCAGTCGCCGCCCGCATCTCGCGCGCATCCGCTTCGCCTTGCTTGCCCGTGCACGCATTCGCGTTGCCGCTGTTGACCGCCATCGCCTGCAGCTTGCCTTCGACGCCAATGCTCTCCTGCGTCACCTTCAGCGGCGCCGCTTGAAACGCATTCAGCGTGTAGACGCCTGCTGCCGCCGCTGGAACATCACAGACAATCACGCCGAGATCATGGCGTTCCGTCTTCTTCAACCCGCAGTGCAGTCCGCCTGCACGAAAGCCTTTGGGCGTGGTAATACTTCCCTCCGGCACTACGGTAAATTGCTTCATCGTCATCTATCGTCACCTATCCTTATTCTATTTATGGGTAAACCGGCGCCATATCCAAGCCCGTTGCTTCATCCCAGCCCATCATCAGATTCAAATTTTGAATCGCTTGACCCGCAGCGCCTTTAACCAAATTATCAATGACAGAAATAATCGTTACCCGTCCCGTACGCGGATCCGTCGAAAAACCGATATCACAATAATTCGAGCCCCAGACTTCCTTAGTCGCGGGCAGCTTTCCATACGGACGAATGCGGACAAAAGACCGACCTTCATAATACTGACGATAGAGCTCAATCAAATCCGCTTCCGTACGCGACTCGGTTAAGCTTGCATACATCGTACAGAGAATACCGCGTGTCATCGGCACCAAATGCGTCGTAAATGTGGTGACGACCTCCTGTCCCGCCACACGGCTAAGCACTTGCTCAATTTCCGGGATATGTTGATGCTTATTCACTTTATAAGCAAGCAAATTCTCATTCATTTCTGCATAATGCACATTCAAACCAAGTCCCCGACCTGCACCGGAAACACCGGATTTAGCATCGATAATGATCGTCTTTGGATCAATCCATCCTGCCGAAAGAGCAGGAATCAGTCCCAATACAGCGGCAGTTGAATAACAACCTGGATTAGAAATAAAATCCACACCCGCGCAATCTTTGCCAAACACATCTGCCAAGCCGTAAACAGCCTGCGCCAATAGTGCATCGTCAGCCGCCTTATGCTTATACCACTGCTCGTAAAGTGCACCCGATTTCAAGCGAAAATCACCCGACAAATCGATCACCTTTAAGCCTGCTTCCAGCAATTGCGTGACTAAAGCAGCACTCACACCCGATGGCGCAGCTGCAAACACCAGATCCGCTTTACTGCGTATCAAAGGAATATCAACCGCATCCAGCTGTTCCACTACAATCTCCGACAAATGCGGAAAACCATCTGCTATAGGCAAGCCTGCACTAGACGATGAAATGACCGATGTAATCTCGACCAAAGGATGCTTTAATAAAAAGCGAATTAATTCTACCCCGCCATATCCTGTAGAGCCGACGATCGCGACCCGAAGCTTTGCTGCCATGACTTTGTTCCCCCTCAATCCATAAATCTTAATCCGTTCGCCCTTAACTGTTTTGTATTATTATACATTAAAACGCATAAAAATACAACGAGATCCTTCACTCCTAAAGCCCATTGTCGCAAAATCGGTCTCGCGACCCACCACCTTGCTGCAAGCTCTATTCATGTAGGATCTTCGTCATTTATTCACTGGCCGCTTCAAAATTCATTTCCCGACGTAAAAATGCATCGATCAGAAAATCGATCTCTCCATCCATGACCGCACCCGTATTCCCAGACTCGGCTAATGTACGGTGATCCTTAACCATATTATAAGGATGAAAAACATAGGAGCGAATTTGACTGCCCCAGCCGATTTCCTGCTGTTCTCCGCGAATATCATTCAAATGCTGACGCTGCTCTTCTATTTTCTTCTCATATAACTTAGAGCGCAGCATTTTCATCGCTTTTTCACGGTTTTTAATTTGCGAACGTTCCGCTTGACAGGTCACCACAAATCCTGATGGCAAATGCGTGATTCGCACTGCTGAATCCGTCGTATTAATATGCTGTCCACCCGCACCGCTTGCGCGATACACATCGATTTTCAAATCTTCCGTGCGGATATCAATTTCCACGTCATCATCAATTTCCGGAACGACATCGCAGGAAACAAAGGACGTATGGCGACGACCGGAAGAATCAAACGGTGAAATGCGCACCAGCCGATGAACTCCTTTTTCCGCCTTCAAATAACCATATGCGTTATAACCTTTAATTAGCAGTGTTACACTTTTCACACCCGCTTCGTCACCCGGCAAATAGTCAAGTACCTCTACGCCGTAGCCGCGCTTCTCCGCCCAACGCCGATACATACGCAATAGCATCTCGGCCCAATCCTGTGATTCTGTGCCGCCGGCACCGGGATGAAGCTCCAAAATTGCATTTAGCTTATCATAAGGCTGACTTAATAATAATTGAAGCTCATAACCTTCAAGCTTTTTCACTAAAGCCAGTGTTCCAGAGGTTATTTCAGGAATAAGCGTATCTTCCTGTTCTTCCTCTACCAACTGCATCATCAGGTCTAAGTTCTCGTACTCGCTAAACATCTCCGTAAAATCTTCAATCACAGATTTAATCGCATTCATATCAGCAATGACCTTCTGCGCGTGCTCGTTGTCATCCCAAAAATCAGGCACAGCCATCTTCTCTTCATAATCGGCAATTTGCTCCAGCTTTAGGTCGAAGTCAAAGAGACCCCCGTAATTCGCTTAATCTTCTTGCCAATTCTTTAATGCTATGTCTTATTTCCACATCTAACATTTCCTACACCTCTTCGTAAAATAACTTATGCACCGTGACACTGTTTAAACTTTTTGCCGCTGCCGCATGGGCAAGGATCGTTCCGTCCCACTTTTTCATCACGCTTGACAGGCTTTTTAGTTGTTGGCTCGCCGCTTGGATTCACGGCCTGTCCTTCAGCCACCGCCTGACGCTCCAGATTTGTTTCTACATGCGCCTTCATAATATAAGTTGCTATTTCTTCTTGGATATTGTTAATCATCTCTTGGAACATTTCAAAGCCTTCGAATTGATACTCTCTTAACGGATCTGTTCCCCCGTAAGACCGCAAGTGAATCCCTTGACGAAGCTGATCCATCGCATCAATATGATCCATCCATTTGCTATCGACCCCGCGAAGAACCACTACTTTTTCAAATTCACGCATATTTTCTTCGCCGATTTGCTGCTCACGTTCCTCATACAGCTTCATAACCAACGATTTAACATAATCCACAATCTCTTCTTTTTCCTTGCCCCATATCGCTTGCGTATCCAGCATGCCTTCATGTAAGAAGGTTCCATTTGCATAATCAACAATGGCCTGCAAATCCCAATTTTCCGGTACTTCATCATTTGAACAATGAACGTCAATGATACGCTCAATAACCGGCATAATCATCCCGATCACGACATCGCGAATATTCTCCGATTCCAATATCTCAATCCGTTGTTTGTAAATAATACCCCGTTGTTGATTCATTACATCATCATACTGAAGCACCACTTTACGCACATCGAAGTTGTTGCCTTCGACACGCTTCTGGGCGGATTCAACGGCTTTCGAAATGAGGCGGCTTTCAATCGGCTGATCTTCCTCGAAACCAAGGCGGTCCATCATAGCCATAATATTATCCGCACCAAATCGGCGCATCAACTCATCTTCAAGCGAAAGATAAAATTGCGAAGAACCCGGATCACCTTGACGACCTGCACGACCACGCAGCTGATTATCGATACGTCGGCTTTCATGCCGCTCTGTACCTATGATATGCAATCCACCAAGATCAGGGACTCCATCTCCAAGTAAAATATCGGTACCGCGTCCCGCCATATTGGTTGCAATCGTAACCGAGCCCGGCTGCCCTGCGCGCGCTACGATTTCTGCTTCCTCTGCGTGGTATTTTGCATTGAGAACCTTGTGCGTAACCCCTTTTTTCTTAAGCATTTCGGAAAGCTTTTCTGAATTTTCAATGGAGACTGTACCCACAAGCACCGGTTGATTCAGTTTGTGGCGTTTCACAATTTCCTCGACAACCGCACGGAATTTCCCATTCTCCGATTTATAAACCACATCCGCTTGATCTTTACGAATCATCGGACGGTTCGTTGGCACTACAACTACATCCAAGCCATAAATCTTCTTAAACTCTTCCTCTTCCGTTTTCGCCGTACCTGTCATACCTGCCAGCTTGCGATACATCCGGAAATAGTTTTGGAAGGTGATCGTCGCTAATGTCATGCTTTCATGCTGCACTTTTAAATTTTCTTTTGCTTCAATAGCTTGGTGCAATCCATCGCTATATCGACGACCAGTCATCAGTCGACCTGTGAATTCATCTACAATCAGTACTTCTTCGTCCTGAACAACATAATCGACATCACGCTTCATGATGGCATGCGCCTTCAGAGCCTGCGTAATGTGATGATTAAGCGTCACATTCTGATGATCGAATAAATTATCGATACCAAAGGCTTCCTCTGCTTTCGTTACACCGGCTTCGGACATCGTGACCGAACGTAATTTGACATCAATCGTATAATCCTCTTCTTCACGCAAACGACTCACAAAACGATCTGCAGTAACATATAGACTTGTAGATTTTGCCGCTTGTCCCGAAATAATCAATGGAGTTCTCGCCTCATCAACTAGAATGGAATCCACTTCATCGACAATGGCATAATACAGCGGGCGCTGCACCATTTGTTCTTTATATAACACCATGTTATCACGTAAATAATCAAAGCCGAATTCGTTATTCGTGCCATAGGTAACATCGCATGCATAAGCCGCCTGTTTATCCTCGTGATCCATATCATGTAAATTAACGCCTATGGTTAAACCAAGAAAAGTATAAATTTGTCCCGTAATTTGACTACCTACAGTAGCCAAGTAATCATTCACCGTTACCAGATGCACTCCACGCCCTGTCAGAGCGTTTAAATACACGGAAAGAGTCGCGACAAGGGTTTTACCTTCCCCCGTCTTCATTTCGGCAATACGCCCTTCGTGAAGCACCATACCCCCAACTAACTGGACGTCAAAATGACGCATCCCCAGCGTGCGCTTTGAAGCTTCCCGCACCGCAGCAAATGCTTCCGGCATCAAATCTTCTAAAGTCTCTCCTTCAGCAAACCTCGCTTTAAATTCCTCCGTCTTGCCGCGCAGCTCTTCATCTGTGAGCGCCTCCATCGCAGGCTCTAACTCGTTGATATAATCCACGATTTTCAACATTTTTTTAATATCGCGCTCATTCGGATCACCAAATATTTTTTTCACGAGTCCAAGCATGGGTAAGCCCCTTTCACATTTTATAGCTCTTTCATAAATTGTAACAGTTTGCCGAAAGAGTCGCAACAAAGGCGACCATAAACTATTTACGTAAAATAATCCTATTTGGTTTCAAA
>JAQBPR010000082.1 GCA_028287395.1 Bacilli bacterium
GACTCCAAGTCAACACTTAAAAACTGTTGGATTTAAACTTCTCAATTATAAAAGTCGAATTTAAACAATTTTATTATCAAATTAAGCGACTTTATTATTAATTAAACAACTTTATTATCAGAAGACAAATGCACCGAATCTAAAACCTGACATGCTACATTGGGCCCATTGCGGAGCTCTTAAGAAAACTTGGTTAATCTGGTGCAAATGATTCGAATAGGTGATCATAAGTTGAATAATTTTATGCTTACGGATACGAGCACTATTGAAGACCAAGACAACTCAAGAGCTTTTTATCCCTTCTATGTTGGAATAGATATTGGTTCGGATTTCCATGTTGCCGCTTGCATTCCATTTGAAAAGTTCCGCAGTGAGAAGGAATGGAAACGCAGTAAAACAATGAAGTTTAACTCTGATAGCCAAGGGATTACAAAGTTTATCCATGCATTAGAAGATATTCAAGCACAATTCGGGTATAAACCCCAGGATTTCTTTATATTACTGGAACCAACGGGTGGGCATTATTCATATTTAGTTGTTAGAGTTCTATTAGATCGAGGCTATTCTATATATCAGGTTGAAAATAAAGCTGTAAAGGATTTTCGTGAACGCCAGCTAGGACTTAATGAAAAATCCGATGAAATTGATGCTAGAATCATGGCCTATATGGGATGGCACAAAACCCTTCATCCTGATATGCGTTCGGTGCGAATAGTTCGTCCTGCAAGTGCAGAGCAGGTTTTATACCGCACATTAACTAGGGATCGCTGGTTACTTACTACTCAATTAACGAGACGTAAGAATCAAGTCCAGCAATTATTTTCTGTAACCAATCCTGAACTTAAACGAGCTTTTAAAAAAACAGGTGCGTTAAGTGTCCTCAAATTAGCTCTGAAGTATCCTACAGCGCGAGAAATGGCCAAGGTAACTCAGGATGAACTTAGGCAAACTCTAATAACAATTGGTGCAAAAACTACTGCTGCGAAAGCCTCTATGACCTTGGCAGAACTGTTACCCAACACATTAGCCTTGAACATTCCACACTTAGCTGAACGGCAAACGTGGATAATTGAAGAAGCTTTGCGTATAGATGAAGCGATAAAAAGCATGGATAAACAGATAGCTTCCCTGCTTTATGGTGATAAAGAAAAAGGATATAAACCTCATCCTTATACAAAGATACTTATGTCCTTCCCTATCATGAGTGAATCTATGGCCTGTACATTTATCGGCGCTATTGGTGATATTGAACGTTTCTCAACATATTTAGAGCTTAAAAGTACCTTGGTGTAGCTGCGGAGAATAAAATCTCGGGCACATCCGTTTTTAAAAGTAGGCAGACATACGAGGGTGTTAGAGATACTCGCAGAGTTCTATTCTTAATGACTTTGCTACTAATATCCCCAAAAATAAGTGAAAATAGTTTTCGTGTTTACTATAAGCGATTAGTTGATCGAGGAATGGCGAAGAGAAAAGCAATAGGGCATGTATGCGGTAAGATTGCCCAAGTTCTATACTCATGCCTTAAAAACAATGAACCGTATGATCCTTTCAAACACGCGAGCAAAATGGGAGTAATCCTTGATGGCGATAAAGTAAGATTAAAGATCCCAGCTAATTTAGATGATTACGAACGCCAAGCGGATGAGTTAGCTGATGACGATGTCTTATAAACGACAGTATCTTACACTGCCTTACATTGAACATAAATAGCCCATTGCCATGTAAAATTGGAATATAAGAAGCTTCCAAATTACGGTGATGGGCTCATTTACATTTTTCTAAGCGCTACACTACATTAGACTTACCGCAATGTATGTTAAGTAAAAATACGATGAGGACTTGTTGATTTCTCTTTTTCATTAGCATCCATTAACGCCATCTTGTTTGCCAACTTTTGGGCGAGATGCGTTTCAACCTGCTCCAATTCGTCTTTTTTCCTTTTGATCACCTGCATCTTTTGACGAAGAAGCTCAACGACCCTTGATAGGGAAAGTTCATTGGCTTCGTCTGCCTTGATCACTTCTTTCAGTTCGGCTATCGTAAATCCTACGTTCTGCATCTTTTTGATCATCCGAAGATGATCAGCTGCTTCCTCGCAATAGTCGCGATAGTTATTTTCTCCGCGTCGAACATGACGTTTATTCAGCAGCCCCTCCTTCTCATAATATCGAATGGTAGGAGCCGTTAAACCTGTCCTTTGCGCCAACGTTTGAATTTTCATGGGAGTCTCCTCAAAAATAGGTATTGACCTTCAAGTATACTTTATAGTTTATACTCTATACATCGAACGGCATTATGTCAAAATGTTCGAAAGAAGGAGATGCTTGATGATTACTATTCGTGCAGTTGTTGTTGATCCTACAGTTGAAGGACGCCTCAAGATTGACGATGTGGAGTCGCCCCGCCCTGCTTTATCTGAAGCGTTGGTCCGTATTTCTGCCATCTCGCTTAATCTTGGCGAGGTACGTACTACTACCAGAGCAAGTGTAGGGTGGCGACCAGGTTGGGATCTGTCTGGAGTAGTAGAACAATCGGCCGCCGATGGATCGGGGCCGCCGATCGGAACCAGAGTCTTTGGATTGGTTCATTCCGGATCATGGGCGGAACTTGTGGCAGTTCCAACGAACCTCTTGGCGGAAATCCCTGAAAATGTTACTTTTGCTCAGGCTGCGACGCTGCCTATCGCCGGACTCACAGCATTAAAAGCATTGGAGAAATGCGGCTTTCTGCTCAATCGCAAAGTGTTGGTTACCGGTGCATCGGGCGGTGTGGGCCATTTTGCCTGCCAGTTGGCTCAGCAAGCAGGCGCTGAAGTTACCGCTCATGTACGTCGAGAAGAACGTGCAGCGAATCTTCGAGAGACAGGGATAAACAAAGTAGTTATTGGAGAAGACGTTGCTGCAGCTCAATCATCGGGGCCTTACGATTTCATCGTTGATACTTTGGGCGGAAAATCTCTGGTCACCGTTTTGTCCTTTCTCGAATTGGATGGCCGCTGTATTAATGTTGGAGCAGCAACAGAACCGGAAATGACGCTGCAAGCCCGGCTGGAGTCAGTTCCGGATGGCGTACTTGTCCTTGATGGAATTGGAAACGGGCAAGGTGTGTCGAAAGATCTCGGCCGATTGGCTGAAATGGTTGCCGAAGGACGATTGCATCCGCAAATCGATCGGGAAGCTTCATGGACTGAAATTGCCGAGGTTGCCCAGAGCCTTTTGAACCGTCATATTGCCGGTAAAGCTGTGCTATCTGTCTCCTGATGCTACAATGTTAGTGAACGCCGCTGCCTGTAATCTGGAAGTGATTGAAGAAGGCGACATTGTCCGCGTACTCGCCGATATGGACCGACAACGCGGCGTTACGAGTTGACCCGAACTTATCCCCACTAATCCCAACGGTTGGCGTATGCTACTCCTTATTCTCTTGGAGTGGCATACGCCTCCTCTTTGAACGGTGGTATATTTCTCATCTTGTTGGCGGGTTGACGGTACAATTCTAACGTGATTGTCAGTGAGATTCACGCCGACATTTTACGTGAGCGGGAACACCTCCTGTTAGAATGACTCTATGCGTTTGTCGAAGACTAGCGCAAATCATTCGTGAGGAGGTCATACAATGACCCAATATCGTGAAATTCTGCGGCTTCATAGTCAAGGGATCAGTCAGCGCAACATCGTTGTCAGTTGCGCCTGCTCGCGCAACACCGTCTCTAAGATCATTCTACGAGCAGAAGAGCTTGGAATAACTTTGCCGTTAGAGAAAGATCTAACGGATGGCGAACTTCGACAACGTCTGTTTGCCGAAGTAGAAAAGCAACCATCAGAAAATAATGAATTAGCTAGTGATCAATTTATTGGCTTTTTGAAAAAAATTATTGACAGTGTAACAGTAAATGAGATTCCAATTGAACTACGATCATTAATTGCTAAGTTATTTAATTGGATACCTATATCACAATATGAACAAGTTCAGAGGTTATTGGTAAAGTTAAACACTGTTTAGGAACGATTGCGGACCTTTAAAGGTTGATTTAAAGCCACAACTCCAAGTGTTGTATGTTTTACAATTCCATTCAAATGTAAAAAACTTTCTTCTAACAAAGAAAAAAGGGGATTTTATTATCTGAATAATACTATAACATTTAGAAGGTGCTAGAAATGAAAAATAATAACTTATTTTCCAGTATGAAATCAGATAATAATCATTGTTTTCTATGTGGTTTATTGCTTGATAACAATACAAGAACGGACGAACATGTTATACCAGGATGGCTTCAAAACCGACATAAGCTTTGGAATCAGAAAATGACTCTACCGAATGGCACAGAAATCTCATATAAGCAGTTGAAAATTCCATGTTGTTCTAGCTGTAATAATGTTGATCTTTCAAGAATAGAACGAGAAATAGAACTTGCATCTAAATCTTATGATAGTTTCATCCACATAGAGAGACAGTTAATATTTCAATGGGTAATGAAAATTTATTATGGATTGAAATTTAAAGATTTATCATTATTGATGGATCGAACGGATCCCGATAAAGGGACTATTATTGATGAAAAGTCATTGTCTCGGTATAGAATGATGCATGAATTTCTTCAATCTACTAAAATTCCATTAACATTTCAACTTGAGTCGATAAGTGATAATAACAGTATTATGGTTTGATGATAAACTAGACAAATGAATAAGAGTAAAATATTGAAAGATATGTTTATTATATGGAAATGAATTCAGTTATCTGAGGTAATAGTCATTTTATGTGAAAACGCATAGGACTCTGTTGTCCTATCTTAAGTTGTATACATCAATTAGTTTGGTACACAGCTCAAGGATGCCATAGTATGCGCATTCAAGGGATAATTCTTTAGGAACAACATTAATTTAACGATGATTTCATATATGTATATTTATACATTCGCATACAAAGACCAAAAAACTTTTTTCTAACGAATTAAGGAACAAACCCTCTTTATTTCTTGGACAATTACAAAATTCGTTAGAAAAAATGAAATTATGCATCGAATTGAATAAAAATAAAAACAATCAGGCATAAGACAAATGCCTGATTGTTCAATAAACCTTCATCTGGTTACTAAGGATTTCGGAATTCGGCATCATACCAGAGTGTATCGTCTTTCCGGTTGAGCTTGCCTTTGCCGTTCATCTTCCCGTTCATCATCTGACCCCCGTACATCAAGGAGCCGTCGCTGTAGAACTATTATCCTTCGGTGGCTGGATTGTTATGTAGACGGTCATCAATTTCGGATCCCACAGCACCTTCCGTCCAGTGGCTTCCCCGACGAAGCGCAGCGGTACAAACGTATAGCCTTGATTAAGGAACGGAGCCGCTGGCAGCTTGATATCGGAGCCGTTCACGACGGCGCTGGTTTGCCCCAAGGTGAGCTTGAGCGACAGCCCTTCCTTTGTGCCGATCACGGTTTGAGTAGCGCCGTCCCAATCGACATGCAAGCCCAGCTTTTCAAAAATGGGTCGAAACTCAACTGTCGTTGAACCATCCTTCAGCACCGGCTGCTGATGAAAAGTAATCTCTTCTCCATCCAGAAAGACGCGAATCGAACCGTTTCCTTGGCTGGGCTCTTTATCGCCTTTAGGAGGAATAACAGCCGACACGACTGTCTTCGTTACGGTCAGGCCTTGATCGGTGGACTGCAGCGTATACAGCAATACGTGATGATCTTTATCTATCAACAACAGCCTGTCATTGTCCATGCCGATGATTTCTTCATAGCTGTTCGTTACGATTCCCATTTGACGGGTACCTAAGTCTGCTGCTACAATCTTCTCATTGTCGTTTTCCAGAGAATCCCATGCCGTGTAGGACGAGCTGATCGCTGTCTTCCCTAATGCAAACATTACCGGCGTTTTCGTGGAAAACTTCAGCACTTGCGGCACTGAGTCATTCTTGTCTATATTCAAGACACGGGTTTGGTACGGGCTCGTTTTTTCCGAATAGATGTACTGTGTCCAAACCACGTTTTTGCCGTTGAAGGCAATAGGGCCAGCTAAATAGCCACCCGGCTCTGATTTCGGCTTCCACAGGATACGGGATTCCCCCGTTCGCGCATCGTAGAGCATAATATCCCCTCTATCAAAGCTGGCGTAAACGACAACCCCATCGACAATGGAAGGGTCCTGTCCTTTTCCGATCAACTTGACTTCCTTGGTTTCCGTATTATAACTGTAAAGTGTACTATCTAATGGGTTATCGTAAATCACATAATGACCATCGGAGCGCACATATTTAGGGTAATACGCTTTGATGTCGGTATTGGTTATTACACCGGTTTGAAGGTTGACAAGGGCAATATCTTCTTGATTTTCCGAGTAAACAGCAGCATTGCCTCCGACAGACAAATTTTGTTTATTAGTACGAGTTGCGGTCAGCTGTTTTTGCTCCTTCGTTTTCAGGTTGCAGGTAAAGACTTGCAGCCAACCCGAATCGTCTTTACCGAGCCATACCAGTAAGTCGCCTAAAACTTCCACCTCATGTCCGGTAATCGTGACCTCGGTCTGCTCGTCCGTGTTGGTGGACGCATCCGCCGCATAGCCGTGCGTCACGAAGCCGAGGCATCCGATACAGAGGATGGCGGAAAGAGCGAGACTCCATGCCTTCCTCCGAATTTTTAATTGCATCATTTTCTATCATTCCTCTCCCATGAGTCTTGTCCGACAAATGCAAAAAGCCAATCGTTCTAGAGAAACCCGGCTATCGTATCCCTATGGGACCTAGACCCGTGGCTTTGCGTCTCCGACTTTCGTACGGATTTGCCTTTGTTCTTAACAACTGGCTTTTGATTACGGTTGTACATTCCCATTATAAACCAATGGGGAAATGTTGCAATTAAATTGTTGAAAAATGTGAAAAGAAAAAATATTGGTTTTGGTGCAACAATTGCAAATGATCAAAGATATCCATTTATTTGTGGTTTGATTATGCTATCAAACCAAACAATTTATTGATTAATTTAACATCAGAGAGAGCAGACGAATGTTTGTATTCGACCTGCCCTTTCTTTATCATGTGCATGACTTCGATTCCCGCGATGGTTTTCTCTGCAGTTTTGAAAGACTTGAATCCCAACACGGTTTTATGATTTTCTTTATGAATCGATGATCTTGTTCAATGATATTGTTAAGATACTTCTGCTGTCGCAGCAATGTTTCTTGTTTCATACACTTTTCGTCCTTTAGTTGCTGGATTGCGGCGGGGTACGCGGGATTTTTATCAACGGTGATTACGCGCGGCGATTGATTGTGCGGTGATGCCATTGCTTTCTTGAAAAATCGTATAGCGGCGTGAATGTCTCGATTTTCAGAAAGCTTGAAATCAATCGTGCTGCCGCTTGAATCCACGGCTCTGTAAAGATATTTCCATTGTCCTTTGACCTTGACATAAGTCTCATCTGTACGAAACGAGTCATTAGTTGACTTCAAATAGGGACGAATTCGCTTGTCTAGTTCCGGTCCAAACTGGTGAACCCATCTCAGAATAGGAGGACACTGAAATTCGATTACATTAAATGTAAAAATGGCTGTTAAGGGAATCCTTAGCAGCTTTTTTATTTGTATTATTTTAACAAATCACCGCGTTAATTTGGTATAATATAGTTATCCCATCC
>JAQBPR010000093.1 GCA_028287395.1 Bacilli bacterium
TCAATTCGCTGTCCTCCTGTAATTTTCACCATTGGAACATCGTATTTCTCTGCGACTTCGGCGATCTTCTTCAATTCTTGCGGTGTCGTCACTCCGCCATAAATTCGCGGTACAACCGAGTATGTTCCATTATGCTGTATATTGGCGTGGTTGCGTTCATTGACAAAACGAGACTCCCGCTCCTCCTCATGCTCCATCGGCCAAACCAATCCCAAATAATAATTCAAGGCTGGTCTGCATTTGGAGCAGCCTTCCGGTTCATTCCATCCCAACACGTGCATGACTTCTTTACTCGTCGTCAAATGCATACGTTCAATGGCTTCTACCACCTCATCGCGATTAAACGAAGTGCAGCTGCAAATGCCTTCTTTAACGGCTTTGACCCCATCTGGACCTAGGGTATAGCTTAGTAAATCAGCAACAAGCGGTTTGCAGCCGCCGCATGATCCCGATGCTTTGGTGCAAGCCTTTATTTCATTTACGCTTGAGCAGCCTTTCTCGTTAATTGCTGCAATAATAGCGCCTTTGGATACACCATTACAGCCGCAGACAATTTCATTATTGGACATTCCCGCCGCATAATCGAGCCCGCTTTTCGCAGAATCGCCGCTTGCGCTTAATAAGATTTCTCTTTCCTTGCCCGTTACATCTTCTTCACTGCGAATCATTGCGTAAATACGCGAGCCGTCGCTTGTATCACCGAACAAGACGGAACCAACCACTTTTCCATCTTTAATGATAACCTTCTTATATACTGCGGCAAAATCATCCTGTACCCGAACAGAACGTGTCCCTGGCGCATCCATAAATTCTCCTGCCGAGAATACATTTACACCGGAAACCTTGAGCTTCGTGGATACGACGGAGCCTTGATAGCCGATGCCCGCATCCGTTTCAGCCAATTTTTTCGCCAAAATATTGCCTTGTTCATATAATGGAGCCACTAGGCCATAGGCAATACCGCGATGCTCCGCACACTCGCCAACAGCGTATACATTGGGAATGCTAGTTTCCAAAAAGTCATTCACCACAATGCCGCGGTTGATTTCTACGCCTGCTTCCTTAGCTAGTTCCACATTGGGACGAATTCCTACAGCCATGACAATCAGGTCTGCTTCAACGGAAGAGCCATCTTTAAACCGCAATCCGGTTACCCGTTTTTTACCCGTAATGACATCTGAGCTTTTTTCTAAAAGAAACTTCATCCCCTGCTGTCTCAGTTCGTTTTCTAACATCATCGAAGCCGTTTCATCCAGTTGTCTCTCCATAAGATACTTACTAAGATGCACAACGGAGACTTCCATATTTAAGTTTAAAAGTCCACGCGCTGCTTCGATTCCAAGCAAACCTCCGCCAATAACAACCGCCTTTTTATATTTTTTCGCCGTTTCCATCATCATTTCGCAGTCTTTAATGTCGCGGAAGGCAATAACCCCTTCTTTTTCGGCCCCAGGAAGCGGCAGCATAAATGGAAGTGATCCTGTAGCAATAATGAGATCATCATATGGCGCGATAACTCCCTTATCCGAAACGACTCTTTGATTGGCTGTATCAATGTTACTAATAGTTTGCCCAGCGTATAATTTGATTTGATTTTCTTCATACCATGCCCAATCGTTCAACACAATATCTTTCATATCCGCATCGCCGGCAAGCACGGAGGATAATAAAATTCGATTATAATTCGGATGCGGCTCACTACCGAACACGGTAATTTCATATTTGTGCGGAGCGAGCTTTAAAAGCTGCTCTATGCACCAAACGCCAGCCATTCCATTTCCAATCAGCACCAATTTCTTTTTCATCCTGCCCACACTCCTGCTTCATAATCTTAAAGCGTTGTCTTCCCCCGCATCTACACGTTCTGCTTTGACTGCACAAATTTTGAACTCCGGCATGCGGCTGACTGGATCAAGCTTATCGTTAGTCAATCGATTGATCGAAAGCTCACCGCCCCAATGAAACGGAACAAAAATCGTACGGGGATGAATCCCTTCCGTTATTTTCACATCAAACACCAACGAATCACGGCGGCTTGTCAAACGAATTCGATTATGCAAACCGAGTCCAATTTTTTCTGCCAGCCATGGGTGAATTTCCGCAACGGGAACAGAGGCTTTCTTGTGCAACGCTTCCGTTCGCCGCGTTTGTGCTCCACTCAAATAATGATTCGCTATTCGACCTGTCGTTAGAACGTAGGGATATTGTTGATCCACCGGTTCTGCAGGCATTTTCGGAATAATCCCAAATAACTTGGCTTTCCCATCCGGGTGATCGAAGCTATCTTTAAACATATGAGGCGTGCCGGGATGATCGCTGGAAGGACAAGGCCAGAACACTCCTTTTTCAGCCTTAAGCCGCTCATAGCTAATTCCGGAATAGTCCGCTTTCCCACCTGCGGTGGCCATTGCCAGCTCAGTGAAAACTTCTTCAATCGAGTTGTATTGAAAATATTGGCCCCGACCTAAATGCCCAGCTAATTCACTAATAATTTGATAATCCAATTTGCTTTCGCCAGGCGTTTGAAATGCTTGCGGGCGATGAAATACACGCCCCTCTAAATTCGTCAGGGTACCCTCCCCTTCAAGAAAGGAAGAGCTTGGCAACAACCAATGTGCTCCCTGTGCTGTTTCTGTCTCAAACATATCGACAACAACAAGCAGTTTAAGCTTTTTCATCGCACGCTCGACAAATGAAGTATTTGGCGCAGATACAATGGGATTCGAACCGAGTACAATCATTGCCTTAATTTCGCCTTGATCGATCTTCTCGATCATTTCATAAGCGGAAACACCTTTACCCGGTAATTCATTCGGATCAATTCCCCAAACTTTGGCTACATGCTCACGTGCCTGTGGATCATCGATCAGACGATAGCCGGGCAGTTGATCCGCTTTTTGACCGTGTTCCCGACCGCCTTGACCGTTGGCTTGCCCAGTAACTGCTCCATAACCGCTGCCAGGTTTACCCATTTTCCCAGTAATCAGACTTAGATTAATGTAATTCAATGTGTTTTCCACACCATTCACCTGCTGCTCTAATCCACGAGCAGTCAACACAATACCAGACTCCGCCTTAGCAAATCCGCGTGCGATCGTCCGTGTAACTGCCGCCAAGACACCTGTCAATTCTTCTACCCTTTGCGGTGTATAACTCTTCACTGTTTCTGCCAACTCAGCGAATCCATGGGTACGTTTGTCTACAAATGCTTGATCATATAATTTTTCTTCGATAATTACATGCAGTAAGCCGTTCATGAAAATGGAATCGAAGCCCGGTTGTATGCGCACATGGATGTCCGCAATTTTCGAAGTCATTGTATTACGCGGATCAATCGTTACGATAATCGCTTTATTCTTCTTCGCTTCGATAATGTAGGGCATCATCGTTGGTTGACATTCCGCTATATTCGTTCCAGCCAAAATAATATATTTCGATTTAGCCAGTTCACCGAGCGGCATCGTCATCCCGCGATCGATCCCAAAAGCGCGATTTGCTGCGGCGGCAGCGGAAGACATACAAAATCGCCCATTGTAATCAATATATTTGGATTGCAGCGCAACACGTGTAAACTTACCAAGCAAATAACTAACTTCATTGGTTAATGATCCGCCGCCATATACAGCCACTGCGTCTTTGCCATACTCTGCTTGAAGTGTTGTGATTTGATGCGCAATATGGCTTAATGCTTCGTCCCAATTGGTTCTTGACCAAGCTCCGGTTTCCTCACGTTTCAGCGGATGAAGAATGCGTTCAGGGTGTATGGTATGTTCCATTGCATTAAATCCTTTTTGACATAAACGTCCTGTTGCTACAGGAAAATCGGAACTCGGTTTAACCGTATAGATAGGTTTATCTGAAGCATCTGGAATAAGCTCTAAACCACACTGCATACTGCAAAAGCAACAATGAGATTTTAATGTGGTCATCGGAACATCCCCTTACATCTGGCTCATTGTATTCCATCTGTTCAACACTCGTCCAGCTTCTTTTCGCTTATACAATTGAGCGGCCAAGTGAAAGCCTTCTTCAAACGAAGATACGCGATCAAACCAAAACAATCGCAGACCTGTATTAAAAATAACATGATCTCTTTCTGCTTTAATATCAGGGGAGTCGTCCCCATCCATTACACGTTGCAGGATGCGCAGCTGCTCCAGCTTGTCGATTTTTTCCAAAGGCCTACTTTGAAATCCGAACATTTCCGGATCAATTATGCTAGACTCGTCACCCCAAGCAGTCACTTTTCGTATCACGCTGCTCTTGTAAATGGGTAAATCCTCCGAACCTTCAATGCCTTGTACAATATAAGAAGTTTGAAACCCTGCCTTCGGCAAAATTTGCACTAAATGCTGCATCGCTGTTTTGTGATTAACGCCAATGACTAAGTTCATCGACCGGATGGGATTAATCACCTTTTCTACTGTATTCACCAATGTCCGCAAGCTGATCTGCTCGCGAACATGGCGAATCTTTTGCAGAGGAGGACACATTTGCTCGGACCAGATAAATCCAATATGAATTTCGCTAAAATTCCGTTCCCATTCTGCAGTACTAATATCCATACAAACGCCCAAGCCCTCGAACAATTCCTTCAAAGAAGTACCTAGCTTCGGCGGCAAAGATTCCGCGCCGTGAAGAACTTGCGAAAAGCCGACAGAGGCCAAAAACAAACTAACTGGAATTGTTATTGGAAAATAATTGCGACCATCGTATGGACCTGCACAATTTAATGAATCGGAAAACGAAGCAAAAGGTAAGGAATATTTGCGAAACACATCGATAAAAGCCATGATCTCTTCATCAGATTCGCCCTTCATCCGTTCCGCTATTAAAAATGCCGCTACTTGTGCATCGGTAGCTTCGCCTCGAGAAATAGAATGCGCTGCGGCTACCGCTTCATCATAGGTCAAGTCACGTGAACCCATTTTTCCAGTGCCCGCTGCTTTAATCCACTGTTTCATTTCATCGCCTCAGTTCCTGCATAAAACCTTAAAAATTAACTCCCGATTCCGTTGTAGCCCAGCTTTTCTTCCAACTGCGTGATACTGCATAGAAAATCATGGTGCCTGCTAAAACGATGCAGCCCACAACCAAAAATCCAGTTACATGCGTACCTGTTGATTGCTTTAGCGGTCCAAGTAAATATTTAGGTAAAACAAATCCGCCTAAACCGCCAAACGCGCCTACAATTCCCGTGACAACCCCAATCTCCTTAGGAAAACGTTGGGGTACAATTTGGAATATCGAGCCATTTCCCATACCTAAACAAGCCATCATCACACTTGTTAAGAGCAACATCACCAGAAATGAGCTAGGCATCGATGAAATCGCGAATGCGCATATAGAAACGCAAGTGAACAAAACCATCAAAAACTTCATACCGCCAATTTTGTCTGCAATATAACCACCAATTGGTCTACAAAAGCTTCCGGCAATCACGGTAATCGTCACAAGATAACCAACCTGAACTATAGTCAAACCACCCGATACCGCCTTTTCTCCATAAACATCATAGAAAAAAATACTGAAATAAGTTGAGAAACCAACAAAGCCGCCAAAAGTAATGGAATAAAATATACTGAACCACCAGGTATCTGCGAATTTAAACATGCTCAGATAATCCTTTAATGTTTTCGGTGCTGGTTGGTTTGGACTGTCTTTAGCGAAAATAATATAAACAATCATCACGAGGACCAAAGGAATAATGGCTATTCCGAATACCGCATGCCATCCGTAAGCTTTTGCCAGCTGCGGTCCGAAGAAAGTCGCTAACGCTGTTCCGCTATTGCCTGCCCCGGCAATCCCCATTGCTAAACCTTGATATTGCGGGGGATACCAACGACTAGCTAACGAAAGTGCAACTGCAAAGCTTGCTCCGGCAATCCCTAGCAATATTCCAAATGCATATACTTGATTTAAACTCGTGCCCATTTGCCAAGCCCACAGAAGTGGAATGATCGACAATAACATGCCAATAATCCCTGTTTTCCGTGAACCAATACGATCCGCCAACAAACCCATGGGAATTCTAAAAAGGGATCCGCCTAAAGTTGGAATAGCTACCATCGTCGCTTTCTGTGTATCCGTTAAGTGAAAGTCCTTTGTGATATACAAAGATAAAGCACCGCACATCACCCAAATCATGAAGCTAACATCAAAATACATAAAAGCTGACACTAAACTTGGGAAATGTCCTGACTTTCGAAAACTTTTAGCATCCATCTCCAAAACCTCCCATTATTCTTCTCTTTTTTATCTTTAATGTTATATATTCTTACACAAATAAATATACAATGATTTTCAAGATTTTTCAATGCTTTTTTTCGAATTTACTAACATTTATTTAAATTTTAACAAAATAGTTGTCTTATTATCTTCTTAAATCTATAAATAACGAACATTATCAATTTTATTTTATTTATTGTTCGCTTTTTTGTTGAACATTTTTACGGAAGTTTGTGTTATTATATGACATATATATAACATATAAAGTTATGTGCAGCCTGTTGGATTTAATCCCACGGGCAGGAACGTCGACCCCCAGCTACGCCGTAATCTTAAGACCATACATACAAAGAGGCCAACTAGAAAAACCTGTTGACCTCTCGCACTACTTAAAAAGCACCCAAAGTACTAAACAAGCAAGAACTGCTGCTTCCTCCCTTTAAACTTTATTCTGAAGGTTGAATTAACTTCGAATAAATAACGTTTGCTTTAACATAGTTGTCTGGATGATTCATGTTAAAAAGCGCTATTCCCTGCGGGTCTATTGAAGTGACTTGAGTCTCAGAAAGAACCGCGAAGTTTAATTCATGCAGCCAGTCCATCACTTTACGTCCGCCTTTTGCCATATATTCGGTCAGCTTATGTGCCGTTTCTTGACGATATACACCAAAAAGCGGATGCAATCGCCCGTCTTGTTCGGGAATGGCTGCATCCACCTGGTTATCCTTACACAAAGCGAATAAAGCATTTGCTAGCTGTGCAGATGGAAAGGGCAAATCAGAAGCTGTAACTAAAATATAGGGACAATTACAATGTGCAAAGCCACTTACTATTCCGCCAAGCGGCCCTAGCTCACCCGTTTGATCCTGCGTATATTTGACGTTAGGATACTTTGTTGAAAAATCAGGGATTCTCCGCGGATCAGTTAAAGCTTCTGCACTGGCAGCTACGATCCACATTTCCGTACAAATTGGCTCAAGCTTTTGGACTATAAGCTCTAAGACCGGATGATCGCCAATGGGAAGCATCCATTTATCAACGCCCATTCGGCTGCTTTTGCCACCAGCCAATACAATGACTCCTTGATTCAGCTTATCCATTTTCTTCACTCCATTTTTAAACATGCTATGTTTTCTAATTTTATATGTATTATATAAACCCGGCATCTCTCAATGCAAACAAAAAAAACGCATCCCCTGGCAGCGGAGGATACGGTCTACCTTGCTTAACTTTATTTTTTCTGACCCACTACTTCCCGCCAAGTATAAGTTGCCGCGCTTTCGGCTAATAGCTTATGTTGAAAAGAATATGAACCGCATTGCACCTTAATTGTTCTATCCACAGTCAAACGATTGGAAATGATCAGCACTTGCGATCCGTCTAAATTTTGAAAAGCAACCGTTTCCAGATCATCCTCAAACGTGTTCGAATCGATTCTAAAAGCACCCGGAAACACAAATTTACTAATATGTCCCATGGTGTAATAATCTAAATTATAGATTATCTCGCCACTCTCTCTGTTGACTTTCAACAAACCGCGGCATGTGCTTTTACTCAACACGGTGGGACCATTATGCTCATCCAAGGCGATATTCCACCAAATAACCGATTTCGCCCAATTTCTTGTACTGCGAATCAAGTCTTTCATCTGATTCATAAAGCCATCATGAAAAGCTGGAATCCACTCTCCTCCCGAAGCTTCCGTAAACCATATATCCTTATCCGGAAACTCATCATGAATTTCCGTCATAGCTGCAGAGTTGCCTCCATAGCAATGCCATGCCGAACCAGCAATATATGGACTCGCTTTAGCGTCATTCAATACATGTCGGGTATAATCCAATACATCCCAATTATGATCGTAACAAATGATTTTGGCATGAACATTATTAAGCTCAAAAGCTGGTCCCAAATACTCTCCAATGAAACGAATTTGTTCATCTGCACGCATAATCATGCCAGGATACTCTTTGGGCTCATAACCAGGTTCATTTTGAATAGTTACGGCATAAATCGGAATACCTTCTTGTTCATAAGCTTGAATAAATTTCACGAAATATTGGGCATAAACAGCATAATATTCCGGTTTTAAAGTTCCGCCAATCATATGATCCGAGGTTTTCATCCATCCCGGCGGACTCCATGGTGAAATCATAATTTTGATTTTCGGATTAAGCTTCAACGCCTCTTTAATCGCTGGGATCGTATATTCTAAATCGTGAGAAATGGAAAAATGCTTTAGTTCCTCGTCCGTTTCTCCGGGCGGCATATCATCGTTACTATAAATAAACGCATTAAAATCGCAAGCCCCGATTGGCTGCCGCAAAAATGTCATGCCAATTCCATCCACTGGGTCAAATAATTTTATCATGGCTTCAGTTCGTGCAGATGCAGCGAGCTGTTTAAACATCAACCAAGCGGAAGCATCCGTGAAGGATGCGCCAAAGCCGTCCATTTGTTGATACATTTTATTATTATCAATATGTATCGTGAAAGGATCGGTTTCCTTCTCTCCAATAAATTCGCTGGATTCACATGGTTGCAAAAGCTTGCTTTGATCGACTGTCGTTACCCAAACTTGAACATGTTGCAAAAAACCAGCCCCTTCAAGTGATAAAAATCAGGGAATGATTCGTTCGCCATAATAACTAAACTTCGGCGCTCTCACATTCCCTGTTCGAAAACTATTTAATTCCTTTTTCGTCGAAATAAGCGATAGATTCTTTCTTCACATAGTCCATCAGCTTATCAATACCCGCCGCTTTTAACTTTTCCTGATAGGTTTTAATTGAAGCGTCAACATCCTTAACTAATCCCATCATTAATGGTCTTCCGTACTGTTCAATCACTGTGTTTACTGCGGCTTGTTCAGCTTTTACCGGCTCGTAATCAAGTATAATTGGATCGAAAATATTAGGCTGCGTTTCTGCAATAAATTCTTTTTTCAATATTTCTTCACCCGGCCATGCGCCTTCTTGCGTCTTCATGTTCGGTTCATATCTCCAGCCCCATGAAGCAATACCGATTTTGATATTGTCATTTTTAGGATCTTGTCCTTTAGCTGGAACAATAATATGCTTGCCGTCATCAGCCATATCATAATGAAGACCTTTCATCCCATAAGTCATCAAATCGAAGTATGCAGGGTCGTTTCTAAGCTTATCCAACACCATTAGTGAACGTTCAGCATGCGCTGCACTTTTCGGAATCGCCATCCCATTGTTAATGGATAAGTTAGGAACAGCATAGTTATGAAATCTGGTGAACGGGAAATAGCCTAGTTCAATTTTGGCATCTTTAACTTTCGAATCGTTAAAATATGAGCCCGCGCCCGCTGGATTACGCCAGTAAACAGCGCTTTGTCCCACTTTAAGCAGATCTCCGGATTCTGTTTTTGAAGCTAATGTACTCTTTGACCAATAGCCTTTATCGGCCCAAACCTTCATCTTCTTAACCCAATCCGCATATTCCGGTGTAAAAGGGTAAGCTACAATATCACGAGGCGTTTTATACGATTTAGCTACGACAATGTTTTTGCTATCTCCGCCAATCGTTTGATAATCAGAGCTTGTCAAAAAGAGGCCATTTATTTCATTAAAAGCATTTCCGTTAATTGGGGTCACACCTGGCATGCCTTTTTTCACACCATCCAGATAGGCTTCAATCGATGCCATATCTTTAATTTCCGGTAAGTTCAACGTTTTTCTCCAGTCTTCTCTATAAACCCAACCAACTGGTGTATATTCAGGGTACGTACTTGGTACAGCGAAGATTTTACCTCCTACTGTGACGTCGCTCCAATCCTGCTTCGGAACGGTTTTCAATGTTATCGGTGCATTTTTCTCCAGTAAATTTGTCAGATCGAGGAATGCTCCTTGTTTAGCATATTGATAAAATTTCGCCCAACTGGATGCAAAAATCATATCGATTTTTTCCCCGGATGTTAAAAGAAGATTATACTTTGTTTCCCATTGATCCCAAGTGGTGAAGTTTAATTTCACCGTCGTATTTAAATCTTTTTCCAGCATCTTATTCCATTCTGCAAGAACTTTTGGCGTATCCTTGTCTGCTTCACCTACTAAATACCAATTCAATTCCACTTTCTCTGACGTATCTGGTCCTTTGACAGCCGCATCACTTGCTGCAGGTGCCTTTGTTCCCTCTGGCGACGTTGTTGAAGCGACTTGAGTTTTGCTGCTACATGCAGACACAAGCAGCACTACGGCTACGAGTAGAACGAACATGCGGGAAAAATTTTTACTCATGCTTAATCCTCCTTTTATAATGTGTTTATATGTTAGCCGGATAACCGGTTCTAACCTTTCACTGCGCCTACCGTTAACCCCTGAACAAAATATTTCTGTACGAAAGGATAAAGAAATATAATCGGACCGGTAGCGATGATGGCGACGGCCATCTTCAACGTTTGTGTGGGTGGTACTACATTCTGCGAAACACTATAAGCGGCATTTGTCTTCAGTACTTCGGCGGCTGCCAAAACCTTGTATAACAAATACTGAAGCGGAAATTTGGAAGCGGTCGTCATGAAAATATTGGCCGAAAACCAATCATTCCAATAACTCAGAGCAAGAAATAAGCCAATCGTTGCGAGTCCGGGTGTAGCCAGTGGAATAATAATTCGCGCGTAAATTTTAAAATCGCCCGCCCCGTCAATTCTTGATGATTCAATAATGGAATCTGGAATCGATTTCATAAAGTTCTTCATCAAAATAATATTCCATGCAGTCACCAGCAGCGGGAGAAGCATAGCCAGATAATTGTCTTTTAAATGCAAATATTTGACCATTAGGATATACCAAGGAATCAGTCCACCGCTGAATAAAGTGGTGAAATAGATAAAGAAAGCAAGTCGATTTCTATATTTGAAATCCGTTCGTGCCAGCACATAACCGGCCATTGAGGTAATGAACAGCCCGAGAATTGCCCCGGTAGCTGTGATTCCAATCGTTACGGCATAAGCCCTATAGATTTGTTCAGGATAGTTGAATATCGCCTTGTAAGCTTCAAAAGAAACTATTTTAGGCCATAATTTGAATCCTTCGGTAACAACCTCATTTTCGGAAGAAATCGATCCAGAAAAGATTAACCAGAATGGGATTAGGCAAAAAATCGAGAAAAATGTGATGATTGAATACGCTATCATTTGAAACCATACCATGGAAGCCTCTATTTTTATTTTCATTCCTTCCGCCTCCTAAAATAATGCATATTCTTCATTGAACCTTTTGACAATGTAGTTGACTGTCATCACAAGCAAGAAGCCAAAGAATGACTGATACAGCCCTGCCGCGGTTCCCATACCAATATCAAAGTTCACGGTTAAGGAACGAAATACATACGTATCAATAATATCCGTCGCATCATACAGCGATCCGTTAGACCCGATGATTTGATAGAATAAATCAAATTGACCTTTCAAGATACCGCCAATGCTAAAGAGGATCAAAAGGATAAACGTCGGTTTAAGCAAAGGAATCGTAATATGACGGATTTGTTGAAATATATTCGCACCATCAATTTTGGCGGCTTCATAGTTTTCTTCACTTATACTCATAATCGACGCCAGGTAGATAATCGTGCCGTACCCTAACCCCTTCCAAACACTGAAGGCTACAATAATGTATTTCCAAGGTGCGGTTTCTAAATAAAAATCATACGGCTGCATACCAAATTGTTTAAGCAGTGTATCCACAACACCGTTGTCAGAGTTAAATATGTTGAATGCAAACGCGCCAACGAGCACCCACGAAATGAAAAATGGTAAAAACATCATCGACTGCGTAGTTCTTTTGAAAATTTTACTAGTGATCTGACTGAGAAAAATCGCACAACCTAGCTGCAATATGTTTCCTAAAAATATAAATGCCAAGTTAAACAAAACAGTGTTTTTTGTAATGTTCCATAGTATGCCTGAATGATATAAAAATTTGAAATTGTCCATTCCGATAAAATCACTTCCGAACAAGCCCTTATCAAAGCTAAATTTCGTAAATGCAAAGTAAATTCCTACCATTGGTACATAACTGAATAAAATGAAAAACAACAACGTTGGCGAAATCATCAGGAATAAAACTTTGTTTCGCTTCAATTCATGAAGGAATCCTTTTTTCATAGCGATTGAAACACCCCTTTCCTTAAACTTTTAAACTTAAGAACAAGCGATTCGGAACCACATAATGCGCCGTTTTTCTTCCGTTCTCCTCAGTCCAATTGAGGATCAATTCATCATCTGGACTTGCCGCTTCAAAAATGGGGATTCCGCCTTCAAAACGGAAAAATAAATCGCAGGCTTGCTCGGCCTTTAACATTTGCTTTCCATCTGATATATAAGGGGCTTCAGCGGATTGTTCCAATTCATGTATCCCTTTAATTACCCCAGCAGAGATTAAACCATTTTCCATGCGTATAATACAACTGGATTTGACAGGAAGACGAACTTGAATGCTTGTTTGCAAGTACTGTATATTGTAATTTTTAACTTGATCATCTAACCCAAGAACAAAAACAAATTGTACATTTTTATGCGGATGACTATGAATCCATACCTGTGCATCCGAGCGAATAAGAAAACTAGCAGGCAAATGTTCTTCCAATAACGATATAAATTTTTTTGATGCTTCAGCTGCAGCAAATAAGTTATCACTTGTATAGAGCACTTTGCCTTTGCCGTAAAGATATTCCCCATCTGTTGGCTCTAAACCGCCAAATATTTCTTCGCGTAAATAAGTACAGGGCTCAAAGTTTTCATTTAAAGCAGGCACATCGTGTGTCAGATTTAAAATCCCCCCGCTTTTCACATAACGAACCAGATTACGCTGTGTTTTTTCATCCATAAAAAATCCGCCTACTAGGACTAACATAGGATGTTTATCCACAGGAACATCAGACTCCGCTATATTGACCATGGAATAATCAATGTTATATTGGCGAGCTATATTTTGAAAATGATCGAATCCGTTTCGTCCAGCATAAACAGATTTTTTTCCAAGGGATTTAATTTCTGATTCTAGCCCCCAACAGCCTAACTGAGAGTAACCATTATAAATCCCCCAGGTAAGCGGAGCAGAGGAAGCGCTCTCCATCAATTCACTGCCAAAATCGAGAAAGAAGCGATTTAACAGCTTTAATGAAAAATATTTATCAGTTAGCTCGCCCTGCTCTGTAATGGGAGAACAGTCTGGATATGGTTTTTGCTGAAGCGTATCAATATTATCATCCCACTGATCTGTGGCAACACCTGTGTAGATGTTATATCCAGTCGCGCCAGCGGCAACAGCCATAATCGTTTGGAAAAACGGTATCGCCGTATATTTGTAACGAGAGTCATAGAGCTTAGAAAAACCCCAGTTTTCTTCTAGATTTGGCCCTCTTCCGCGTTTAGTTAGCAATAAATAACGGTTAAAAGCAGAGGTATCGTGCGATACAACTCCAATCCAATTGGTAAAACCATAGTTTTGGTTTGTAAACTTTTCAATTTCAAGTCGATTTAACCAATCATCATAGCCTTGTTCCCTATCATGTGGCGGATTAAGATTTAAAATATAGGGAAGGTCTGATTTGATAAAATTTCCCCAATGAGAATATAAATAGGACATATAATAGCTTTGATATTCCGCCCAATCTTTATACAATAAAACTTCCGCTAAATTTGAAATCGATTTCATTTCTGAAACGGGTAAAACGTTAAAAAAACTTTTTAATTTAGTACCGTGTAATCTATTATATTCTGCAATAGTCTCATATTTTTCTTCAAGGAACTGCTGATACATTTTAATGGAAGTCACGGAATAATCGTAATCGGTCACGACATGCTGCGCATCAGAATAAATACCTTCATTCAAAATCTGAAGGGCGATAATCGGTCCTTGTGGATATTGATTAGGCTGGATTAATTCACGATCGACAAGCTCAAACCATTCTTGTATCCATTTGTTATATTGGGGATCTGTAGGTGAAGGCAAGACTTTATGCCATTTGCGCTGTTCCCCGCTTGCATTTAACATTGGATCTATACTTTCATTATATTCCGGACTTACAAAATCGGGTAATCCGCCAAAATCGGTTTCTGCATGAACAAATGGACCTGGTTTAAGCAGTACTGACAATCCTTTTTCCCGACATAATTTGATAAAAAGCTTGACATTCTTGTTGGGGGATAAAACTCCTTCAAAATCAATGATATCTCCCACATGATGATGACGCCAAGGGACATAGAAGCTGATCACGTTGATATGACATCTTTTTAATCGTTCTAAACGATCGGCCCAATTTTCAACTGAATCGCGATAGTAAGGATAATCTGCGGTAAGAAGAAACTGCGGTTTTTCTTGTACATACAAAATTCCATTTTCCATTCGAATCATAAACATGCCCCCAATTGAACTTTCTCAAGCTGTCAATTTTATTAATGTACTGCAATGGTTAAATAAGAATTAGCATACTATAAAATGAAATCGATTTCAATAACTATTTTTTAGATATAGAAGTCGGATGACTGCCGAATAATTAATTTGGAATCCACATTGAAAATACGTTGATTCGAGAACTCATCATCGTTCATTTGGTCGATTAATTTTTCCGCTATTAACGCACCCATCGTGTATTTAGGCTGATTTACTGTACTTAAAGACGGTCTAATATATTTACATATTCTATCGTTATCCACCCCGACAATCGCAAGCTGTTCCGGCATTTGCATCCCTAGTTCTTGACAAGCCTTGTAGATTCCCAACGCCATTTCATCATTTGCAGCGTATATCGCGGAAAATGGTTGCTTTCTGCTGAAAAGTCGTTTAATCGCTTCATAGCCGCCTTCCTCGTTAAAGTTGCCATTCTCGATCAATTCAGGTCGAAAAGATATTTCTCGGTCTCTTAAAGCTTTAATATAGCCTTCCAAACGCTCGTAGCTATCCACTACATCTGCATATCCACTCATAAAGGCGATTTCCTTATGTCCTCGTTCGAGTAAGTGTTCAACGACTTCTTTGGAAAATTTGACGTTATCTGTATAGGCACACGGAATATGGCTATGTTCGATATATCGCCCAATCAAGCCGATAACATATTTTTTTTCAGCTAGATCAATCAGGACTTGATTTTTCAAATGGGGAGCAACAAAAATCATGCCATCTACTGTACGATTCATAAGCAAGCTTAAATAATCCTGCTCTTTGTCTTTTTGATTATTGGTATCACAAATAAGCACCTTATATTTGCGTGAATAAGCTATGTTTTCAATCCCTTTTATAATTTCCGCATTATAGGAAATATTAATATCGGTAACAACGACACCAATCGTCATCGTTTTTTGTGAGCGAAGTTGTTTGGCAGCCGCATTAGGAAAATAACCCAATTCCTCGATGGCTTTCATCACCTTCTGTTTGGTTCTCTCTTTGACCAGATTGCTTTCGTTAAATACACGTGATACCGTAGCCGGCGAAACCCCGGCCCTTTTAGCGACATCAATAATTTTCATATCCATAGGGAATCATAACAACCTTATTTTTTTTAACTTTATTATACAGTTAAATGAAATCGAATTCAATTTTACATCACAAAAAAACCGACTATTCGCTTACTATGCACTTTCGCACGAACCTTCGCAGAAAATCGCAGCTGCACATAAATATCACGGAGCAGCATCGGTCGATCCCATCTTTTATCCTGCTTTTGAAATATTTTCCTCGCATCCCAAGCAGATTGATTTTAGCCTTCTCGGCAACACTGCCCCGCCATGGATTAAAGTCGATCAGCAGCTGCTGAGTATTCTCTGCTACTCTCCCTTTTTCTGTTCCTACCACCAGCGCACCAACCTTCTCCAGCAGACCGCCGATATCTCGATCATCCATAGCGGAACGAACACCTTTTAAAGCAATAACTATAGATTGGAGCTTATCCAAGGTTAAAAACTAGCGATGGAGTAAATACTGTTCCATGATTTCAAATCCGCCCGAAGCACCTCAATAGGAAACGATAGGAATACCCGCTTGATTGATCGTCTCTAAATCTCGATAATTCGACAATGAAAAAAGGATTCGACATAGCAGGACAATATCCTGCCTAAAAAAATTGCAGAATAACCCAAACAATACCTTACGTCAACGTAATGTTTGTGTTACAATAAAAGGAATTACAAATGAAAGGATGCGGATGCATTGTTTAATAAAACCTACTCTGTAGAAGAGGTCAGCAGCCAATTTGGGATTACACCTCGAACACTGCATTATTACGAGGAAATTGGTTTAATCTCTGAAATTCCAAGAACAGAAGGCGGCCATCGTTTTTATAACCAACAAATTGTCGATCAGTTGAGTCACATTATCCGGATCAAAAATTTACTTGGCATTTCATTGCAAGCCATCGCGCCTATTCTCGCAGCAGAGAAAAATTTGGAACAAATCAAAGATTTATACCACAAAGAAGATTCGGACGATCAGAAGCTAAAGCTTCTGGAGCAGTGTTCTGAGCTTTTACAATCATTAACCCATACGATTGATGATAAGATCCGAAATTTGCAATTGCTGCGAGAAGGTTTTGCGAAAAGATTAGAAAAAGTCAATGTACTGCTTAAAGAGAGATCATAATATACAAGGAGTGATCAAGAACCATGAACAACTCAAATAAAAAATGGTGGATTTTATCCGTAACAAGCTTAGGTTCCTTACTTTCTGCATTAAATTTCAGCACATTGATTATCGCCTTACCGGATTTAATTCGTGGTTTGCATGCTACTGTGCTTCAAGCTATGTGGGTTTTGCTTTCTTATATGGTGGCTCAAACAGTCGTCGTGCTTTTGGCAGGAAGTCTGGCAGACCGCTTCGGACGCAAGAAATTGTATCTTTGGGGTATGATTTTATTTACCTTTGTTTCCTTATTAGCCGGATTCGCTTCTTCTGCCCCCTTGCTTATTATCCTTCGTATCCTCCAAGGGGTTGGCGGGGCCATGGTTATGGCTAACAGTACGGCTATCGTTGCAGACGCATTTCCTAAAAAAGAATTGGGACGAGCGCTTGGCCTGAATATCACGGTTGTAGCGGTGGGACAAATTATCGGACCCGTATTGGGTGGTTGGCTAACCATTACTTATGGCTGGCAATGGACATTTTGGTTTAATGTGCCGCTAGGCATTATTTCTGTCGCTTGGGGCATCTGGGCGATGGGCTTCACGGATATTATAAATACTCAGAAAAAGAAAACAGATACTTGGGGCTTAATAACTTATTCGCTTAGCGTTACGGGCCTTTTGCTTGCCTTAACATGGGGTCCGATTCAAAGCTGGACTTCGCCCGTCGTTTGGATTTCAGCGCTATTATTTATTGTCGCGTTTCCTATTTTCATCTCCATTGAAAGAAAACATCCCAACGCGCTGCTTCATTTGCCGTTGTTCAATAACCGCACCTTCTCCATGGGCATTATATCGGCAACTTTAAATGGACTTGCTCGAATGTCGGTCATGTTCATGCTTATTTTCTATTTCCAAGGTGCTTTGGCCTTTGACGCACTGCAAGCAGGTATAATGACGATCCCATTGGCTGTTGGCATGTTAGTCATGTCGCCTATCGCAGGTTGGTTGGGAGATCGATTTGGAGAGCGAATTCCGGCTACTGTCGGGCTATTCATTACCACTCTTGGACTCATCGGACTTTCCATGGATATCGGTTTAACGACACCCTATTGGCGACTCGCTGTATGGATGAGCGTAATTAGTGTTGGCTCCGGGTTATTCAATTCCCCTAACTCCAGCAGTGTCATGAATGCCGCAGGACCACAATTCCGCGGAGAAGCGTCGGGTATCCGCTCGCTTACGGTCAATTTGGGGATGATGCTGAGCTTTGCTTTTTCCATGCCATTGATTACAAAAAATATTCCGCATGAAGCCATGCTCGCGATCTTTTCTGGAACTAAGGTTGGTATTGAGGGGGATGCTTCTTCATTAACGGGTTTTATTCATGGACTGCAGGCTGTATTTTGGTTCATGTCCCTTCTTGTCTTAATTGCCACCGTGCTTTCCTTTTTCCGCTCAGGGCGAAAAAAGATCCTCCAATGACACAACATAATATTAGGAACAGACTAGTGCTTCCGTAGTCTGTTCCTTTTTTTAGCTGATAGCGGACTGATCTTTTTTCTGCATGGGCTCGCTCGGATAAATAACATCCATTTGCTTAACATAACTTATTTTAGTATAAATAATTAAAAAGGAGGTTTAATCATGCCTGTTTCAAGAATAGAGCATATCGGTATCATGGTTAAAGATTTAGAAGCTTCGATTAAATTTTATCGTGAGGTGGTGGGTTTAGAATTAAAGTATTCCCTCCTGCACACGGATCAGGTCATTCAACTTGCCTTTTTAGGCTTCTCCCATCAAGACGAAACAGAATTGGAACTGATCCATGGCTACAGCGGTGAGCTTGCGAATGAAGGGCGGTTTCACCACGTTGCTTTTAGGGTAGATAATATCGAAGAGGAAATAGAAAGACTTGAAAACCTGAATGTTCACTTTCGGGATACTGAAATTACTACCTTACCTGATGGATCCAAATATATTTTCTTTTACGGTCCTGATGGTGAATTTATCGAATTTTTCCAATCCACTCGTAATCTGTAAGGAGGATAGTTCTATGCAAGAGCAAATCCATAAAGAAGTGGCACAATCTCGCCATGCAGAGCATCCGATTGACCCTATATTTCTTAATCGCTGGTCACCTCGCGCATTCTCGGAGCAAGAAATTCCTGAAGATGTTCTTCTTAGCATCTTTGAAGCCGCACGCTGGGCTCCATCCGCAAGTAATGAACAGCCGTGGCGTTATATTGTAGCTGCAAATCAGACGGAACGTGAACGTTTCCATACGTTTATTTCTCCATTTAATTTAGAATGGTGCAAGAAGCCCCCTGTTCTCGTTTTGGCCATTTCAAAAAAGACAGGTGCAAATGATAAATTTAACCGTACCCATGCCTTTGATGCTGGCACAGCATGGGGCTACTTGGCACTCGAAGCCATTCGACTTGGCCTGTTTACACATGGCATGGGTGGTTTCGATGCAGATAAAGCTCGAGAAACACTGCAAATCCCGGAGGATTATGATCTTCATGCTGTCATCGCTATTGGTTACCGCGGTGAAACATCTTCTCTTCCCGAACGCTATCAGGAACGGGAAACACCGAGCAATCGACGACAAACTAGTGAAACTATAGTTTCTTTTCTAGATTAAATGATAAACAGACCTACATATGTTAAGAATTGTAGGTCTGTTTATAGCATAATATTTTTTATTGCACAAGGTGGATTTCAGCAAAATCAATGTTTAATTCGTCCTTCTGATTACTTTCAAATTTAATTCTTAGTTTGAGTACACCTGTTAGATTAGCATCCATTTCCAAGGGAAGATCTCCCCCTTTAATTTTCGGTGATGTGTATATCTCTTTTCCATCCCCAAAAACCCTCACAATCCCACTAGAATTACTGTTTTTTGTAAAATCATCTATACCGATATATCCATACATCCGTTTATAATTTCCATTTAAATTGTAATCGATCGAGCCCCAATTATCCAAATATTTTCCGATATACAACCCAAGACCATGACTATAGGTTTCATCCGCAATAGAGAATTCACTTCCGTATAAATGCTTATAATCATCATTGCCATTCCATCGATTAAACGACAGGCCATCTTGTTGAGCCACTCCATCTAATCTTGCATACGCCAAACTGTTTAGTAAAACTGAATTGCCTTCCTTCCTACCCACCCATATCGTATTGTTATCGCCATCCCACAATACATCTTTCCCTAATGCTTCACTAACAAAACGCAAGGGTACATAGGTCGATCCGTTATATATAAATCCATCGTTCACAATAGGTTTTTTTTCGACGCCATCAAACATAAATTTTATATTATTAAAATATACTTCAATTTGCGAGCTTTCCTCTGCATAAGCAACCGTTGCACTTAATAATGCGCAGCATAAGAAACCGATGACGAAACTCTTGATATTTTTTAAGCTTTTTATCACGACTCGATCTCTCCATTCATTTTTTTTGATAGAACACTATAAAAAGGACCCATAAATTGTTATGATGAGTCCAAAGCGAATTGTAAATATATTTTGGTGAGGTCATCGAATTGAAAGCTGCGATATATGTAAGAACAGGATCAACCGATCAGTCCATTTATTACCAAATTGCGGTTTGCAGGAAGTTTATCGGAGAGAAAGGCGGAGAAGTCGTAGAGGTTTATAGTGATAAGGGTGTCAATGCCCACACTTTGGACCGAGCTGGTTTAAACCGGCTTCTAAACGATGCGGCAATGCAAAAATTCGACACTCTGGTAGTAACAGAATACGAGCGTTTATATCGCAGTCAAAAATTTATTGATTCCTTATTATTACAGCTGCATGAATACAATATTATGGTAATTATGGCTAAGGAATAAGCTTATCTCACCTTGTTGATCACATACACCTTTTTCTTTTTCAACGGAACATTATAAGACTTCCCATGGTCATTACGATGAACAAATGTCTCGTAGATATTCAAAACAAAATATTTGTCAGCAGATCTTTCCGTAAACATCGAAGTTTCTTCGCAGAGTACGATCACATCGTTATAGCCAATAAAGTAAAGGATTTCTTTGGATGTGTAAGTCTCACCTAATATTAAGTCATGGGGTACTTCACTCATATATACCATAGATTTGACCACCTTTATGAAAATTTTAGCGAATTTTATGCTTATTATGTTAGACAATCTTTATAACTGAAAAGTTTTAGAAAATGATGATTGTAATACAAATGTATTGTACCCTTTACCTTGTTGTAATAGAGCAAGTCTATAATAGAGTTACCTCCTTTTTTCATATAATAACTTAGACCTACTACCTTTATGGGTTGTAGGTCTCTTTTTTTTATACCCCAACTAAATGCTTCCCTGAGAAACAGGTTTATTGGAAGGCCGAATAAGCATCCTTAGAATAAGTAAAATAACGCCCACATTGATGGCTAGATCCGCGAAATTAAAAATCCCAAAAATACCAAAGCCAAACTGCGGATTCACAAAATCAGTCACTTTATTGTAAACCAGGCGGTCTATTCCATTTCCAATAGCGCCTCCAAGCAATAACGCTACCGTCCACTCGAGAAAACGTCCCTGTATTTTCCCTTTCCATCGATAATAAATCGCGATACCCACAAAAAGGAGAGCAACTATAATAAAAAACCATCTTTGTCCCTGCAATATACTAAAAGCCGCCCCCGTGTTTTGATAATATGTAAAGTCAAGTACATCCTTCCATATCGAAGTTGTTTGTCCTATCTCCATATGGGTTCGTATCAAGTATTTAGTTACCTGATCCAAGAGAATGATTAGAGCAATTAAAGCATAAAACATCGTTTTTTCCATCCTTCCAGAAGCTCGGCTTGAATAGCATTAAGCGATCGGTTTACGACCAGAGAACCCTTCATTTCGACTATGATAATAGCTGATACGCTCTTCTCCTTGCCTCCAGCAGAGTAAGACTTCCTCTCCATTGAGAATAGCTGGGAAATCAACAAGTCCGATATCCATATCTTTCAGTTCGATCCCTTTCAGCTGAAAGCCCTTAATATGACTATTTGCCTCTATTTGGAGAAATTCCAGTTCCGTTTCAATCATAAAAAATGGATCACCGTTCAATGAGCCTTGTGTTCCCTTTTGAATTTCCTTCCTTCTGCGCAGGTCGAGATATTTCTCTTCAAATTGTTGTTTAATTTTTTGAATCGTACGCAATTCCTGATCTACAATAGGGAGGTGCTGATTGGCTTCCTCTAAAGTAAAATATTTGTGTGACATGTATAGCACCTCCTTTGTGTAATTTTCATACCAAATCACAAGCATCCGCTGGCATCCAATGTTTTTCCTGGCCTTCCCATTTCACATTACAGCCAATCGGATTGGTAACTGATATGGGGATAGCGCTCCCTGCCAAATAAGAACTTAATGCATTTTCCAAATCATAGACCGTATTCTTGCTTGCATCTCTTGGCGAATCAACTGCCCGTCCCGTATAAACCAGCTTGCGTTCTTCGTTAAAAACATAAAAATGCGGCGTTCGGAGTGCACCGTAGGCGAGAGCAGTTTCTTGGCTTTCGTCGTACAAATACGTCCAAGGAAAGTTTTGTTCCTTCATTCTTTCTACCATTTTATCGTAAGAATCATCTGCATGCACATGGACGCTATTCGAATTGATCGCGACAAATGCTACTCCCTGAGGGATGAATTTCTCCGCTGTCCTACGAGTAACTTCATCTGAACCAAGCACGTATGGACAATGATTGCATGTAAAAAACACAACCAATACTTTCGCTTCCGCAAAATCATGAAGATTATAGGAATGACCATCTGTTGCCATCAAATGAAAATCTGGTGCTTGCTCATGAATGGATAATGTAAATGCCATAGGAATCCACCTTTCATCATGTACTTTACCACTATTTCCAATAGGAATATTATATACTTATTGATTTTATGATTCAACAAACCTGAATTATTCTAAGCGTATTTAAAAAACCTACTGCACTTTTGAGTTAGTAGGTTCCTGCTTTTTCTCCATGATAAACTGAATAAGAAAGCCCAAGAAAATTATTAAAATACCTAGATTAATCATCAGATCTGCTATGTTTAAAATTCCACCCGACGGTTTAAATTGAATGAAGTCTGTTACTTTGCCAAACACAATGCGATCCACAACATTCCCAATCCCGCCTCCAAGCAGGATCGCACAACCGCTCAGGATCACTCGACTGGTGATCATCCGTTTCCAACGCAAATAAAAAACAAAGCCAATAAATAATAAAGATAAAGGAATAACCAAAAACAACGAACCTTTGCCTTGCAGCAAGCCGAAAGCAGCTCCGTGGTTTTCGTAAAGCGTCAATGTAATACGATGCCAGACAGCAAAATGCTCATTCAATTTTAGGTAGGTTCGAGCAAGATATTTTGACCATTGATCAATCCAAACTACGAACAGGATGATAATATAAAAATACATGGCTCCGACCATCTCCTAGAGAAGTTCAATTAACCAACAATTAAATTGCCTCAATTGTAACCCAAACTTATACAGAAGCACAAGAATTAGCGCGAAATATATCCGCCAAATATAGTATAATCGCATTATTAGGGGGATCGCTTATGAAGATCAAAACGCTTTCACGAGTTTGTCTATTATTGCTGTTCATCATCCTAATTTCCATTTACTATGAAGGCAGGGAGCTGAGACCAATAAAAATATCAAAAGTATCCGTGATTTCACAGTTTCCGGAGCTCCCGACAGGCTGTGAAGCTACAGCAGCGGCAATGCTTTTAAAATGGGCTGGTTTGAAAGTCACAAAGCAAGAGGTGGCAAAAGCGCTCCCTAAAGGGAATCTTCCAAACGAGGTCAACGGCAGCTTGATTGGCGGGAATCCGGAAGTTGTGTTCGTCGGAGATCCTTTTTCGGACGATTCATATGGTGTCTTCCATAAGCCGATCCATGATGTGATCAACAAGTTTCTCCCAGGCAAAGCAGTCGATTTAAGCGGTCGCCCATTTGAAAGCTTGCTGCATCAGATTGATAAAAAAATTCCTGTCATTGTATGGGCCACTATCGGAATGATCGAACCAGAGATTTCAACGGAATGGGTCGACTCAAAAGGAAATAAAGTTGTTTGGAAAATACCTGAACATGCCCTGCTTTTGACAGGATTTGATGATGAATTTGCTTATTTGAACGACCCTTATACTGGGACGGAAAGAAAGGTAAATTTACAAAAATTTAAGGACATTTGGCATGCTATGGGGAGCCAAGCGGTTACTATTGCTGAACATCGTACATAAAAGATAGGGATCATTCATTTCCAGACTTGTTTCCTGTAAAGAATAACAAAAAACCAACCAGACAGCAAAACGCTGCAGCGCATAAAATGACAGGCATCGAGACAGTATGGATTAAGCTTGTACTAAGCAGCGGTGCAATGGTTCCGCGAATGCCAAAAAGCATTAAATGCAGCCCGAATGCTACCGCTTCTCGACCCGGGGCCATTTTTATTACATAAGACAAACAGCCAATATCCCAAATTGCATCCCCAATACCTTGAAAGCCTCCTGCAATAATAACGGCCGGATAATTCGCAAATAGGGCATAAAGCACAGGGGCAATTCCATAAGCGGCAATGCCGAAAAACATCGCTCTTTTTGGAGAATATCTATCAATGACCCGACCCATGATTAAATAAGCTAACAAGAGGCAAAAGAAATACATCATCCGGGCATAACCAATTTGTAAATTAGACAGCTCTAATTTTTGCACTTGAATAATTTGATAAAGCGGACTTGCGAGCAGATTTCCGAAGCCGGCTGCTGTAGTTGCCGCGAAAAACAAAGCAAGCTTCTTATTTTCCGTGATTAATTTAAGCTGGTCTCGCAAGGAAGCACGCTTTTTGAGTTTCGTCTGATTCACCAACGGAACAATCTCTTTTACCCTTGTGAACAAGCATATCGAAATGACACCCGTCACCACAGCAATTAGAGTCGGAATTCTTCCCCCAGAGCTATCAATCCATCGTCCGATCAAATAGGCTAATGGAATCATTAAAGCCCCCATCGCCACACGGACGTTACCCATTAAGCGTCCACGCAGATCCGCTGGATAAATTCGTGTAATGATACTCGCATACGCCGGTGCTTGAATACCCAAAAGTAAATTAATCATCAACGCAGTCATTACATAAACCCAAGGCTTTGCGTGTATCAAAGGCAGCACAATCAGAATTCTCGCAATGAAGTTGGGATAAAACATATGGAGCTTGGGATTGCCTTTTTCCACAATACTTGCCCAAAAAGGGGCAAACACAAGTCCAATCGCCGGCGCGGCGGATAGCAGGCCTACTTGAAAATTGGATGCCCCATGCTGTATCGCAAGCGGGGTGAAAAATTGATTAAATGTAACACTAAAAAAACTGACAAACACCGTCGCTAAAAAATCCCAACGAAAATTATTCCATGTGCCTTGCTCCATATTAAGTCCCATTTTTACAAGTCTTATTTCGCTATTCATGTATGGTAACCAATTTAAAGCCTTTCTTCTTAATCCCGATAATAATATCGTGCAGCGCTGTAATAGTGGAAGGTCGATCATGCATCACAATGATGCTGCCCGAATGCACTTGCGATAGCACATTCTTCGCAACGGCTGCAGAGTCTGTTGTAGACCAATCTCTTGGGTCTTCATTCCACAGCACCATGCTCATTTTATGCTCTTCCGTAACTACTTTTGTATCGTTATTGTAAGCTCCATAGGGTGGACGGAACAAGGAAATCGGCTTTTTGTCCCATTTTTTAAGCTTGTCCAGTCCCAAATCAAATTCCTTCTCTTGCCCCTTCAGGTTCATCTTCGTCATTCTCGGATGAGAGTTGGAATGGTAGCCAATTTCATTCCCATCATATACAGCGTCGGTAACGGCTTTTGGATACGCTGCTGCATTCTGCCCGAGAAAGAAAAAGGTCACTTTCGTCCCGTTTTCTCTTAGTACCTTCAAAAGCTCCTCTGTATACTTTGTCGGTCCGTCATCTATCGTAATCGCAACCGTCCCAGTACCGACTGTGTAAATCGGTTTTAGCTTCGAATGCTTATTAGCTTGTGCTGGATCCGGGACATTAGGCTCTTCCTTCGGCTTGCCCATCTCAAAACCATCAGGTGTTTCTTTAACTGGTATAGGAGTTGGAGTCGGTTTAGCTGGATCTACACTTGGTTGAATAGCAGCAAGTGGCTTAGGTGTCGCAGTCGTATTATTATCACTTACCTTGATAGAAACCGAACTGTTTGTAGGAACGGACAAAGCTGATTTGGATGGCTGACATCCAACTAATACGATCAGAAACGTTAGCATAACAATGGTGCGCCAAGCTGTGTAAAACTTCATGAGGCATTGCCACCTTAAAATTAAGAATTGGTACAGATTAGCTTAGATCCACGTACAATCCCACTATAGCAGATCTTGCAATTTTTTACCTGCATCTATAGTATCACATTTGAAAATACCACCTTTTACAAGAAGTTGGAAAAATTCAGCGCCATCAAAGGTTTATTAAGCATTATGAGAATTTAATGAGAATTTTCTCATCCAATTTAATTTGAAGTGTAGAATACTTTCTTAACACATTACAAATGATACTAATATTAAATATTAATTGGGGGATTTCTACTTTGGAAACTCATCACAATACACGATTGACCTCAACCGAATTGGCAAGTCTTTGGACACAGTACATGAATGAAACTTTAGATATCTGTATTAAAAAATATATATTGCAACACATCGAAGATACCGATATTCGAACGGTTGTGGAGCAAGCATTAAGTTTATCAGAAGAGCATGTCCTTAAAATAAAACTTTTTTTCAACCAAGAAAAATACCCCATACCAATCGGATTCACAGAAGAGGATGTAAATGTAAATGCTCCTCGTTTATTCTCTGATATATTTTGGCTGAAGTACTTTCAGGTAACTTCTGCACACGGTTTACCTAATTATGCACTAGCTTTAACAACTTCAACCCGTTCTGATATATGCGATTACTACGTTCAATGCAATATTGAAACCATGGACCTTTATAACAAAACATTAAATGTTCTATTGTCCAAAGGTCTATTCATCAGGCCCCCTTATATCCCTGCACCTGATCATGCAGAATTCGTCACGGATCAAGGCTTCCTTGCTGGTTGGTTTGGTCACAAACGACCTTTGAATGGTTTAGAAATTAGCCATATATTTTATAATTTAGAAAAAACAAATATGACTAAAGCGATATTACTTGGATTTTGTCAAGTCGCGAAATCAAAAGAAATTCAAGATTCTTTATCAAGAGCATTCGAAACTGCTAAAAAACATAGTGAAATCTTCGAATCCATTTTAGAAGAGGATAACTTACGTATTCCTGCTTTATGGGAATCTGAAATTACAAATTCCACAATTGCTCCATTTTCAGAAAAGTTAATGTTCTTTCATGCAACAACCTTCTTCAATTTCGCTGTATTTTATTATGGTGCCGCCTTATCTGCCTCTATGAGAAGAGACTTAGGTGCACATTATTTGAGTGTGATTGCAAAAGACTTGGTTATAGGTGAAGATTTTGCAAACATTCTAATTAAAAATGGTTGGTTGGAAAAACCACCACAATCTATAGATCGCAAAGCTTTAACAAAAATATAAACCCAGTTACCTATTCCAACATTCTAGCTGCTTAAAACTAAAAAAAGAAAACCTACTCCATATAGAGTGTGTTTCCGGTCACATTCCCTCATTAAACACAATCTTATACTAATGGGCCGTTCGGTAATCTCATGCTGCCTTAAATTAATTTATAAAAAATAAAAAGCTCCCTTAAAAGTAAAAAAAACCTTGCCAGATGCAGGTTTTTGTTTGGTGGGCCTTGAGGGACTCGAACCCCCGACCAATCGGTTATGAGCCGACCGCTCTAACCAACTGAGCTAAAGGCCCTTATACTCAGAAAATATTTGGTTGCGGGGGCAGGATTTGAACCTGCGGCCTTCGGGTTATGAGCCCGACGAGCTACCGAGCTGCTCCACCCCGCGAGAGTATTAATTGAACTGCTTTTCACAGCGACAAGGACTAATATACACCATGCCAACAAGCAAAGTCAAGCAAAAAAGCTACAAAATATATCGCACGCCGAACCTCCCTTTTTTGGAACGAAATACCTCTACCGTATTCGGACATTCATAGCCGTAAATCCACCAATCCTCCTCCATACGTTTGGCTAAACATCCCGCCTGGAATTTGCTTTCATATAGTTTAACCCAATAAATCCAGCTCATCCATGTCACTCCCTTATTAGTCACTCCTTCAAGTGTGTCATTGTATAGGATAACCAATTGGCAGTCATTTGTTTCAGTGTGTATGGAAACAAAAAAATAAGCCCCACAATCGGGCTTACTTCTTTATGCATTCCAGTTTAACTAGCGTTTTCTTCGGATGCCAAAGGGATGTATGGAATTTCTCTTTCTTCAATGTCCCGTTGTCTGTGAGCGATCCGGCTGGACGCTGAAGCGGCGATGCTGGCAACTAAATCGTCCAAAAAGGTATGCACGCCGTTGCCAATTTTCGTATCGAGCTTCTTAATGATCCCTATTTTATGTTTATCCAAATGCCCAAAGGTCGTCACTGCAATGCTTCCGTATCCAAAAACAGAGCCCAAAGCTAACGTTTCATCACAGCCAAAAAGGCCTTCGTCTGCTTGTATTATGGAAAGCAACGGTTCAGAAAGCATATTTTTTTCCGCTAGAACATCTAATTCAATGCCAACTAGAAGCGCGTGCTGCAGCTCTCTCTTTTCCAAAACAGCCCGGACACTTTCAAGACAAATCTCTACCGTCAAATCCGGATTATAAGGCAGCTGCATCTCAAGAACAATTTCGGCAATATCTTCGAGTAAAACTCCACGCTGGGATAGCTTTTGAAGGACAGCCGCTTTAACTTCACTGCTGTGAACTTTACGTACCATATGCTTTTCCTCCTTCGTTGAACTATACTAATTATATCACTAATGAAAGAGGATGGAATCGAAATATTGCTCCACCGCTTTTTCAAAATTGCCTTCAGCTTCCGCAGCGATGCCTTCATCCACCAGCTGTTGATCTAGCTCTGGGGCAAGCTTCATCGCCTTTTTAATATTCAACAACGCCGCAGGTGCATCCATCTTATGCAAGTAAAACCAGCCGAGCTGTTGATATGCTTTGGCCATGCGAGTTCCGCCTGCGTCCATGCTTTGCAGCTTGTGCAGGACTTCCTCGGCCTTGTCTATCCCATCTTGAACGAAGCCTTGACCAAATCTGCATTGCGCGATAAAAAGCGAAATATCTTCTTTGGTAAAATCCAATTCCTTGGCATGCTCCGCAGGATATGCATTTCTTGCTTGCCATAGAAAGTCTTCCGCTTCATCGTATTTCATCTGTTCCATCAGGATATGGGCTAGTTCCAAAAAAGCGCGAAGGCGTGAAAGCTCTTTTTCTGGGCGATCAGATATCGGTTCATGAATAATGCTTTCAAGTAAAATAATGGCTTCCTTTTGCTTTTCTGTCTCGGAAAGAGCCATAGCAAGCACCAACCGTGCGCTCCAATCTTGCTTTGCTAAATCGATCAGAAAAACCTCTTCCTGACCAAACCAAGGTCGCAATGCCGTTAATAGATCATTTAGCTTCTCATCCGCGTTCGGTTGCATTCATTTCACTCCCTTATTATATAATAAAAATAATTATAACTTAAGTGCTCCCCTCTTTTCCACTTCCAGCTAATAATGAATAGAAAACAGCGCCCAATCACGCGCATTTTCTCACGTTATGGGCACTGCCTATGATTGAAAAATAGTTCCTCTATCCCTTCCACTTATAAAACCGCGAGCCGATTACAAAAGCTGCGAGTCCCCAAGCCGCCAGCACGCCAAGATCGATCCACAAGGCAGAATGCATCACGCCTAAACCATAGACCATCCCATCCCGAATGCCATTCGCAAAATAAGTGAGCGGCAAAATATTCGAGATCGGTTTAATGTAGGATGGCAATGAGGAGCTATCAAAAAAGATTCCACTGAGAAACATCATCACAAAGCTAAATAAATTGGCAAAGCCGAAGTAACTGTCCGGTGTTTTACTCAAAGAGGAAATCATAAAGCCGATGGCGGAGAAGGAAATGGTTCCGACTATAAACACGAGCAGAAAAGCAATCACATTGATATCAACCGACGCATGATAGAACAGGATTCCGATAAGCGTTAAAAGCACGGCTTGAATCGCTGATAAAATAAAACGCACCATCATATTGCTTAAGCCAAAAAGCTTCATGTTAACAGGGCTAAGCATCAAACGTTTGAGCAACCCGTTGCGACGCATCTCAACCAGCATAATCATCCCGAATAGACCTGCTTGAGAAATCGATAAAGCAATTAAACCTGTTAGTAAAAAATCGACATATTTGAGCTTCGCGCTGCCTGATGAAATAAAATTAGTTTGTATGCTGTATTGCGGTTTTTGCGGGGCATCCCCTTGACTCACTTTCTGCAAGGCGCCGCTCACTATACTATTCATTGCTTGAGTCAGCGCAGAATTCTGCTTTTCTTTATTAATAATCAGCTCCATAGGCTTAGAAATATCATCAGTCGGCAGAACAATGGCCGCATCGATATCTTTTTTCTTCACCCACTCTTCGGCCTGTGCTCTGGAAACGGGCTGCTTATTCTTCCATTCTAACGCTGGAATACTTTGTAGTACGGTCAACAATTGCGTAGAAATTGGGGCTTGCTGTTCAGAAACCGCAACCACCTTTGCCGTAAAGTTGCTTTCCTTCGCATCCGACCCGCCGAATATCATCAAAAATATAACCAACAGCAAAACAGGATAGAAAACAGCCCAAAACCAAACTTGTTTTTCACGAAATGTGGATTTCAAATGTGCGTCAAAAAGCTTGCGAAATTGTCTCATCCGTTAATCCCTCCATTCTTTGCCGGTAAAGGCGATAAACACATCTTCCAAGCTCATATCCTGTAACCTAATCTGCTCGACGGCTAAGTTGTTCTCCGTTGTGTGTTTGAACAGATAGTAAAGGGTTTCTTCCGGTCGAAAGGTAGAGCAATAGAGCTTATTTTCTTCCACACGGACTTTACTTGTCGCAGGATGTGCTTCTATCAAGCTCTTTAAGGAAAGCGCAGCCACATTGCCAGAGCTTAATGTAAGCTCCACTTCCCTTTCCTGCGATAGCTGTTCGATCAGTTTTTTGGGCGTATCCACAGCAATGACTTTACCTTGATCAACAATACAAACCCGATCGCTTAATTTATCTGCTTCTTCCATATAGTGCGTAGTCAAAATCGTGGTCTTACCCATATCCTTCAGCTTGAGTACGATATCCCATAGATTACGCCGAGCTTGCGGGTCCAAGCCGGTTGTTGGTTCATCGAGAAATAACAGCTCAGGGTCATTCACCAAAGCTAAGCCTACCGCTAGGCGTTGCTTTTGACCGCCCGAAAGCGAATTCACTCTTTTATTACGATGATCCGTTAGGTTGATCAATTCCAATATTTCTGTGATGGATCTTGTTTTATGATAAAAGCTGGAAAACACATCCAAGTTCTCATAGACCGTGAGCAGGTCGAACAAAGCACTGGATTGCGGCTGCACACCAATCACCTGCTTCAATTTTTCGCTATTTTGCATCCAATTCAATCCATTGATCAAGACTTGACCTTGATCCGGCTTTTGCAAGCCTTCTACCATTTCTAACGTCGTTGTTTTTCCTGCACCGTTCGGGCCAATAATCGTGAAAATCTCACCCTTTTCCACGGTGAAGCTGATATCCTCAACCGCAACAATGGAACCAAACGTTTTTCTTAAATGCGTCACTTCCAACAGCGCCATTCTATTTCCTCCTTATAAGAGCTTTGATTATTTCTCATTTTAAAAGATTTCCATAAATTATAAAACCGTCGCAAGGTACTTTTTTTCTCCGTCTGCAGACGGATAACACTCTAAAAGAAAAAAACATTCAAGCAATTCATACCAACCGGTACAATCTGCCTAAATGCTCATAAGATGAATTTTTTTTCTGTTATTTGCCAAATTGCTGTGGATTATCACGCCACGACTGCATGGATGTTATATCTTCCGATTGAATGGCACCCTGCTTTACCGCCACATCAAGCAAAGCAGTATAGTTGGTTAATGTTTGTACCGGTACATGGCTTGCAGCAAATACTTCCTCTGCAGAAGCAAACTGATAAGTGAAGATGGCCAATACGGCCAGCGATTTGGCTCCCGCTTCGTTGACTGCCAAAGCCACCTTTAAGGAGCTTCCGCCGGTCGAGATTAAATCCTCGATGACGACAACCTTTTGCCCTGGCTTCAATGCGCCCTCGATCATATTTTCTTTGCCATGGCCTTTCGGCTTATCGCGAACATAAATCATCGGCAGATTTAACTTTTGCGCTACCCATGCAGCATGTGGGATGCCGCCTGTTGCTGCGCCGGCAATTACTTCAGCATCCGGATATTGCGCTTTGATTATCGCGGCAAAGCCATCTGCAATAAGCTCGCGGATCTCCGGATAGGAAATGGTTAAACGATTATCACAGTAGATCGGCGACTTGATGCCGGACGTCCAAGTAAAAGGTTGATTCGGACGCAAAGCCACAGCCCCAATCTTCAGCAATGCAGCTGCAATCTGTTCAGGCAAAGTAGAAACAGCAGTCAACTAAATCAGCTCCTCTAGAATAGTCTCCAACGCCTTACGCGGATCAGACGATGCAGTAATCGGACGACCGATCACAATATAGTCCGTCCCCTGGGCAAAAGCTTCATTTGGCGTCATTACACGTGTCTGATCACCCAGCACAGCTCCGGCAGGCCGTATGCCCGGTGTTACCGTTACAAAGGCATTGCCCATCTCTTGCTTAAGCTGCACTACTTCTAACGGGGAAGCAACTACACCGTCCAATCCCGCAGCTTTAGCCACGCGAGCGAGATGCAGCACAGATTGTGCAACCGTTCCGGGAATGCCCATCTCTTCGTTCAACATCTGCTGGCTTGTACTTGTTACCTGTGTTACACCAATCACGAGCGGACGCTGCGATTGTACTCCGGCTTTGTAGACCCCTTCAAGCGCGGCCTCCATCATCAATTTACCACCGCTTGCGTGAATGTTGAACATATCTACGCCAAGCCGTGTGATACTCTCCGCGCCGCCCTTGACAGTGTTTGGAATATCATACATTTTCAAATCCAAAAATACTTTATAGCCCTGGTCTTTGAGATAGCTTATAAACTGAGGGCCCGCAGCGTAAAACAGCTGCATGCCTACCTTCATATAGCAAGGAATCCCGCTCAGCGAAGTTAAAAGCGCTTTAGCTTCTTCGACGCCGGGATAATCCAGAGCGACCATAATTCTTCCGGTTTGCGCTTTATAGTCGCTCATCTTTGCAGTACCGCATTCGCAGGCATCGGTCTGGATGAGAAGTTAATCGTCTCCAGCATAACCTGCAGCGCGCGTACCGTATCGAGAGAAGTCATACAAACAATGCCGTTCTCTACCGCTTCACGACGAATCCGGAAACCATCGCGTTCCGGTTCTTTCCCTTTGGTTAACGTGTTAACTACAAAATGCGCTTCGCCATTGCGAATTAGATCCAGAATATTAGGCGAACCTTCGCTTAGCTTGTTTACGGTCGTCACACGCAGTCCGGCTTCTTTAAGCGCCCTAGCCGTTCCACCTGTAGCCACAATATTATAGCCCAGCTGGTCAAAGCCTTTTAAAATTTCAATCGCTTCCGCTTTATCTTTGTCTGCTACCGTAGCAATGATCGAACCCGTTGGTGGAATTTTCATGCCTGAACCGATGAGCCCTTTATACAATGCCTTTGCAAAGCTAATGTCACGACCCATCACTTCACCGGTCGATTTCATTTCAGGTCCTAGTGTTGTATCTACACGACGCAGCTTGGCAAAAGAGAATACAGGAACTTTGACGGAAACATATTCATCTTCCGGCCATAAGCCATTCGAGTAACCAAGATCAGCCAGCTTTTTGCCCATAATCAATTGTGTCGCTACATTCGCCATCGGAATTTTCGTTACTTTGCTTAAGAAAGGAACCGTACGCGATGAACGAGGATTCACTTCGATGACATACACTTGATCGTTAAAGATCACATATTGAATATTGACTAACCCAACGACTTCAAGGGCAAGCGCTATTTTCGTCGTAATTTGCACAATTTGTGCTTTGATTGATTCCGAAAGGGATTGTGGCGGATAGACCGCTATCGAGTCACCGGAGTGAACCCCAGCACGCTCCACATGCTCCATAATGCCCGGAATGAGCACCGTTTCCTTGTCGCAGATTGCATCGACTTCTACTTCTTTACCCAGCATGTAGCGGTCAATTAAAACGGGATGCTCCGGATTGATTGTAACGGCATATTCCATGTAGCTAAGCAGTTCTTCATCGGAATAAACGATTTCCATCGCACGACCTCCCAATACATAGGAAGGACGAACCAAAACCGGATAACCGAATTTTGCAGCTACTCCAACCGCTTGATCCACTGAAGTGACCGTACCTCCAGGCGGTTGCGCGATATTCAATTTAGTCAGTAAAGCTTCGAATTTTTTACGATCCTCTGCAGCGTCAATATTAGCCAAATCCGTACCCAGAATGGTTACACCCGCTTTGGATAACGGTGCAGCCAGATTAATCGCCGTTTGTCCGCCGAATTGAACAATAACGCCGATAGGTTTTTCGCGCTCAATAATATTCATGACGTCCTCAAAAAACAATGGTTCAAAATAAAGTCGATCCGAGGTGTTAAAGTCCGTTGATACCGTTTCCGGGTTGTTGTTAATAATAACCGCTTCATAGCCCGCTTCTTGAATCGCCCAAACCGCATGCACCGTGGAATAATCAAACTCGATCCCTTGACCGATCCGGATAGGACCTGAACCCAGGACGATGACTTTTTCTTTTGTTGTTTCCAGCACTTCATCTTCGGTTTCGTAAGTGGAATAGTAGTATGGTGTTGTTGCCTCAAACTCGGCCGCACATGTATCAACCATCTTGTAAACCGGTATAATTCCAAGCTGCTTGCGATAAGCTCTTATATCGCCTTCATTTGTATAGTTCAATTTCGGCTCAGCCTTACTGCGGATTTCGGCAATGGCGCGATCTGTAAAGCCTTTGCGCTTCGCATCGTATAAAAGCTCATAGCTCAATTCAGGCTGCAAAAGCTCATCTTCAAAAGCAACCAAACGCTCCAGCTTGTGCAAAAACCACCAGTCGATGTTTGTAAGCTGTTGAATCTGCTCCAGTGTATACCCTCTGCGGTATGCTTCAGCGATCAGGAAAATCCGTTCGTCATCCGGTTTTTGCAAACGAAGGTCCAACAATTCCTTTTCAATCAGCTCAGCATCTTTTAAACTTAAACGATGTGCGCCAATCTCAAGGGAACGAATAGCCTTGTGAATCGATTCTTCGAATGTCCGACCAATCGCCATGACTTCGCCGGTTGCTTTCATTTGTGTGCCAAGCTTACGATTTGCTGCGGTAAATTTATCAAACGGCCAACGCGGGATTTTCGAAACAATATAATCCAATGTGGGCTCAAAACAAGCATAAGTTTGCCCTGTAACCGGATTAATCAATTCATCCAATGTATAACCAATCGCGATTTTTGTCGCCATTTTGGCAATGGGATAGCCTGTTGCCTTGGAAGCCAGCGCAGAGGACCGGCTAACACGCGGATTCACCTCAATCACATAATATTGAAAGCTTTGCGGATCAAGCGCGAACTGCACGTTGCAGCCGCCTTCAATATTAAGCGCACGGATAATTTTCAAGGATGCGGAACGCAGCATTTGATATTCACGGTCCGAAAGCGTTTGGCTTGGAGCAACAACAATGCTGTCTCCCGTATGTACGCCGACCGGATCAAAATTTTCCATGTTACAAACGACGATACAGTTGTCATTGGCATCACGCATGACTTCATACTCGACTTCCTTCATGCCGGCAATGCTTCTTTCTACCAAGCATTGGCCTATCGGACTGTAACGAATCCCTGAAGTGACGATTTCAATCAATTCTTCTTCTGTATTGCAAATTCCACCGCCCGTTCCACCTAACGTATAGGCTGGACGAACGATAATTGGAAAACCAATGCTGCGAGAGAATTCAACTGCTTCTTCCACTGTCGTTACAATGGTACTATCTGGGATCGGCTGTCCCAATTCTTTCATCAATTCTTTAAATAAATCGCGATCTTCCGCCTTTTCAATCGCCGTTAATTGCGTACCCAAAAGCTTGACATTTTCTCTTTCCAAAACACCATGCCGCGCTAATTCTACGGCCATATTCAAGCCGGTTTGACCTCCCAATGTAGGCAATAAGCCATCTGGGCGCTCCTGACGAATAATTTGCGTGACAAATTCTAATGTAATCGGCTCGATATATACCTTGTCCGCCATGTTGGTATCCGTCATAATCGTTGCCGGATTGCTGTTAATCAATACAACTTCAATGCCTTCTTCTTTCAAAGCTTGGCATGCCTGTGTACCCGCGTAATCGAACTCAGCCGCTTGACCAATTACGATTGGGCCCGAACCGATCACCAGAATTTTTTTCAATGCATTATTTTTGGGCATATTGTAAAACTCCTTTCAGCGCCGACAATTTCGCTGTTTGCGCCGCGGCATACATTTTGGATTGCTGAGTAGATTGGGGATGATCTTGTTTAAAAGTATGAATCATTTCAATAAATTGATCGAATAAGTAGCTTGAATCAAACGGTCCAGGCGCTGCTTCCGGATGATATTGCACGGAGAAAGCGGCATGCTTATTATGTCTCAAGCCTTCAATGGTTTTATCATTGTTGTTAATATGCGTCACTTCAAGACCTGTTCCTGCAACAGATCCTTCCAAAACGGTATAGCCATGGTTCTGCGATGTGATGTAGCAGCGATTGGTTATTAAATCCTTTACCGGATGATTCCCGCCGCGATGGCCAAATTTAAGCTTCTCGCAATCCGCGCCGCAAGCTAAGGCAAACAATTGATGCCCTAAGCAGATGCCGAAAATCGGAAACTCACCGAGCATCTCCGCGATCATTTTTACCGCATGCGGCACGTCCTTCGGATCCCCAGGACCGTTAGACAATAAGATACCGTCCGGTGCCAGTCTGCGAATTTGCTCTGCCGTCACATCATGAGGAACAACGACTACATCACAGCCGCGTTTCGTTAAATCGCGGATAATTCCGCTTTTTGCACCAAAATCGACTAAAACGACGCGTTCCTTCTCTCCAGGACAGCTAAAAACCGTTTTGGTCGATACTCTGGCCACTTGATCGGTCATAAAAGACATTGCCTTTAATTGCTCTTGAAGCTCGGCAACCGATTTTTGCGAAGTCGTTAAAAGCCCCTTCATTGTTCCATAATGGCGTAAAATGCGAGTAAGCATCCGTGTATCAATCCCGCTAATGCCGACAATCCCGTATTCCTTCAGCAGGCTGTCAATGGTATACTGCGAACGCCAGTTGCTCGGCGCTTCTTCATGCTCACGCACGACAAAACCATGAATAAATGGTCTCACTGATTCAAAATCATCACGTGTAATCCCGTAGTTACCAATCAAAGGATACGTCATGGTGACGATTTGCCCGCAATAAGAAGGATCTGAGAGCACCTCTTGATAACCTGTCATACCTGTATTAAAAACGACTTCTCCCGTCGATTCACCTTCGCTGCCAAAAGCTTTTCCTGTAAAGATCGTACCATCTTCCAATAACAATCTTGCCTTCATAATGTTCTCTCCTTTTTTAAAACCTAATTATTCACTCCAAACTATTTTTCCAGATACCATAGTCAGTTTCGGCCAACCCTTTAATTTCCATCCAATAAATGGCGTATTGCGACCTTTGGAAGCAAACTCATTTGCGTTTACTGTTTTCTCCTGCTCTAAATCGATTATTGTCAGATCCGCTTCGGCCCCTACTTCAATTTTGCCTGATGGCAGCTTGAAAACTTCAGCAGGTTTTTTGGTCATACGTTCCAATAAAAACGGCAGCGTCCATTTATCCGTTAACACAAACTTTGTATATAAAAGCGGAAAGGCCGTTTCAAAACCAACGATGCCAAACGGCGCCAGCTGCATGCCTCTTGCTTTTTCTTCTTCGCTATGCGGCGCATGATCCGTAACAAGGATATCAATCGTTCCATCCATTACCGCTTCAATGCACGCTTCCACATCTCGGCGTGATCGGAGCGGAGGGTTCATTTTCCAATTGGCATCCATCGCTGGAATATCTTCTTCGCAGAGCAGCAAATGATGCGGACATACCTCGGCAGTGACCTTAACGCCGATTTGTTTGCCTAAGCGGATGAGCCGGATCGATTGCTCCGTGCTGACGTGACATACATGATAATGAACGCCTGTCGCCTCTGCCAGCAAAATATCTCTGCCCACATGAATTGCTTCCGATTCGTTAGGAATGCCTTTCAAACCATGCTTATCTGCAAAAGTTCCCTCATTAACCGGAGCGCCTTCGACTAATGTATTGTCCTCGCAATGAGCGATAATCGGCATTTGCATCGCTGCAGCCTGTGCCATTGCATCTTTCATCATTTGTGCGCTTTGTACGCCAACACCGTCATCCGTAAATCCAATGACACCAGCAGCTTTAAGCGCACTAAAATCTGTCAATTCACGCCCCAGCTCATTCTTTGTTATACATCCATAAGGCAGCACCCGTACAGAGCTTTCAGTCTCAGCCTTATCCAACACGTAGCGAACCGTTTCTACCGTATCGATAACAGGCCGTGTATTCGGCATGCAAGCGATCGTTGTAAAACCGCCGCGCGCTGCGGACTTCGTCCCTGTCGCAATAGTTTCTTTGTATTCAAAGCCAGGCTCGCGCAGATGGACGTGCATATCAATAAGTCCTGCGGATACCAGACAGCCTTTCGCATCGATCACTTCATCCTCGCCCGTTTCAAAATGAGTGTTTGCCGCTGCATCGATCAGCTTCATAATTTTACCGTTTTCTATATAAAGATGCTTTTTTTTCATCTCATTATTGTCATTTACCAATAAGCCATTTAAAATCCAAGTTCCCATCTACAATTCATCCTCTCTATCCAATCATTTGCTTCCTATGACAAAGCTCTTTCGATCACTGCCATCCGGATCGGCACACCATGGCCAATTTGCGTGAAAATTTTTGAACGCTCGTCCTCGACCAATTCGTCATCAATTTCTACATTGCGATTGATTGGCGCCGGGTGCATGATAATCGCATGCGGCTTCATCGATCCGGCTCGTTCCACTGTTAGTCCATAATGCTCGCGGTATTCTAAAGCTGATGTTATCATTTCCTCATCATGCCGTTCTAATTGCACGCGCAGCATCATGACCACGTCCGCTTGCAGCGCTTCATTCATCGTTATATAATCCGCATGTCCTTCCAACTCTTCCGCATGCATGTTAGGCGGCGCGCAAAAGCTAACCTTTGCTCCCATCGCCTGCAGTGCCCAAAGGTTTGAACGGGCAACGCGACTGTGGCGGATATCTCCGATTATAGCCACGTGCAAGCCGCGAAGTTCACCAAAATGCTTGCGTATCGTATAAAGATCAAGTAAAGCTTGGGTTGGATGCTCGTTGTGCCCATCCCCTGCATTAATCAGCGGAATGTTGATCTTCTCCGCTAATTCAGCCAGCACGCCGTTTGGCTTCAAACGAATTACACCTGCGTCAATTCCCATTGATTCCAATGTTTTCACCGTATCATAAATCGATTCGCCCTTTTGCACACTCGAAGCTGCCGCGGAGAAGTTTAACACCTGAGCGCCTAAACGCTTTTCCGCTATCTCGAAAGAAAAACGCGTTCTCGTGCTATTCTCGAAAAACATATTGGCAATAAATTTGCCTTGTAAAAAATGCGTAACTTTAGCAGGGTATTGTTCCCAAAAATAAGCGCGATCCAGAATCGCGGTAATTTCTTGCGCGCTCATCCCTTTTAATCCGAGTAAATGTTTGACTGATTGAACTTTTACCTGCGCCATCTCGCTCTACCTCCCTGTTTGGTCAATCAATACTTGATCGATATCATCCACTTCTTCGAGCATGACCTCTATTTCTTCCATCTTCGAAGTCGGTACATTTTTCCCAACATAGTCTGGACGAATTGGCAGCTCGCGGTGTCCACGATCGACTAGAACAGCAAGCTGAATCAATTCCGGTCGCCCTATATCCATCAAAGCATCCATTGCAGCACGAACAGTCCGTCCCGTATAGAGCACATCATCAAACAAAATCAACTTCTTATTCCGTACATCCAAGGTCTGGTTGTTTGACACCTGATTCCCGCTATTCTTCCCTGCAATATCATCGCGGTACAGGGTTACATCAATTTCCCCAACAGGGATAGGGGTTTGTTCAATTTCATTAATGAGCTGTGCAATCCTTTGGGCCAAAAAAATACCCCGCGTGCGAATACCGATCAGCATACAGTTTTCAACACCTTTGTTTTTTTCGAGAATTTCATGGGCAATCCGCGTTAGAGCCCGTCGCATCGCGATTTCGTCCATCAAAACAAGCTTTCCTGGCGCTATCACATTCTCACCTTCCTTCAACGAGGATGAAGCTGCTCGCATTAAAAAAACCTCCTGCCCGTTAGCAAGAGGTTGTACAAGAACAACATGTTTTTGCGCAGAGTCAGAGGCTAACCGCTAAGTTATTCCCTGCCTGCATACAAAATGATCGTTAGATCACTGTTTGTCGTTCACCTTGCCAGTCTCACGGGACTGCATTAAAGGCGCTATTCGATTAGAAGAATTATCGCATTTTCGACAAAAGAAGTCAAGATGTAAACATCACTACTTAGACATCATTAGAAATGGCTTAAAATTTAAAATTTAATATTGCGAATGCGTTCAATCGCTCGTTCTGTATTCTCACGACTGCCAAAAGCCGTTAAGCGGAAATATCCTTCGCCGCTTTGTCCGAAACCAACACCAGGTGTACCTACAATGTTTGCTTCCTGCAGCAATTTATCGAAAAACTCCCATGAACCAATGCCTTTCGGCGCTTTCAACCAAATGTAAGGTGCGTTCACCCCGCCGTACACTTCAAAGCCTAAGCTTGAAATGCCCTCGCGAATAATTTTAGCATTGGTCATGTAGTAATTCACCAGCTTGCTGATTTGCTCCTTGCCAGCTTCCGAATAAATCGCTGCTGCGCCTTTTTGCGTGATGTAGGAAACGCCGTTAAATTTCGTCGTTTGTCTCCGATTCCACAAATCGTTAACTGTGATTGGATTCCCTTGTTCGTCCAACGCTTTTAATTCTTTCGGAACAACCGTATAAGCACAGCGTACACCCGTAAAACCTGCTGTTTTGGATAGACTGCGGAATTCAATCGCCACTTCGCGCGCCCCTTCAATTTCATAAATACTGCGCGGCACATCTTCCTCTTGAATATAAGCCTCATAGGCAGAATCGTATAAAATAATACATTGGTTCGCCTTGGCAAAATCCACCCATTTTTTCAATTCCGCCTTGGAAAGCGTCATTCCCGTCGGATTATTCGGGTAACAAAGGTAGATTAAATCCACTTTACGATCGGGTAAAGATGGAATGAACTTATTTTCGGAATTGCACGGCAAGTAAACAATATTTTCGTAGCGATTCGTCAGCTTGTTGTAATTTCCTGAGCGTCCAGCCATGACATTGCTGTCCACATAAACCGGGTAAACCGGATCCGTTACAGCTATAACACTGTCTCCGCTAAAAATTTCCTGAATATTGCTGACATCGCATTTCGAGCCATCACTGACAAAAACCTCGTTCGTTTGAATCGTAATTCCACGAGCCGCATAATCATGTTCGACAATTTGCTGCAACAAGAAATCGTACCCTTGCTCGGGTCCATAGCCTTTAAATGTTTTTTCATTCGTCATATCTTCCACAGCCGCATGAAGTCCAGCAATGACAGCATCCGGAAGCGGACGCGTTACATCGCCGATTCCTAAACTAATAATGTCCGCTTTGGGGTTCTCGCTGATGAATTTGTTTCTTCTCTTCGCAATCTCAGAAAATAAATAACTGCCTTGCAGCTGTAGATAATTTTGATTTACTTTTGCCATAAAAATCTCCCTTTTTTTTATTTTACTTTACCATTTTTTGCGGCTCGCATTCAACCATCAAATCGTTTACAACTTGCTAACCTTTATTTTGAACGCAAATCAGCAAGCAATTGCTTCATATCTTCCGGCAGCGGCGCAGCGAACTCCAAATATTCACCTGTCCGCGGGTGTACAAACCCAAGCACTTCAGCATGCAGCGCTTGTCCGACTATAAATTCATTCCGTCCCCGGCCATAAGTCGGGTCGCCCACCAACGGATGGTGAATAAATTTCATATGTACACGGATTTGATGCGTGCGACCGGTTTCTAATTTAAGCTCAAGCAAGGTATGATCCTTCAAGCGTTCTTGTACAACGAAATGGGTGATCGATTGCTTGCTGTTGCGCTCCGTCACGACAAAAAGCTTGCGATCGAAAGGATCTCTGCCTATTGGCGCATCCACTGTTCCATGCTCATGCATTATGACACCTTGAACAATCGCGACATATTTACGAGTGACCGAATGATTTTTCAGCTGTTCCGCTAAGCCTGCATGAGCCAAATCGTTTTTGGCAGCCATGATCAAACCGGAAGTATCCTTATCGATACGATGAACGATTCCAGGACGAAGCACGCCGTTGATGCCTGATAAATCGCGACAGTGAAACATTAATCCGTTAACCAGAGTGCCGTTATAATGTCCAGGAGCCGGATGAACCACCATACCACGCGGTTTGTTGACGACGATCACATCGCTGTCCTCATAAACCACATCCAATTCCATCTCTTCTGCTTCGATATCCAGTTCAATCGCATCGGGAATGAGCAGTATAATTGCATCATTGGTGTGCAGCTTGTAGTTGGTTTTTACTTCACGCCCGTTAACCTTGACATGACCTTCTTTGACCCACTGCTGAATTTGTGTTCGCGAAAAGCCTTCTTCCAACGACTCCGCAATGTACTTATCAATTCGTTCACCTGTTTGTTCTTGTTCCACTATAAATTCGTGGAGATTCCTCTGATCATGATCCGTAGGATTCATTGTTTTTTCCTCTTCCCTCTTTGGCCCAGCCAAGTAAAGCATCGATACAAATAAGCGCTACACCAATGCAGATTGCTGAATCTGCTAAATTAAATATCGCAAACGAATAATCCACGGCATGTCCGAAAATCGTGAATTGAAAATGAAAGGCTAAAAAATCAACAACCTCTCCATGCAGCGCGCGATCCAGAAAATTTCCAACCGCCCCGCCAAGCAATAAGCTTAAAGCTATACCCAACAGCCGTTTATTTTCTTTGATCACTTTTCGCATATACCAAACGATGCCGCCAACCACTATAATCGTTACAGTAATAAAAAACCAACGTTGATCCTGCAAAATGCCAAAGGCCGCTCCACGATTACGATGCGAAGTGATCTGAAAAAATTCACCGATCACAGAATGTGTTTCATATAGCTTAAGGTTGTGCACAATGAGCAATTTAGAGCATTGATCGATTAAAAAGACGACTAAAGCCACAATATAATAAGCCAATTAAAATCCTCCTTAAAGTTTTCGTTAGAAAACTTGCTTCGAAAGCATAAACTTAGTTTTCGTTAGAAAACTTGCTTCGAAAGCATAAACTTTGTTTAATCTTTCTATAAACGCAAGCAATTACCTTTCCTAATAATCCGCTATAAGGTGAATGATAGGTAGGAGCAAGCTCTAGAGAAAGGAGTTAACCATCATGAATTCATTATCCCAAGATCAAATCAAAGATCTTGAAAAATTACTGCTTGAAGAAAAAACAAACCTGGAAAAACGCATAGATCAAAGTAACCATTTCGGACTAGAATCTTCCTATAGAGAATCCCCAGGTGAATTGTCCAGTTACGATAACCATCCTGCAGATACAGGTACCGAATTGTTTGAACAAGGAAAGGACCTTGCACTGAACGAAAATGCAGAAAACCATTTACGTGAAGTAACGGAAGCTCTAGACAGGATCCAAAAAAATAATTATGGTTCATGCGTCGAATGCGGAAAAACCATACCTTATGAACGACTGCTCGTCGTTCCAGAAACTCATTTCTGTATTGCCCATGTACCCGAACGCGACATATCGGAATATCGCCCGGTTGAAGAGAAGATTATGTCTCACCCGTTCGGCCGAACCAGCTTGGATGAGCGCTCGGATCAGAACCAATTTGACGGTGAAGATGCGTGGCAAATTGTCGAAAGCTGGGGCAACTCCGATTCGCCTGCTATGTCCGAAGATCGCGAAGTTCACAATTATAACGAAATGTTTATTGAAGCAGATGAAAATGATGGCTATGTTGAAGATTTCGAAAGCTTCATTGCTACCGACATATATGGCAAGGAAGTATCTATCGTGCGCAATAAAGCTTACCGCAATTACATGGCAAATCAAGAAGGAGAGCCACTTTTAGAGCCTGAATTATTAGATAATGAAAACAATTAGCGAATATTGAGCTGCATTTGCACTTCCTTGACGATATAAGAAATAAAATTACCGATTATCGGGATGTTAAGTGTCACGAGCGCATTAAGTAAATACACAATCACGGATGCAATAAGTGTAAAACCAATAGCGAGACCGACTCCACGCGACAATCCAGCGATAAAATTGGTTAATATGAGCTTTCGCGGACTATTCAATAACTGAATATAGTCCGCAATTGTCGTATGTTCCATATCTTTAGCTATTTTTTTAATTTTCCCACTCATCTCGGCTAGTATTCGGCCTTGATCTTTTTTAAGCTGCACAGGCACATTTCTGATCTTACGCATCAATTTGTAACTCCACAACCTCTGCACAACGCAGGCAAAGCGTCGGATGCTGGCTGTGAGAACCGACCTCCGGCGTTACATTCCAGCAGCGCTCGCATTTTTCACCTTCAGCTGCCGATACACGAATAGCCAACTTTTTAAATTTGATCGCATCTGATGGTATGGCGGAATTCGAATCCACGGTTTGCACAGTCACTTTTGACACAATAAACAGCTGCTCTAAATCGTTGAATTGAGCCAATAACTGTGTTGTTTCTTCGTTGACATATAGGTCAAGTGCGGCACCCAACGCGTTGCCTATCATTTTGTTGCTTCGCGCTTCCTCCAAAGCCTTTAAGGCCTCATCACGGATTTCAATAAACTGCAGCCATTTTTGTTCTAAAACTTGATTATATCGCTTGGATTCCAATTTAGGCATATGAGTAAGCTGAACGCTGATCTCATCCACACCAGGGATAAATTTCCACATTTCATCCGTAGTATAAGGTAAGATCGGCGCAATCAATTTTGTTATCACTGTTAATGCTTCGTATAAAACCGTCTGCGCCGCTTTTCTTCCCGCATCGTTCGGAGCGCTGGCATAAAGTCTATCCTTAACAATATCCAAATAAAACGCGCTTAGCTCAATCGCACAAAAATGATGCACCGACTGATAAACCACATGAAATTCATATTTTTCATATGCGGTTAATACACGTTCTGTCATTCCATCCAGCTGACTTAAAGCAAAACGGTCCAGCTCGTTCATTTGCTCCAGCTCAACACCATCCGTTTTCGGGTCAAAACCGGTTAAATTACTCACCAAAAAGCGCAGCGTATTGCGTATTTTGCGATATACCTCCGTGATTTGGTTCAAAATATTATCTGATATGCGTTGATCGGATTGATAATCCGCGGATGAAACCCATAAGCGCAATATATCCGCACCCAATTTATTGCAAACTTGATTCGGATCGACTGTATTCCCCAAAGACTTAGACATTTTTTTGCCTTCGCCATCCAAGGTAAATCCGTGACTCAGAATCGCCTTGTATGGCGATTGACCGCGTACTGCCGTTCCGGTAATTAACGAAGAATTATACCAGCCGCGATATTGATCTGAGCCTTCCAGGTAAAGATCAGCTGGCCATTGCAGCTCAGGACGTGATTCCAGTACAGCAACATGGCTTGACCCGGAATCAAACCATACATCCATGATGTCTTTTTCCTTACGGAAATCTGCATTTCCGCAGTCCGGACAAACGCAGCCCTCCGGCAATAATTCCCGCTCATCTTTGATAAACCATGCATTCGAGCCTTCTGCAGCAAAAATACCAGCTACCTTCTCAATCGTCTGCTCATTCACAAACGGACGATTGCAATTACGGCAATAAAATATCGGAATTGGCACCCCCCAAGCGCGTTGACGGGAAATACACCAGTCTCCACGATCGGCGATCATATTGTGTAAACGAAGCTCACCCCAATGAGGCGTCCATTTGACCTGTTTGATTTGTTCCAGCATCTCCGCGCGGAATTTGTCCACTGAAGCAAACCATTGCTCTGTAGCACGATAGATGACAGGTTTTTTCGTACGCCAGTCATGAGCATATTGATGCACAACAGAACCCAGCTTCAGCAAATGTCCACTTTCCTGTAAACGATCTGTAATGAGCGTATTGGCTTTTTCATAATAAATGCCTTCGTATCCGGGTGCTTCCGCTGTGAATTTACCTTGATCGTCAATCGGACAGAGTACGCCAATCTTATAGCGTTGACCGATGCTAAAGTCATCCTCCCCGTGTCCCGGCGCCGTATGAACGCAGCCTGTTCCCGCTTCTAAAGTAACATGCTCGCCTACCATTACCAAGGACTCCCGATCATAAAATGGATGCTGGCAAGTAACGAATTCTAACTCCGCGCCCTTCACACGAGAAAGCACCTTAGCGTCGTTCCATTCCATTTCTTTCGCGGCAGCCTCCAGCAAGCCTTCAGCTACCACATATTTTTTACCGTTCACTTCAACTACAACATATACAAACTCCGGGTGCACACTAATTCCCAAATTGGCAGGAAGTGTCCAAGGCGTTGTCGTCCAAATCACAATTGCTGCGTCTTCGGGCAGCTTGCCTTTACCATCCTTCACTTGAAAAGCGACAAAAATGGACGGAGATGTTTTTTCCTTATATTCAATTTCAGCTTCAGCCAAAGCACTTTCCGAGGAAGGAGACCAATAAACGGGTTTTAGTCCCTTGTAAATATACCCCTTCTTGACCATATCGCCAAAAACGCGAATTTGCTGCGCTTCATATTCCGGCTGCAAAGTAATATAAGGATTTTTCCAATCGCCGCGGACCGCCAAACGTTGAAACTGCAGCTTTTGTTTTTCAATCCAACCCAATGCGTACTCTTTGCAATATTCTCTGAACTCGGAAACGTCCATTTTTTTGCGATCCACTTTACCGCTGTTGGCAATAGCTTGTTCAATCGGCAAACCGTGTGTATCCCAGCCCGGTACAAAAGGCGCGTCAAAGCCTTGCAGCGATTTATACCTTACAATGATATCCTTCAAAATTTTATTCAATGCGTGCCCGATATGAATATCGCCATTTGCAAATGGAGGGCCGTCATGCAAAATAAATTTCGGCTTCCCTTTACGCTTCTGCTGCACCTGCGCATAAATATCAATTTCGTCCCACCATTGCTGAATTTTCGGTTCTGCTTGCGGTAAATTACCACGCATTGGGAAATCAGTCTGCGGCAAGTTCAAAGTTTTTCCATAATCCATCCATGTACACCCCTTTGTTTTCGTCCAAAAATAAAAAAAACCTTCATCCCAAAAAGGGACGAAAGGTTATCTCGCGGTACCACCCTCATAAGATTAGCCTGTAAAGCAAGCTGATTTGCTAATCCCACTCGACGATTGCTAACGGAATCACCCGATGCTCTTTACGAATTTCTTTTTTCAAGAGATACTCATGGATGATATTCCAACGTTAACGAAAATTAGGCTCACACCGTTCCCTAAATCGCTGATTCCATTAGCTCGTTGTACTTGTTCCAGTCATCGCTTTTAAGCCATTTAATTAAAAGCAGTATATCCAATTTTCACGGCTACGTCAATAAGCTTACGCCTGCTCGATATCCGTTCTCGCCGATTCCAACGTTTCCCAGCCTTCTACTTGGATCAATTCCAGCTGCGCTTCAACCAGCATGCGGAAACGCGTACGATAGACAGAAGCTTGCTTTTTCAGCTCTTCAATTTCTAATGATATTCTACCGGATCTAACCAACGATTCATTAATAATCCGATCTGCATTCTTTTCCGCTTCTTTAAGCACCAATTGCGCTTCCTTTTTGGCGTTCATTTTGACTTCTTCTGCGGTTTCCTGAGCGACGATCAATGTTTTGCTCAAGGTTTCTTCAATATTGGAGAAATGGTTCAAGCGTTCTTGAATCGTTTGAATTTGATTTTGCAATTCTTTATTCTCACGAATGGCAGCTTCATAATCTTTAATCACTTGATCCAAAAATTCATTAACTTGGTCTTCGTCATAGCCACGAAACCCTTTTTTAAATTCTTTATTATGTATATCCAATGGCGTTAATGGCATTGTGCACCTCCAAAAAAATATGAAACTCTAAGACCACTATTTCGACAAAAAAAATAAAATTCCTGCATTTCCTATTTTAAAAAGTGTAACTTTCACATAAACCGACCTATTTGAACACGTATTCTGCCTTTTTTCGACAAGTCCTGGACTTCCAGAACTTTAAAACGACCTAAGCCCTGTAAAGAAATGATGTCTCCATCCTTCAAAAGCTTGCTGGGGTCTTCCTCTACCTTCCAGTTGACTCTGCATTTCCCTGCTTTAATCGGTAATAAAGCTTTTGCACGACTTAAACGAAAGGCATCGCTAACAATACCGTCCAAACGCAGCGAAGCGACAGACAAGCTCATTTCCACTAATGAAGCGCCGCCTGTTTGCAATTGCTCTAGTGGAATGACTTCCGTTTTAACTTTGATCCGGTGGACCTGCTGCAAATGAAGCTGTAGGTAGGAGCTGATTTCTGCAGCAACCAGACAATGGCATCCCATTTCAAGCACATGAATATCGCCAATTTTGTCTCTTTTCATCCCTAATCCGAGAACGGAGCCCATAAAGTCTCCATGCGTTAACGATAAGAATTTGCCATCTCCTGCCAAAACGGACAAGACTTCAATCCCTATATCGTCCAGTTCAGAAGCATAATAATCAGGGGCAATTATAGCACGTTTACGTTCAGCAGCTTCGTAACCGCCATCAAAACGTAAAGAAATATTACTTGTCCTTTGCGCTAATGAAGTTAATATGGAAGCTTGTCTCGGATCCAGGAAATCCGTCCTCTTCACAGCATGATGCTCACTTGCATGCACAATCCATTCCCAAGCTTTATCGACAAAATGATGCTCATCTGGATGGAAATGCACATGCAACTGTTTATTCAAGGATTGCAGGCTCATATAAATGGCTTCACTATAAACTTAAGTACCTCTGCAATTCCCAAAGAGACGTATCTCAAGGCAATTAAAGCAACAACAGGGGAAATATCAAGCATCCCGCCAATTGGCGGAATTAACTTACGAAATGGAGTCAAATAAGGTTCCACAAGCTTCGCCAGCAAATCACCCACAAAGCTTTGTCTTACATTGGGCACCCATGAAAGAAATACATAGGCAATGATCATAAACCAGTAAATATTTTCAAGCAGCGCTACATAATTGTCTATATTCGCCAAGACAGTCAATTCTTTCACCTCGATTTGTTATATTCCTCGTTATCTTCACGCATCTCTGTAATCGAACCTTGTATTTCAACGGAGTCCGGTGTACATAGAAAAATGTTTGGGCCGATCTTGGAAATCGAACCATTAAGTGCATAAACCGTTCCGCTGAGAAAATCAACAATACGCAGCGCTTGATCCGTACGCACACGATGAAGATTAACCACCACAGGCCGACGCGAACGCAAATGATCGGCAATATCCTGTGTTTCTTCATAAGAACGCGGCTCATTTAGTACCACACGGACATTTTTTTGAGAATGAATGCTAACAACATTACCTTTATTTTTACGTTGCTCGAACGCTTTGGTTTCGCCTTCTTCAATAGAATCTGCAATTTGCTCGCGTTCAATCACTTCTTCTTCCTCTTGCAAGCCTAAAAAGTTCATAAATTTATTCATAACACCCATTATTAAAACCTCCCGTAAGCATCATTTTAGTTTTCCCACTAGTATAGAGCCAAGTCGTATCCATGTAGCTCCTTCTTCAATAGCCACTTCAAAATCATTAGACATGCCCATAGATAAATGAGGAATTTCACAGGTAAATATTTGTCGCGAGTTTAATTCGTCTCTTAAATTACGCAGCTCCCGAAAAACAGGTCGTACCTTCTCAGCTTCTTCTTCATGCGGAGCCATCGTCATCAATCCAACTATGTTCAATGCAGATAACTTAGATAATTGCTCTGCAAAAGTAAAAAGTTGATCTGGAGGTAAACCATATTTGGTCTCTTCCCCCGAAACATTCAACTGGATAAAACAATTCACTTGTATCCCAAGCGACAAGGCCTTTTTATTCAGCTCTTCCGCTAAAGTAAGCCTGTCCAAAGAATGAATGTACTGGAACTTCCCAATAACGTCCCTTACTTTGTTCGTTTGCAGGTGTCCAATAAAATGCCATTCAGCCTCTGTAGCAAAAGCTTCCCATTTGGCCTGTGCATCCTGCCAACGATTTTCACCGACTTTATTAAGCCCACTGCGGATTACTTCACCTGTGATTTTCTCTGTTACATACTTGGTGACAGCGATGATCTGCACCTCTTCGCGCTTTCTGCCACTCCGAGCACATGCCGCTACAATCCTTCGTTCAACGCTTTCTATTCTTTCCTGAAGCGACAATGACGTTTTCACCTCATCCTGTTCTCGAGCTTATGTTAAGCCAATCCAAGCTACCATTCTGCCTGTTTTCCCGTTTTCTTTACGATGGGAGAAAAATAAATCAGTTCGACAACTTGTGCACAATTCTGATACTTCGATGTTACTTGGGCTAATTCCTGCTTTTATCATAATTTGTTGGTTTAATTGTTGCAAGTTTAACATGAATTTTCCATTTTCCTTCTTCTTAAAAACCGGTTTATAACCTGTTGTTACCTCATCAAGGGATTTTACCTTGTCCATGACCTTCTCATCCACTTCAAAACAGCAAACGCCAATTGAAGGACCTATGGTCGCATTGATATCGCTAGGCATGCTGCCAAAGGACTGCCGCATCGCAGCAATCGTTGCTGCCGCTACACGCAGTACTGTACCTTTCCAGCCAGCATGCGCTAAGCCGACTGCTTTATGTACAGGATCGTAAAAATAAAGCGGCACACAGTCAGCAAACAATGCACCTAAGCATATCCCCGCTTGTTGTGTAATAAAAGCATCCGTAGCTTGGATCGCCGTTTCAAGCGAGTCAATTCCTTTACCCTTGTCCAACGAAGTAACAAGCTTTACATGACATCCGTGTACCTGATTACCGTACGTCCATGAATCAATTGGAAAATCTATGGCTGCTGCAACTCGTGTCCGATTAGCTACTACATCATCGTTCAGATCTGCCACATGCAATCCGCAGTTTAACGAATCAAATGGTTTTTGGCTTACTCCGCCCAAACGGGAAGAAAAACCCGCCCTGAGATTCGGAAATTTTGTTTGCCAGGCAGAAATGAATAACAGATCCGAGTTAGTACCTTTTGTTGAATTTACAAACGGTTCCATCACATTTCCCCCCAGCCATTTATTATGATTGTATTATATTAACACATGTGAAAAGCAATTGTTATCTGTCTCGAGATGGGCGACTATAATCCTGTATGGAATCGCCCTCTTCCGCAGAGCGATATATCCGCGTATCGTCCAGCTTTACGAGCACGACATCCAGACCAATTTTCACTATGTTTTTCCAAGGAATCACTACATCTGTTCCACCACCACCGAAAAAACCAAAAAACTTACCTTGAGTCGAAGGAACCACAATAGAATCGATTCTCCCTTGTCGAAGATCCAGCTCCAAATCGCTTACTTGCCCAAGTTTTTTGCCGTCTACAATATTGATTACATCTTTGGATTGGAAATCCGAGATTTTCACGAGGTAATCACCACGTATCCTGTTTTTTTGGATGAACTCATCCCTTATTACTATATGTATTTGTCTAGGAAAATGTTCGAATTGCATAAAAAAAGTCATTCTCAGCATGAACTGGAATGACCTTATAACTTCTTACTACGATTTTACATGTTTTTGCATTTGCGAAATGGCCGATTTTTCCAATCGCGATACCTGTGCTTGGGAAATGCCGATTTCATCTGCGACTTCCATTTGGGTCTTCCCTTCAAAAAAACGCATCGATAAAATCATTTTTTCTCTGGCATTCAGCTTGCGCATCCCTTCTCGAAGAGCAATTCCTTCAATCCAGGTCACATCTTTATGACGGTCATCGCTAATTTGATCCATAACATAAATCGGATCGCCGCCATCATGATAAATGGGTTCAAATAATGATACCGGATCCTGAATTGCATCTAACGCAAAAACAACATCTTCCTTTGGCACATTTAACGCTTCGGCAATTTCATAGATCGTTGGTTCACGTGAATTGATGTTGGTCAGGTTGTCCCTCACCTGAAGAGCCTTATAAGCAATATCACGCAATGAGCGTGAGACCCTAATGGGATTATTGTCGCGCAAGTAACGACGTATTTCCCCGATAATCATAGGGACCGCGTAGGTTGAAAACTTGACGTTTTGGCCTAAATCAAAATTATCAATTGCCTTCATTAGACCGATACAACCGACTTGAAACAGATCATCCACAAATTCACCGCGATTGTTAAAACGTTGAATGACGCTTAATACCAGCCTTAAGTTACCATTAACCAGCTTTTCTCTGGCGGACCGTTCTTTTTTTGTCTGCAGTTGAACGAATAATTCGCGCATTTCTGCGTTGGTAAGGACAGGCAGCTTTGCGGTATCCACACCACAAATCTCGACTTTATTTCGGGTCACCGTGATTACCTCCCAAGGAGAAACATTAATGTTAATTATCCCCGAGGAAGTTTTTTTTATGCCTTAAACCATCTTATTAAATTCTTTTCGCAGACGTTTAATAATCCGTTTTTCCAGTCTTGAAATATAGGATTGCGATATACCCAGTAAATCCGCTACATCCTTCTGCGTTTTTTCCTCTCCATCCGAAAGTCCAAAACGAAGCTCCATAATGACTCGTTCCCGTTCCGACAATTTGTCAAGCGCTTTATGCAGCAGCTTGCGATCCACTTGTTCTTCAATGTTACGGTAAATGGTATCATTCTCAGTTCCCAGCACATCAGATAAAAGTAACTCATTACCATCCCAATCAATATTGAGCGGTTCATCAAAAGAAACCTCCGTCCGCGTTTTATTATTCCTGCGCAAATGCATCAATATCTCATTTTCAATGCACCGGGAGGCGTAAGTAGCTAGCTTGATCTTTTTTTCTGGATCAAACGTGTTCACCGCCTTTATTAAACCAATGGCTCCAATCGAAACCAAATCTTCGATGTTGATCCCCGTATTCTCAAACTTTCTTGCAATATAAACAACAAGACGAAGGTTACGTTCAATTAACATAGCACGAATAGCCGAATCCCCTGAGGTAAGCTTTTGCAATAAAAACTCTTCTTCCTCACGCGTTAACGGCGGCGGCAGCGCCTCGCTTCCACCGATATAATAGATTTCATTATTCTTCAATCCCATCAGCAATAAAAATCGATAATACCGCCATTGCAGCAATAGTTTCCACCGATAAACCATGTCTATTTTTCCTCCTAAAAGTTTGCTTTGCAAACTGGCTTCGCAAGCAGCTGCAAATTATTCATTCGTTTCGATTAATGCTGGATGCAATATGGCTTGATAAGCATTATCAGAGCTTAGTCTTCCGCCATCAAAGCCGACGAGCACTTTGCTTGTTGTCATCTGACGATCATTGAACTGCACAACCACTTGATCCGGTTTTATCGCTAACATAAATTGTCCACTTTTGTTAATTCCACGAAACGGGATAAGCCTTAATCTTTCCTGACCTTGAAAATCCACATGATCCAAGTGAACAAATATTTGTTCCACTTCAGACTGTTGTATGCACTTTAACCAAGCCTCAGGTAAATAAGCTTTCCATGTCTCCGCTTCAACCACCATAACGGGCATTTGGGTTAAAGGATCGTACAAGCGGTTGCCCGTATCAATTAATCCTTTGCAGGTAAATATATGAGAATCCACATAAACGGTTACGTCCGTAATCCAAGTTAACACTTCTTCTCTTTTCAGTGACATTCGTGACATCCGCACATAAAACCAAAGCGTTCCTAATAAAACAAGAAACACAAATCCCAATCCAACTTGAAGTCCAAAGGCAAGCCCGCCTGAATGAGTAAACCATATGCCATTCATCACATCATTCGAGGAAAGCAGAAAATAATGTATCCCTAAAATACCACCTGCCGCGACGAAATTAACTAGATAAAAAGCACCCAGAATTCGGGCAAATCTCTTAAATCGTCCAAAACCAAAAGTAGAGCATAGCATGAGAATGGAAAATCCGAATTTTACTAGGAACGTAAATAAAAAAGACATTTGAGGAAAAAGCATAAAAATAACATAAGCAGCGCCAATTCCGGCGCCTGCAACAACTCTCCAACCCTTCACCTTAATTTTTTGTGTCCAAGCAGTTGCTAGTAACAATGCACCGTCAATTGCAAAATTCATAAAAAAAATAAGATCTACATAAACAATCATCATCGAAGCCTCCCGAACTTAACTCTCTGCAGCAGACACGCCTCTTGCGATGAATGAGTTCAGTATATCGGTTTCACTTTACGAAGTCTGTCTAAATCCGCCTTACATTTATGGGTTTTTTTGTCGAAAAAAAGCCCTTAACGTTCAAAAGAACGTTAAGGGCTTAGCTTGAAAAGTTTCAGTAAATAATCATAAATCAATCGTTCATGCTATTTTTACCACGATTACGTAAGAATGTCGGAATATCCAATTGATCGTTTGTTGCTTGCGCTCCAAAAGGACGCAAATTCTGCACCTTCGCTTCTGTAGGCTCTGGTTGTACTTGCGAAGCCGGACGACGAATCGGGGAACTGCTAATTTTGTGTTCAAAGCCCGTTGCAATTACGGTTACCTTAATTTCTTCCTTCATGTTCTCATCAATAATGGCTCCAAAAATAACGTTTACTTCTGGATCAGATGCGGCAATTACAATTTCAGCAGCCTCATTCACTTCATAAAGGCTAAGATTAGAACCGCCGGTAATGTTCATAATCACACCGCGAGCTCCCTCAATCGAAGTTTCCAAAAGCGGGCTCATAATCGCTTTTTTCGCAGCTTCCGCTGCGCGATTTTCTCCTGAAGCTATGCCAATCCCCATTAATGCGGACCCACGCTCCGACATAATTGTTTTCACATCGGCAAAATCCAGGTTAATTAAACCAGGAACCATAATTAAGTCAGAAATCCCTTGAACACCTTGGCGTAGAACATTATCCGCTTCACGGAATGCTTCAATCATTGGTGTTTTCTTATCCACAATCTCCAATAATCGATCATTCGGAATGACGATTAATGTATCCACTTTTTCTTTTAATGCAGCAATTCCTTGATCGGCATGCGCAGCACGCTTACGACCTTCAAACGTAAAGGGGCGTGTTACAACGCCAACAGTAAGCGCTCCACACTCCTTAGCAATTTCAGCAATAACTGGTGCAGCTCCTGTACCCGTGCCGCCTCCCATGCCTGCAGTTACGAAAACTAAATCTGCGCCTTTAATCACCTGAATAATGGCTTCTCGTGACTCTTCAGCAGCTTTTTTCCCTACTTCTGGATTTGCTCCTGCACCCAAACCTCGCGTAAGCTTTTCGCCAATTTTCAATTTGATATCTGACTTCGCTAAGTTTAATGCCTGCGCATCGGTATTCACGGTAATGAATCCTACACCTTGAATCCCATTCTCAATCATACGATTAACCGCATTACTGCCGCCACCGCCAACTCCGATTACTATAATTTTAGCCATTTGATCCACATCTACATCGAATTCCAACATAGCGATTACTATCCTCCTCACAAAAGCTTCTAAATATAGTCACTTAACCAATTTTTAAATTTTTCAATCAGGTTTGCTTTTCCGGTATCTGATTTTTTGGCTGTTATGTTTTTCACATAAGCAACGCTCCGATTTTTGACGGATTTGGAAACAAATTGAATGATACCTACCCCACTTGTAAATGAAGGATCACGTACACCAATATAATCAGGTATGGCAATTCTAACCGAAGCGGCGAGTTCAGATTGTGCATGAGCTAACATACCCGGCATTGAAACCGTACCCCCTGTGAGAACATAACCACCGGGTGCGTCTCCGTAGCCTAAACGATATACTTCGGTGCGAATCAGTTGAAATATTTCCTGAACTCTAGGTTCAATGATACTGGCTAACTCCACCTGCGTGAATTCTTTTTCAACATTACTGCCGATTCTCGGCACTTTAAAACCTTGTTCAGGTGCAGCAATATCAATCAATGCGCAGCCAAATTTAAGCTTCATCTTCTCGGCATGTTCCATCTGAGTATGCAAACCGATCGAAATATCATTGGTTATGAACTCTCCGCCAATAGGTAATGTGGAAGTAGCGGCAATGGCACCGTTCTCAAATACAGCAATAGTTGTAGCGCCTGCACCGATATCTACCATTACTGTTCCAATGGACTTCTCATCCTTGGACAATGTCAATTGCCCCGCTGCGAGGGACATCAAAATTAAACTGGATGCATTCAGCCCGGATTTATCCACAACACGGCGAAGATTATGAATGGCCGTTTTAGCACCCGTAATGATTGTAGCCTCAACTTCAAGTCGTACACCAATCATCCCGCGCGGATCATGGATTCCTTCTAAGCCATCCACTAAATATTGTTTCGGTACAACACCGATAATTTCTCGTTCAGGCGGTAAGGCAATCACTTTAGCAGCTTGCAGCACTCTTACAATATCTTCTTCACTAATTTCTCTGTCTTCGTTTGAAACCGCGACAACACCGTGACTTGTTTGAAGGGTAATATGACTGCCCGATATTCCAACGTATACATCGGATATTTGTACTCCGACCATGCGTTCTGCATTTTCAATTGCATTGCGAATCGATTGAACCGTTTGATCAATATCGACGATTGCGCCTTTGCGAATGCCTTCCGAATCGGCAGAACCCACACCAATTATATTAATGGATCCGTTCGATACTTCTCCAATAATCGTGCGTACTTTGGATGTACCGATGTCCAAACTAACAATGACTTCATTGTTACTCAACCCGTGGCACCTCCTAAAACGTTCTTAATATAGCTTTTGTACATATTCAACATGGTTGTTGTATTCCCTCTTTTTTTCACAAAATTTTTGCAAGGTAAAAATTGGCTAGTAAATTACGTAGCCCATAAAATCAAGTTTACCATTATTTATATCTGATGAGTAGTTTTATTTTCGTTTAAATAAAGAATAATCGCCTTACCCCATCCTGATTTGGATAGGGATAAGGCGATCTTGTGACTATTCTAGAAATCTTACTATTTATTGATTAAATTCATCGTTTGCAGCATGTGTTCTAAGATAAAATTGTCTGTATTTGAATTAGTTACTCGTGTTGATGGTCGTGTTGATGGTGGTCGGATTGGGGATCAGCTAAGATAGTAATAGTCTTCGTACTTACGATTCCTGATCCATCTTGCGCAGCAGCTTTCACAGTTACTGTACCGTTCTCTTTTGCTGTTAAGAGACCTTGATCGCTTATACTTGCAGCACCTGTGCCTGATACAACACTCCATGTTACGGCATTGTTGCTGGCATTCCCCGGTAAGACTACTGCATTCATCTGCAGTGTGCTTCCATTCAATACCATGGTTGTATTTCCTGCTGCCGCTACACTAATATTCGTAACGAGAGTATCCAAATCGGATATATTCAAGTTAGAGCCTGCTTTGTTGGATACTGCCCCCAATTTGGCATTCCTGATTGTGAAGTTTTTCATAGTTATGTTACCTGATGCAGTACTAGCCGCTTCAACAGCATTAAGCCCTGCACCGTCTATGACTAGACCATCAATCGAGACATGGTTAGTGGAGGAAGTTCCTTGAAGGGACAACCCTTGGAACGTGCTGTTCAAGGCAATATTGTCCTTGATTTGGACGTCGCTGTTAATTGGGAGAGAATCTGCATATACCCAAATCGCGCCAAAATTTAATCCCAAACCATTATCGCGACTTCCCGCACGAATCATTGTGTTGCGTTCAACCACTGTTGTACCAGCCAGTGGTGTCGGATCAAAACGAGTCGATACCGCTATGCCTCCGCCAGCGTTAATCGTATCCGTTAACACATTATCTGTCATTTTATTATCTTTACCGCCAAACACTACCATATTATCGGCTAACCAAGGCATCTGCACCGTGTCGAAACGGAATGTGTTGTTATCGGTATAATCGTCCGGATGCCCGCTTGTTAAAGTGGACCACATAGCCAATCCATCGTCACCTGGGTACCGCACATTGGTTTGCTCTACCATACTGTTTTTCGTATTGATGCTGAAGTTGATTCCATCCGCCATCGTATCGCGAATTCTCAAACCGGCAACATAGAATCCATCGGTATAGGCATCGCCATTGAAGCCAAATTCTGTCTTTGGACGGGTAATCCACATCCCTGTTTTGGTATGTTCAATCCATACGCTTTGAATCGTTGAACCAGGTCCAAAGGCACCCTCGAATCCATTGGTATGCGCATTGTCATCGCGAATATTGAGATCGCCGTCAATCGCCAAATCATAAACGCGGATGTTGCTGCCGTTTCCATAAAATTTTGCTCCTATCAAGGTCGTGTACCACATACCCGCTCCTCTAATAGTTACATCATCCAGGAAGATTAATGGATTCGCTGCCCCCTCATCCTTAACTATAAATGTACCCGCCGGGATCCAAACACCTTTATGTTGTGATTTAGCGTCAATTATAGTTGCTCTTAAAGCTGCCGTATCATCTGATCCATCATTCGCAGTCGCTCCATGCTCGGTTATCGAGATAAAGCCAGCAGGCATGGTATATGCAGAGGTTGGAGCTTGCTCCATATCGGCAAAGTCGATAATAACGTAGGAAGGATTTGCATTCGTTTTTCTTAGACTTATCTTAGCTCCCGCCGGAATATTTTGACCAATGAGAACATGCGTTTCGTCAAAGAAACGATGCGGGCTGCCCTGAGCCGGATCTTTAGACCAAGGATAGTTTCCGTATTCCCAAGCAAACTTGGAAGTTAAATTGATAGTTTTAATTAAAGCATCATTCACATATAAACCAACACTTGCATTCGTTGATCCGTCTGGAATGGAATAACGGAGCACAAGCGAATTTGCCGGTTTTGCTAAAGTAAAATTAACGTGCTGAGCGGTTCCCGTTAACTGTACCGCCTCTCTACCCGAAGCTTCGGAAGCAACCTCATGGTATGCGCGAGCTGGACCGATAAGTGTACCATTCGTATCACTATTCTCAGCTTCATACGTAATATAAGTTTGATTGGCACCCCTGTATGCTATATTCACATCGTTTAGAACTGTAAGTGAATTGATACCCACTTGCCCGCTGTCCGTGCTGTCCAACTCTAATGAAACAGAATTGTAGCCTGTTCTTAATGGCAGTTTAACCGGTACAACCGCCTTTGCGTTCCCGTTTTTTGTAGGCGCAAAGGACAGCTGCTGCACCTTTAAACCATTTACATACAGGCTTAATGTCTGATGGGTGCTTGTTGGATTGGCATATTGAATTTTTGCATCGTAACGATCATCAGCTTGCGCATTTACGGCAAAAATTACTTTATCTCCTGTATTGGCGAAGTGATTCACGTATCCATTGCTTGTTGTTTGCACAGAACCGCTAATAAAAGCATTTTCTGCTTCATAGCTGATATCGCGGGGTACTTCTGTAAACATCCAGAGTTCAGTATCTAACTGATCGCTGTTCACAGTGCCATGCTGAACGTAAGTTTTTGTGCTATTTTGATAAATATAATCATGTGATGGAAGTGCACTTGAGATTTTTTTATAGCCCAAGAAATCATCAATCATCCATTGAGATCCTAAAACATTCTTATCGCTGTAAGCAGCTATTATATTCACTTGATCTCCCTCAATCGCAATTAGGTGACCCGTGGAACGGTTTTTGATCAGCTTATGACCGTTAAAGTCTTCCACCAGCCATTGTGAGGTTAAATTATTTTGCGATTTTAAATCTTTGTACATAACAGTGCCGTCATTTTCAATAAGATATTTGCCTGTCGATTTATTAAGGATCGTTACATAATTTGAATCATCAAATACTTTCGTCGCTGTGTTTCTATTTAAATCGACACTAACTGCAGGAGTGTGAGTAACACTTGGTGCAGCTTCTGCTGTCCACTGAAGCGATGGAAGTGTGTTGGAATAAAGTCCCCGCTCCGCATATCCTGCCGCATTTTTAACGTTTATATATTCATCGTTATAACTGCCGTTGTTACTGCGAATCAAGAAGCTCGGTCCATTAGCTTCAACAATCCACTGTGTCTTGACATCATTCACATTGGTTGATGCAATACTCTCAATGTAGCTGTAGTCCGTACTCATCGCCATATAATGACCGGTCTCGCGGTTTTTAATACGCGAAATTCCTGTATTCGAATCGTTTTCTACGATCCAATTCGAGTACCCATTATCAGCAGCTACATCTCCGTATAAAACAACACCGCTATTGGATTCGTAAAGATATTTCCCATTATTGACAATCCGAATATATCCGGCAGGGACAGGCGGAAGAGACGGCGCCTTTTCAAGAACCCACTTCGTCTCGTCCTGGGTAGCCGCATTATCAAAATGCGCATAATCAATGTATAGATTGCCGGTTGCATCAGTCGCATATAAATGTGCATTTGTCCAATTATTCACAATATACTTAGAGCCAGCGTCCGCGTCTAATATTTTCCATTGGTTGGTATTAGCGGAATCTATATTTTCCGAATACACTGGATCCGTATTAGGGTTTGCAGTATGCAAGTTCATATAATGACCGGTAAGCATACTTTTTAAGCGTACCGTATTATTGGTAGAATCTTCAAAAAACCATTGTGATAATGTGCTTTCTGCAGCCGGTGAACCATTTTTCACAATACCGGTAGTCGTGTCTTCATAAAGATAGGCTCCCGTGATTTTGTTTTTTATACGGTAATTAGCTGAAGTATCCGGAGCATCCTCAAGAACCCACTTCGTCTGTTCCTGAGTGCTCGCAGTATCAAAATGAGTATAATCAATGTATAAATTGCCGGTTGCATCCGTTGCATATATATGCGCGCCCGTCCAAGAACTCACAATATACTTAGAGCCAGCATCCGCGTCCGATATTATCCATTGGTTTGTATTAGCAACACCAATATTTTCCGAATATACTGGATCCGTATTAGGGTTAGCGGTATGCAAATTCATATAGTGACCCGTAGACATATTTTTCAAGCGAACCGTATTATTTGCGGAGCTCTCAAAAAACCATTGCGATAATGCATTAGTTGCGGAAAGTGCACCGTTTTTCACAATACCGGTAGCCGTATCTTCATAAAGATAAGCTCCTGTGATTTTGTTTTTTATGCGGAAATTCGTCTTCACTGCATCTACTACAGGGAGAAAATTCCAATGGGCACTAGTCCAATTGCGGTTAATTTCACCGTACTCGGCATATTTGATCAAATTTTGCACATGAATAAATTTTTGATGGTCTGGGTCACTGTTTGTATCGCTGACGCTGTGAACGAGTTTGACTCCACTACCAATGTCTTCAACAACCCATTTCGCTTTATTTTTTTGATCCGTGGTCATGTTCGTGAAATCTAAAGCGGTTACTCTGATATGACCCGTGGACATATCTTCCATATTGATATAATGTCCCGATGCGCGATTTCGAATCGTTTTACGTCCTTCGAATTTCGCAACAAGCCATTGCGCTTTTTGATCGGTTGTTGAGGCATTTCCATATTTTAAATTTCCGTCAATATCTTCGTATAAGTAAAGCGAATTTGCATCCCAGGAGCTTTGAATGCGCACATATTGATCTACCCCTGCCACAACTGAAGGATCCTCAAACAACCATTGAGTGGGGTTAGTATCAGGTGCAACAGCGCTGGATACAACAGCATTAGTCACCTGTGCTACATTGATATAATTGGATGTATTTACAGCACTCTGAATGGTTTTATAATCATCGTAAATGGTAGAGTCTTCAATCTTCCACCGATCTGTTGGCGCACTAGTTGGAATATCCAAACTTTGTAATGGATCTGTCATTTGTGATCCATTTTGCGACGAAATATAATGACCCGTCAAAAGGTTCTTCAGCCTTTTTTTACCGTCCTTTTCTTCGACTAGCCATAAGTACGCATTTGTAGTGCCTAAGGCTCCGATTTTAACTACACCTAAATTATCTTCGAAAACATAAGACGTTATAGTCGAAGCTTCGGTGTAGTTGACTATGCGTGTCGGGTTCACATCTGCAGCTAGCTCAAATTTCCATTTTTGATCATCCCCATTCCCGTCTCTACCCCAATCCATACCAATCGAACGAGTTGTTTGATCGGCAAAATCAGCAGGAGCAATCAGAAAATATGCTGGTGATAAATGGTCTACATTGGAAAAATTAAGCCATGCCGTATCTGCAGCGTTAGTAGTCATTTTCCATTGTTGGGTTGTCAGTGCTGCATTATTTAACGCTAGACTATTCGTTGGTTGGTCAGCAGCAGCATTTTGCGTAATATAGTGGCCGCTGACTCGGTTTTTGAGGCGAATGGTCGAAGAGCCGTCATCCGATATAATATACCAATGCGATCTCGCATCATTCACAGGCACATTCCCGCTTTTCACTAAGCCATCGCTATCTTCAAAGAGATAATGGCCAGTACCCGCTTTGGACAAAATTCGTACGGGCGTCATATCCGAAGCCGTTTCAAACTTCCATTGCGGGCTTTCAAAAGTCGGCCCAATACCAAGACTCATTTGGGCATAGCCAAGCTGGTCTTCTTCATGAAGAAAATTATTGGCGGTCGGTGTTGTGGCGCTTTTGATTGTTTTATAGCCCACTCTGCTTGCATCCTCGATAATCCATTGATCTTGCGTAGTGCTGACGGAGATGGCTTCGCTCGTCAACGCGACCTTTCTCGAATCGATTTGAGCCGCAGTTACTTGAGCTGAGGTAATATAATGCCCGGTTGCGCGGTTTTTGATTCGTTGATAACTACCGGATGTCTCAAGCATCCATTCCGAGGTTTGATCCGTAATACCGGTAAAACCGTATCTTACAGTTCCGTCGGAAGCTTCATATAAATAATTGCTTTTCCATTTATTCTTGATGCGAATATAGGATGATTCCGTAACGGTATCATAGGAAGCACCTGTAACGCCATCATAGATTACACTGGTAACAGTACTCGTTAGAGTTGCAGCGTTGCTGCCATCTCCTTGAGTATAAGGTGATAGGTTCGATGCATGAACAGATAAAGGTGACAATAAAAGTACAGTCATACATAGGGCAATAAAATGTTTAATTCGTTTCATAAAAATATGAATACCTCCCTAATTCTATTTTGATAATGTTAGCGTTTACAAAAAAAGATTATAAAACAAAAGCTCATATTATGAACGCAAGCCTCTTATGCCCCACTTGCCTTACCTCCCTTAGAATAAAATAGTATTACATTAAATTATATGACCCGTCTCATAAGCTTACGATGTGCAATATTATTGCAATCATGTGCATTATTATCTTGAATTGATTCCGTTCAAATTATATCCATACAATAAAAAAGCTATGATTTTTGCACGATGCAAAAACACAGCTTATGAGTATTGCAACTATTTTTAATATTAGGTCATTGAGTTGGGGAAACGGAAGGATTTGGTGTCGGCTTCGCCGTTGGTTTTATTGTTGGTTTAGCTGTTGGCTTTGCCGTAGGTTTAGATGTTGGCTTAGGCGTAGCTGTAGGCAATGGAGTTGCCTTATCACCGATGATCTTCTGATCTTTGTCAAATAGTTTACCGTAATCAGAATCAAGTAAGGATATGACCCCTGAATTAGAGTTAAATTTTTCTTTAGCATCATTGATCATCGCGCTTAAATAAGGAATTTTCTCTACCATGTTTCCAATCGTAATATCGACTTCAAATTGCGAACGAGTGTACATTTTTATTTTATCCGGATAAGCAGTGGACGGGTTTGGCTTAATTTCAGACAAATCGGAAAGTAATGCGGGAGGAATTTGTGCCAGCACACTGCAAAGCTTATTTTTCAGCGGATCTCCATCCTTCCAATTGGAAATGATCGGCTTGTCCATCGGCAGAGATAGTCCTTTAATACTTACATTGCTTCCATCCGCTAACAAAGCTTCTGTGGTACCGTCTTCTGTCAATTGGAAAGCAACTCTTGGATACTCTTTTACATCTATTCGCACAAGTCCGGGAAATTTTTTCGTAACCTTTACCGACTCGATCGTTTTCAATGTTTTGACGCGTTTTTCAATAGCAGATGGAAATATATAGAAATAGGAATCGCCTACGGAAATATGAGCAGCTTGTCCAATCGACGCTTCACTTACAAGCTCAAATCCTGTGATATGGATGGTCGCAACCTTACTGATAGACGAGCGGAAAAATAAGATAATTAAGATAATCATAAACAATCCGATCAGCAAATAGAGTAATTTGCGGCTGCCGCGTTTTTTAATTTTTTCTGGCTTCAAAACGGGCATTTGATTATTTTCACCGGTCAAAATAACACCTTCCTTACTCTGCTATACTAATGCGACTTAGAGCAAAATTTTACACCCGCACTTGAAATGGCATGCTCTGCCCTAGTGCTGTAGTCAGCATGCAATTTCAAAAGCGGGTTGTAAAGTTGAGAACTTTAAATGGTTAAATGCTTTCTACTACTTACAGGCTGCCTGCTGATTGCTGCACCTAATCGGCTCAGCATGATTTCAATTCTATCATATCCTCTATCAATATGATGAATTTGCTCAACAATGGTCGTTCCGTGCGCAGCCAAGCCTGCAATGACTAAAGCCGCACCAGCCCTTAAATCCGTCGCTTCGACGGTTGCACCATATAATCGCGGGACACCGCGGATAAAGGCCGCATTCAAATCTACGCGAATATCCGCTCCCATTCTGGCAAGCTCATCGACATGCTTATATCTGCCTTCAAAAATAGTTTCTTTAATAATGCTTAATCCTTCTGCGAGTGTTAATAGCACCATAATTTGGGACTGTAGATCCGTTGGAAATGAAGGATAAGGAGAGGTAACAATCCGCTCTACTCGCTTTGGTCTTGAACGGCAATTTATATTAATCATATCGCCATCGATGTTAATTTGTACGCCCGCCCGTTTCAATACATGAATAACCGATGTTAAATGTGCGGGACACACATTTTCCAATGTAACATTTCCTCTTGTCACTGCGGCGGCAACCATAAAGGTTCCAGCGACAATTCGATCCGGTATGATCCGATACAAACAAGGAGTTAAATGCTTTACTCCTTCAATGGTGATCGTACTTGTACCTGCACCAATGATATTCGCACCCATTTGATTTAAAAAGTTTTGCAAATCTTGAATTTCCGGTTCACGCGCGGCATTATGAAGCGTCGTTATACCCTCGGCCATCGTTGCCGCCATCATAATATTTTCCGTAGCTCCCACGCTCGGAAAATCGAGGATGATTTCCGTTCCAATCAACCGATCCGCATAACAAACGATTGTATTTCCAATTTCTTCTATAACTGCGCCGAGCTGCTGCAGCCCATGCAAATGTAAATTAATTTTTCTTTCGCCGATGGCGCAGCCGCCCGGTTGATATACTTGCACTTTTCCGAACCGGGCCAATAAAGGACCCATTAAGAATATGGATGAACGCATTTGTGTCATTAAGACTTCAGGAATGTGATTGCTGTTTAGTGATGACATATCCAAATGCACGGTTTCCTCGATATGCTCTGCGCGACAACCTAGAGCGCGGAGGATGTTCAGCATGACCCGAATATCCAACAGGTCGGGTACATTCTCGAGCGTATGTTTTCCACCCGCCATTATGCTTGCGGCAAGGATGGGTAATGCCGCATTTTTCGCGCCGTGTATTCGAATGGTTCCCGAGAGAGGTCTCCCACCTTCGATAACCAATTTATCCAATGCTACACCTCCCAGGCATTTACTGGGCTAAGCAGTCAGTTTTGGCTTGATAGCTTGGTATCGATATCACCCACAACGAGCACTTCCGGCATTAAATCTATACCGAACTGTTGCTGAATTGCAGCTTGAATTTGTTCGATCAATGCAAGAACGTCTTGTGCTGTAGCTCGCCCAGTGTTAACAATAAAATTAGCATGCTGAGTTGACACCTCAGCTCCACCAACACGTAATCCTTTTAATCCCGCGGTCTCAATCAGCTTTGCAGCATAATTGTTTTGCGGGTTACGAAACACACTGCCGGCACAGGCCATCTGTAAAGGCTGTGTCCGTAAGCGTCGGTCGCGATAAGCCGCCATTGCTCCAGCTATTTCCTTGCGATCCCCATAGCTTAGCTCAAATACAGCTTCCGTTACAATGCCTGGCAGCAGATGGAGCAGAGAATGTCGATATGCATATTGCAAGTCTTCTTTTTGCATCACAACGGTTTCTCCTGATTGGAGCAGAACTTCCGCTTCTTTCAGAATATGCGATACGTCTGACCCATGAGCCCCCGCATTCATGTAAACGGCTCCCCCTACACTGCCTGGAATCCCCCCTGCAAATTCCAAGCCAGTCAATCCTTCTTTGGCCGCCAGCCTTGAAAGCTTGACGAAAGAACAAGCAGCCCCCGCATAGACAAGTGTCCCTTCAAAACGAATATTCTCCAAAACTTCGTGGATTTTTATAACAACGCCTCGAAAGCCGTTGTCGCCCACAAGCAAATTTGAACCACGTCCGATCACAAACCACGGGGTTTGACGGCTGTTCAGCAGTTTGATGGTTTCGATTAATTTTCGCTTTGTTTCGGGAATGACAAGCGCATCTGCGGGACCGCCAATCTTCCAGGTGGTATATGGGGCTAGCGTTTCATTCAAGCGGATTTCGCCTACTTGTGCAGCTTGCAATTCAGTGATGATCTGCAGCATGGGTTAAACCTCCTTCACAAACATCTTCAGTTCAAAATACAGATTTCCGCAAATCGGCCAGTTTCGCATGCATTCCATATTTTTCGGAAAAAAGGTGTTTGCCACGGTTATAAAGTATTTTATGTAAAATCATCAAGAGTGTGACAAACGCCTATTATTTGGAACACAATCTGGTTATTTCTTGTACAAAAATCTGAGCCGCTTCACGATTTCCCATTCGCTTCGACTGCTTGGACATAAATTCACAGCGAATCGGATCATTGACTATTTTTTCAATAAGCGCAAATAAGCCTTCTCCTGTTAAATCCCGTTCTAAAACAACCTCTGCCGCCTTTTCCTTTTCAAGCCATCTTGCATTGGCTTCTTGATGGTTATTGGTGACATACGGCGAAGGAATAAGGATGGATGGAATCCCTAATCCGGTTATCTCAGCGAGAAATGAGGCCCCCGCACGATTAATAATCAAGGAAGTCGCTGCCAAAACTTCAGGCATATTATGAATGTACGGTACTACATGAAAGCGATCCAGATCTGAATGTTGTTGTGCTTGAATTCGTTGCATAGTGGATTCATATTGTGTATTGCCTGTAATGCAGACAAAATGGACATCCGGCAGACGGGAAAGCATCGATGAAATTTGGACCATAACTTCGTTGATCGCTTGTGCTCCGCGGCTCCCGCCAACGATGACCACAAGCTTATCTTGGGCCGATAAGCCTAAGGAAGCTCTTCCTTTGGCCGCATCCGCAAAAGCAACCGTAGTGGCTCGCGGATTTCCAGTGAATATCACTCGCTTTGCCTTAGGAAATTTGGCCTCCGAGCCTTTGAAGCTAACAGCGACCGTAGCAGCATATCGGCTTAAAAAACGATTCGTCAGCCCAGGCAGTACATTCTGTTCATGGATTATTGTCGGTATGCCCAATTTCGCTGCGGCATAAACAACCGGACCACAAACATAGCCTCCGGTACCAATTACGATATCAGGTTTAAACTGCTTTAGCAGCTTCTTGGCACGATTGGATCCACGAAAAAACCGCAGAATTGTTTTTAAGTTATCGATAGAAATCTTACGCCGAAACCCAGTAATATGGATCGATTCAAAAGAGATGGGGAGTTCTGATTTAGTGACGATCTCCTTTTCCAGCCCTGAATCTGTGCCGATATATAGAAACTGAGCTTGCGGATACTCACGCAGGCACTGCTCAACTATCGCAATCGCGGGATAAACATGACCTCCTGTTCCCCCGCCACTTAATGCAATTCGCATGTCATCCTCACCTCGCATATCGTGATATGTTCAATAAAATACCGATGGCTGTAAGCATCAAGGTCAGTGATGAGCCTCCAGCACTTATGAGCGGCAATGTAATACCTGTTACTGGAAACATGCCGATAACAACGCCAATGTTGATAATGACCTGCACAGCGATCATACCAATAATCCCAGTCGCAAGTAAACTTCCAAACTTATCCGGCGCTACGATCGCTGTACGTATTCCCCGCCAGACCAGGATCATAAATAATGATAGCACGAAAGCTCCACCAATGAAGCCAAGCTCTTCAGCTAATATTGAAAAAATAAAATCCGTTTGCGGTTCAGGCAGGTAGCTATATTTCTGTAAGCTGTTGCCTAAACCGAGTCCGACTAATCTTCCAGGTCCGATTGCATAGAGCGATTGAATTATTTGGTAGCCTGAATCAAGCGGATATTTCCATGGATCAAGAAAGCCGGTGATTCTTTTCAAGCGATAGGGCTCGGCGATAATTAAACCAACTAAACCGCTGACACCGAGCAAACCCAGCATATTTAAGTGCAGCATTCTTGCCCCGGCTACATAAATAATTAGCAGCGAAGCGCCTACTAAAACGGTTCCTGTGCCTAAATCCGGCTGCAGCATAATTAAACCGAAAGCTAAACCCATAATGAGCAGCGGTGGCAGCAGTCCTCTGATAAAAAGGGTGATTTGCGAATGCTCTTCAGAAAGCATTTTCGCTAAAAAGATGATCACAACTATTTTTATAAATTCAGAGGGTTGAATGCCAAAGGAACCGATGCCAAGCCAGCTTCGCGCTCCGCCTCTGACAATACCAATACCCGGAATCAAAACAATAACAAGCAGGATAAATCCGACAATGAGCCCGATTCGGGCATGTTTTTTCCATACTCGATAATCTACATTCATCGTGACTATCATTGCAATGACCCCTAAAACTGCAAAAAAGAGCTGACGTTTCAAATAATAATACGAATCGCCAAAATCATGGAAAGCAACCACCGCACTTGCGCTATAAACCATGACAATCCCAATAACCAGTAAAAGCAGAGTCGACAAAATAATGAGCGAATCCGCAGTATAACGTGCTTTAACCATCACCCGACACCTCTAACATCCAATGTGGGCAGTCAAAACGAAAAGCTTGGCTCCCCCTTGTTAAAGGTTATGCACAGCTTGTTTAAAAATGCGTCCTCGCTCTTCATAGGAAGCAAACATATCCCAGCTGGCGCATGCAGGAGAAAGCAAAACAATATCGCCTGCCTCCGCCAAGCAACTGGCAATGCGCACAGCTTCAGTCAATGTCTCCATAGAGGTGCTTAAATTTTCGATAGAGCGAATGAATTTAACGCCCGCTTGTTCAGCGATACCGTTCAATTTCCCCTGAGTTTCACCAAGCGTGACAATCGCTCTGAGCTTTTGGCGAAAATAAGGCAATAAAGCGCCATAATCCATTCCGCGATCTAAACCACCGGCAATTAATACAATGGGACGTTCGAACGATTCTAAATCTTTGATCGTTGCCGCAGGGTTGGTAGCTTTAGAACCGTTGATAAACGTTACTTCACCTCGGATTGAGACAAATTCCAAACGGTGCTCTACGCCCCGGAAATCGTGAAGCACGTTGGCAATCACTTGCAGCGAAATATCGCAGGCCAAAGCAACTGCGGTTGCTGCTAACGCATTTTCCACATTATGACGTCCCGGAATGCCAAGCTGCGCTACAGAAATAATCGACTTTGCCGGTACATTCGGTTGTTCGCGATAAACAATCATTTCTTCACCCGGAATTAATTCTTGCAAAAATACGCCACACTCTAGTGTTTCACGCGTAGAGAAGGGAATTAACTTCGCTCTCAACCGCGGAAGAAGCTTGCGGCACTCTACATCATCCCAATTGATTACAGCAATGTCTTCTTCCGTCTGGTTGACAAAAAGCTTCGCTTTGGAAGCAATATAATCCTCCATCGTGCCATGGTAGTCCAAATGTGTCTCATACACATTCAATAAACAGGCAATATGAGGTTTAAACTGTTGTGTTCCCTTCAACTGAAAGCTGCTTAATTCAACCACCATGGTATGATCAGCAGTCGCTTCTTCCGCAGCCTCGCAAAGAGCGCGTCCGATATTTCCTGCGACAATAGGCAAAAGCTCGGCAGCCTCTAACATTTTGCCAATCCAGGTGGTGGTCGTAGTCTTTCCATTCGAACCTGTAATTCCAATCATCGGTGCTTTGCAAATATGAAAAGCTACCTCCACCTCGCTGACGATCTCAATCCCCCATTGTTCCGCTTGAACTATAGGCACAACCGTATATGGGATACCGGGATTTTTGACTACAAGCGCTACTCCAGGATGAATTAGTGTTGCTGGATGCTCACCACAAATAACAGCAATACCCCGCGCTTCTAATAAATCAGCCTCGGGGCATAAGCTTCGTTCTTTTTTATCATTAACTGTTACAACAGCTCCCGCTTCATCAAGCAGCTTCGCTACTGCTACACCGCTTTTGGCCAACCCCAAGACAACTACCTGCTTGTCCTTGTAATGGTTAGGATGCTTCATGCTAAAACACTCCGTTCATATAGAGTCCAAGCACAGCAACCACTATGCCTGCAATCCAAAATGTTGTGACGACTCGCCATTCCGACCAGCCTACCAATTCAAAGTGATGGTGGATCGGACTCATTTTAAAAACACGCTTCCCTCTTGTTTTAAAAGAAATCACCTGAATGATCACAGACAAAATTTCAAATAAGAACACACCGCCAATAACGGCAAGCAATAATTCTTCTTTAGTCAGAATTGCAACTGCTACCAAACCCCCGCCTATACCTAGCGAGCCAGTATCTCCCATAAATACTTTTGCGGGGTGCGCGTTAAACACAAGGAAACCAAGCACAGCACCAATCATAATCGCTGAAAAAATCGCTGCTTCCGGACTATGGGTCTTCATCGCAAGAATGACATAAGCACCGAAAGCAACTGCAGCTGTTCCTGCCAAAAGCCCATCTAAACCATCGGTAAAATTAACTGCGTTAGTTGTTCCGAGCATTAAAAAAGCAACAAATGGAAAATAGAGCCAGCCTAACGAGATCGTCCAATCGAAATAGGGCACATGCAAATCCGTAGAATGACCCATTTGAATTAAATAATAACAAACTATCGCGGAAACCAAAAGCTGACCAACCAGCTTTTGCTTTGCCGTTAGTCCTAAGGAACGTTTAAATACGATTTTAATATAATCATCTAAAAAACCAATAAGTCCGGAGCCTAGCGTTGCCACTAATAAAACGATCAACTCGGAATCTTTTTCAACGAATTTAAGTGCCGCAAGCGCCAATGCAATCAGGATGATGATTCCACCCATGGTTGGCGTTCCTGCTTTTTTCAAATGACCTTGAGGGCCGTCTGTGCGAATTTGCTGCCCGAATTTCAATCGCTTTAAAAAAGGAATTAATAGGGGCGCGATGAACATAGTAATTAAAAAGGTAATCACCAGAGGAAATAAAACTTCTTTAAAATCAATCATAATACACCTTCCTTCAACGCGTAAACCACTTCCTCCAGCTTCATTCCACGCGATGCTTTAACTAAAACCAGATCTCCTTCAACCACATTCGCTTTCAATTGCTGAATCATTTCTTTTTTATCAGAAAACCATTTCACCTTATCGCCCGCATAATTGTTTCTCGCTTCTTCAGCGATATGTCTGGCCAGCGAACCATACGTATAGACGAAATCAATCGTTTGAGGATTCAGCTCGCGACCCATGTTTTGGTGAAAAGCAATTTCATCCTTGCCTAGCTCTAGCATGTCGCCTAGCACAATGATTTTACGATCAAACCCTTTCATTTCCGCAAGCAGTTGAATCGCTGCCCTCATCGAAGTAGGACTGGCATTGTAAGCATCATTTAAAATCATCACATGATTGGCTGTCAGCACTCGCTCAATTCGCATACTAGCCATTTCCAACGAGCGTAATCCATTGACGATGTCAGCATCTTGAACGCCCATATATTTGCCAACCGCAATCGCCGCTAACGCATTAATCACATTATGATGACCTAAAACAGGCACATAATAATTTGCAGTGTTCTCTGTATTTAATTGAAAAAAGGTGCCTTCCTGTTCTGCCAAAATCGCTGTTGGGTACAAATCATTGTTCGTTGCCGAGCCAAAACGAAGCCGCAGCATCTCTGCTGGATGCTCCATTTCTGGCAGCATTTGCTCAAGTAAAGGTTCATCCCCATTATAAATGAATAATCCTCCTGATTTGAGTCCTGATAAAATTTCCAGCTTGGCTTTAGCGATTTCTTTTCGCGATCCCAGCTGCAATAAATGCGATTCTCCAACATTGGTAACAACCACAACATCTGGTGCGGCAAGTTTGGACAAAAATTCAATTTCACCGCGACCGCTCATGCCCATTTCAATAACGGCAACTTCGGAATGATCTGACATTTGTAAAAGAGTTAACGGCAAGCCGATGTGGTTATTTAAATTACCGCTCGTTTTATGGACACGATAGGTTGACGCAAGTATCGCTGCGGTCATATCCTTGGTTGTTGTTTTGCCATTACTGCCGGTAATCCCGATGATCCGCACCGCAAGCTCATTGCGATACGCTCTGGCTAATTCCTGAAGTGCAGCTAACGTATTGTCAACATAAATAAGCGGCACATCCTGCGGCGGATCCAAACGATCCTTTTGCCACAAAGCGGCCACGGCTCCTTTAGCAAAAGCCTCACGGACAAATTGATGTCCGTCGAAATGATTGCCTATATCCAAGGGAATAAATAAATTCCCGGGTTGAATGGTTCTGGTATCTGTAGAAACGCCTTGAATTTGAAACGAATCTTCCGACCCTGCGATTACTTGGCCGTCGATCGCTCGCACAACATACTGAAACGAACGTTTAATCACTTTCTCAATCCCCTTATCGCTTCTCTAGCCTCTTCTCGATCATCAAAATGCATTTTATTGCCATTAATGATTTGATAGGTTTCATGTCCTTTACCCGCTATTAATACTACATCGTTCGAGCTTGCCATTTCAATAGCTTTTTTTATCGCAGCCTTGCGATCTACGATCATTTCATAGCGATGATCAGAAAAACCAGCTTCTAATACTCCCGGTTCAATATCCAATAAAATATGCTCTGGATTCTCCGTCCGCGGGTTGTCTGAAGTCACATAAACATAATCGCTGTATTCGGCGGCGATTTTGCCCATTTTCGGTCGTTTTCCTTTGTCTCTATCTCCGCCGCAGCCAAATACGGTGATCACCCTTCCTTGGGCAAATTCACGGATCGTTGTCAGTGCATTTTCCAAACCATCCGGCGTATGAGAATAATCCACCGCAACCAGAAAGCTTTGCCCCTCTACTACAGGCTCCATTCGACCCGGAACAATCGCCATCCCCTCTAAACTATTCTTAATCTGTTCCAAAGGTACACCTTCCAGTAAAGTCGCGGCAATTGCCCCTAATGCATTATACACGTTAAACTTACCGATTAATTGCAGACTGATTTCAGTATTTCCGCAAAAACTAGTTAAAAAAAACTTTGTTCCCAATGCTGTTATTTGAATATCGGATGCTTTCACATCCGCATTATTTTCAATTCCATAGGTCACTACTTCAGCTGAAGTCATTTCCGCATAGTGAGCGGAAGCCGGATCATCAGCGTTTAAAACGGCGTATTTGCGTTTGCTGACATCCGCGCTGTACTTATTACCTAATCTTGCAAAAAAGAGTCCTTTGACCTCTTTATAATTTTCCATCGTCCGATGATAATCCAAATGATCTTGTGTTAGATTTGTGAAAATTGCGGTGCGAAAATCACAGCCCTTGACACGACCCATAGCAATGGCGTGACTAGACACCTCCATAACGCAATAATCTGTATTCAGATCACGCATTTTGCGCAAATTATGCTGCAAATCTAACGATTCCTGCGTCGTATTTTCTGTTTCTAATGTTTCCGTGCCCATTTTCATCTGAATCGTACCCATCAAACCCGTTTGAAACCCTTGTTCCCGTAAGATTTGCTCAATAATAAAGGTCGTGGTCGTTTTGCCATTTGTACCTGTTACCCCGATCAATTTCATTTCCTGGCTTGGGTAACGATAAAAATGGTTGGCAATGACCGCCATCGCGAACCGCGAATCTTTCACGTATAAAACAGGAACAGTCGCTTCCACCCTGCTTTCAGCTGCGATTGCCACGGCACCTAGCTCAATGGCCTTATCCACATAGCGATGACCGTCAGTCGTCAGACCGATTATACAAATAAACAAGTCTCCTTGCTTAACTTTACGGGAATCCGTTTGAATTCCTGAAAATTCCACATCACTATTCGATGGATTCGTAGATATCGCAAAAAGCGAAGCCAATTCACTAAGTTTCATAAGTTCCTCCTTAAAGTTTTGCGTTCTTTGCAAAACTTGCATCGTATGCATAAGCCTATTTTGAATCCTTTCCGCTGTCCGGTGGTGCGTTTGCTAAAAAAATTCGAATCGTTGAGCCTTGATCCACTCTTGTTCCAGGCTTTGGCGCTTGACTGATTACGGTATCTCCTTGACCTGATTTTGCCAGTAAAAAATCCGCATCTAAATCCTCATAAATATCGCTTACCGTTCTTCCCACTAGATCAGGTACCTCAACGATTGAAGCTTCACCGTAACGATAATCTTTCGTTAACTGATCCTTACTCGGCTCAACCTTCATATAATGCAAAGCATCACCCATAATATTTTTGACGATAGGAGCGGCAATTAAACCACCGAACTGAAGACCTTGCGGATTATCTACCGCGATATATATCACTACTTTAGGGTTATCCGCAGGGGCAAAGGCTACAAAGGAAACAATATGTTCATCGGCAGAGTAATAACCGTTGACGACTTTTTGCGCCGTACCTGTTTTCCCTCCCACACGATAACCGTCAAGAAAGGCATTACGTCCTGTCCCTTTGGCTACAACGCTTTCCAATGCATCCCTCACCTGCTTGGAGGTTTGTTCGGAAATTACATTTCCAACGAGCTCTGGTTTAACGGCTTCCAGCATTTGATTCGTTTCAGGCTGATACCAAGCCTTCGCAATATGCGGTTTAAACAGCTTGCCGCCATTTATCGCTGCAGATACGGCGGTAATCTGTTGAATAGGTGTAACAGATACCCCTTGCCCAAATGAGGTTGTTGCCAGTTCTACGGGTCCTACTTTGGATGGTTTAAAGAGGATACCATTTTCTTCGCCGCCTATATCTATTCCCGTTTTTTTGCCGAAACCGAAACGGTGAATATAGTCGAATAACGTATCCTTACCCAAACGTTGACCCATGACAACAAAGCCGGGGTTACATGAATTTTGCACAACCTCGAGAAATGTTTCACTGCCATGACCGCCTCTTTTCCAACAGCGAAGGCGAGCTCCAGCTACTTCAATTGATCCCGGATCATGAAACATTTCATTATTCAAGTCAATTTTTTTCTCCTGCAGCGCGGCAGCCAAGGTAATGATTTTAAAAGTAGAGCCTGGTTCATAAGTCATCCAGATAGGTAAATTCCGATTATACACTTCTGAAGGAAAATCTTTAAAATGAGTCGGATCGAACGACGGCCTGCTTGCCATGGCCAGAATTTCTCCGTTATTCGGGTCCATCATAATACCAATAACATCCTTGGCTTGATAATGAATCATTGCCTGATCCAATTCACGCTCCATGACCGATTGCAAATAACGATCGATCGTCAATTCCAAGTTCAGTCCGTCCTTCGGCTTCGTAAATTGGTCCGAGGAATTAGGCATTTGTCTGCCTGCAGCATCCGCAAGGTATGAAACGCTTCCTTGAATACCGGTTAACCGTTTATCATAGGTGGCCTCAATTCCTGTAAGCCCTTGATTATCAATCCCCGTAATCCCCAGCGTATGGGCTGCTAATTCGCCAAAGGGATAATATCTTTTATTATCCTCTGCTACTACAATGCCTGGAAGCTTCAAATTACGAATTTCCTGTGCCTTATCCGCTGTTATTTTCCGTCCTCCGGGTTGTATCCGTGAAATTAAGGTTTTTTTCGAAATTTGTCCGTAGACCGTTTCTTCCGACGTTTGTAAAATGCGAGCAATTTGTGCAGCTGTGCTGCGTGCATCCTTCACTTGCGCAGGAATGGCCATTATCGAAGGAGAGCTGATATTATAAGCAAGCTTAACTCCATTACGATCCAAAATTTCTCCCCTTTTAGCCTCGAAGGGGATATTTCTGCGCCAGGAATCCTCCGCCTTTTGCGTGAGCTCTGGACCTATCCATAATTGCACATAGGCCAATCGTAACACTAATGCCAAAAAAATCAATGTCCCTGCCAACAATGCCAACCATAGCCTGCGTCGTACCGTAGTATTCGAAACCCGCATCAAAGCTGCCCCCTTGCCCGTTCGTCAAGATCGTTTTCATATCATGACTATTCGGGACAAACCAAGGATAGAACAAGCCTGCCTTCGTTAGTGAGCTACTTTTTTGCTCTTTTTCGCAGAAGCAGCGGTTACTTCCTTCTTCGTATCTGTTTTTGGTTCAGACGTTGGATTAACAGTTGCTACGGGCTCTGGAATCACCTCACTTAGAGGATGAAGCTCAAGCGTTATTATCTGCTGTGCCCCTTCGCCGGCAACTGTCTGCGTTGTTACATAACCCTCGCCGGATACTTTACATTGTAATTCAAGTAATGAACAAACCTCCAATGCATCACGCAAAGATTTACCCTTAAAATCAGGAATGGCTTGCATATTGGCTTCCGTTGTAATATAAACCTGCTGAGTCATCGATATTTCCGTATTAGGCAAAGGATACTGCTTAACAACCTTCCCGCCCTTACCAAACACTTGCGCTTGCAAGCCCATTTGATACAACATGCTTTTTGCTGAAGCAAGTGTTGCATTGCTGAGATCAGGAATCGTTTTGATCGGTTCATCGATCGAAGTTTTCGAACTCGCGGCAGTCGATGTAATCCCCATATAGCGCAAGCTTTGTGACATAACATCCCTAAAAACCGGATACCACACTTCACTGCCGCGATGATAATCTCCGCCAATGTCAGGTTCTTCTGACATTATTGCGATTAAAATTTTCGGGTCTTCAACAGGTGCATAACCAATAAAGGATATGTTGTACTGAACTGTAGAATAGACTTTTTCACCTGGCTCAACAATTTGCGCTGTCCCCGTTTTTCCGGCGATTCGATAACCATTCAAATATGCCTTTTTCCCCGTCCCTTTATCTTGATTTGCTACAACCTGCTCCAAATAAAGACTCGTTTGATTGGCTACATCCGGGGAAACCACCTGACGAACAACTTTTGGTGCAAAAGATTGAATGACCTGCTTCGTCTGCGGGTCAATAATATCTTTTACTATATGCGGCCACATAAGTTTTCCGCCATTCGCAATCGCAGCATATGCGGCTGCTTGCTGTAGCAAAGTTGTACCCACCTGTCCTTGTCCGAACGTTGCTGTGGCAAATTCTACCGGATATTTCATCGCAATTATTCCTGGAATTTCATTGGGAAGATCAATACCTGTCTTCACCCCAAAGCCGAATTTATCAATATAGCTTCGCAATTTATCCGGTCCCAGCTTCTCGTAGCCTAATTTAACAAAGGCGACATTACTGGAATATAGCAGCCCGTCCATAAACGGGATAATACCCCAACCCGCTCCGCCATTATGATCTTTAATGATGCTTCCATGCACATTAATAGATCCCGATTGATAAGTTTCATTTGGATTAAATAAATTTTCAGCAACTGTTCCTGCCAAAGTAACTATTTTAAAAGTGGAACCTGGCTCGTACCTGGAAGAAATCCCTGTGTTTTTATAATCGCTCTGTTTCGCTTCCCAATAGCGATTCGGATCAAAAGTCGGCGCACTGGCCATCGCTAATATTTCCATTGTTTTTGGATCTACTGCAATGGCGGACATGCTTTTCGGATGAAATTGGTCCATCGATTTTTGCATCGCGGTTTCCAAATAATATTGAATATTTTGATCGATGGTTAATTGGACTGTTTTCCCCATGTCAGCAGGGGTATAAGAAACTTTTGAATCAGGAAGCTCAACACCTGCTTTATCACTCTCATGCTTGTACTTTCCCGGTGTCCCCTTTAAAAACGAATCGTAAGTGTCTTCGACACCGCCAATGGGCTTCCCTTCTTTATCTAAATAGCCCAGTACATGCGAGGCTAAACTGTTATAAGGATAATAGCGCTTTTCCGTTTCTTTTGCAGAAACGCCGATACTGACCGTCGGTTTCCATCCATGTCCCAATTGAATGGCTTGAATCATTTCATCCACTTTATTTTTAGTGGCAACATCTATTTTCCAGCCTTCGGGTTTAACTTCTACCTCTACGAGATATTTGCTGCTATCCTGTTTTTTCTTTGTAGCCATAGCAAAGATTGTCTTCTCCAGTTCAATGGGATCTACGCCAGCGTTAGCACCTAAAATCGCAGCCAGCCCATGCGAAATCTCATGTGCCAAAACATCCGGTGCAAGCTTTTTTAAAGCAATCATTTCTGGACTTACAGCAATAGTAAAAGCAGAACCCTCTTCCGCCAAAGATACATTATTCCGATCTACAATGGCTCCACGCTTAGCTGGAAGTGATTCTTCATCCTGCCAATTCTTCTCCGCCTTTTTTTCCAGCATCGAAGCTTGGACCACTTGAACCCAATACATCCGAGTCATTAAACCAGCAAAAAGCAATGTAAATATAAGGCCAATCACCATAGAACGGACCTTTACTTTTTTTTCCATTTATAATCCGCTCCGTTTAGTGAGATAAAGCAGCCACTTTGCTATCAACATTTTTGCTGAGAGTCGGCTTGCTTGGCAAATGTGTAATCGAATCGGGATTAGTTAGTGTCAAACCGGTTTTTTCTGCATCTTTTCGCAATCGATCCGGATCATTCGCTTGGTTCCACTGTTGCTTTAAGTTATCGTTATCGACTTTTAATTGACGAATTTGAGTTTCAATATCATGTATTTTCGAATTCATGGCATAGATTTGTGAATACCGCCAAATAATGGTCCCCGCAACAATAACACAGAGTACGACAGTAAAAAGATAAAGCAGTTTTTCTTGCGCCGGTATAGCACGATTACGATAAACCTTCCGTTTCGTTTCTCTGAAATTTATTTTTTGTTCTTTAATTACTTTCTCTTCCACCGCCAAGCTGCCATGCATATATGCTGCCATTGTAAAATCCCCCTTTAACTTAAAGTTTTTCGGCAATTCTTAATTTTGCCGACCTTGCTCTTGAATTAAGCTCCAATTCTTGATCTGAAGGTACAATAGGCTTCCGCTGAACCAGCTTAAGTATCGACTTTTTCTGACATACACACATTGGAAAATTCGACGGACAAGTACAACGTTCGATAAATTTCGCAAAAAAATGTTTGCAAATCCTATCCTCCAAAGAATGAAACGTAATAACCGCAATTCTTCCACCTGGAGCAAGACAGCGAATAGATTGTTCTAATGCTTCTTCCATGGCGCCCAATTCATCATTTACAGCAATACGAATCGCTTGAAAGCTGCGTTTTGCTGGATGCGGTCCTGTTCTTCGTGCCGCAGCAGGAATGGCATTCTTAACTATTTCAGCTAGCTGAGCGGTTGTAGCGATGGACTGTTCCGCTCTTGCTTTAATGATCTTTCCAGCAATTCTTCTGGCAAATTTCTCTTCGCCATATTCAAACAAAATGCGTGTTAATTCTGCTTCCGACCATTCATTTACTAGCTCTCGTGCCGTTAAATCACCATCTTGATCCATGCGCATATCTAATTCTGCATCCTGATTATAGCTAAATCCACGTTCCGCATCATCTAACTGCGGTGAAGAAACACCAAGATCGAACAAAATTCCATTCACTTGAGGATTGCCTTCATGCTGCGGAATATCAAGTTGTAGAAGCTTTTCGCGCAAATAGCGAAAATTACTCTTCACTAAAGTAACTCGATCCATCTGTTCAGCAAGCTTAAGCTTGGCATTCTCTAATGCGGTATCGTCCTGATCAAAGGCTATCAATTTGCCTGGTGGCTGCAATTTCGCAGCAATTAGACTGCTATGTCCAGCACCGCCTAGTGTACAATCCACATAAATCCCATCCGCTTGAATATTCAAACCTTCAACCGCTTCTTCCTTTAATACCGTTATGTGATGGAACATTGAAGTCCTCCTTAAAACCATTTGTATTTAGGAAGCATTACAAATTAAAGTTAAAATCGACCAATTTTTCAGCTATTTCATTAAAAGACTGCTCGGACTGCTCGGAATAACCTGCCCACATTTCTTTACTCCAAATTTCGACTCGATTCGATACGCCTATAACAACGCAATCTTTAGCTAATTTCGCATGTTCAACCAGTGTATTCGGTATATTTACCCTTCCCTGCTTATCCAGTTCGCATTCCGTGGCACCTGAGAAAAAAAACCTTGTAAATGCACGAGCATCCGATTTCATCAATGGTAAAGCTTTCAGCTTTTGCTCCATAATGGACCATTCTTCAGTTGGATATACAAAAAGACATTGATCTAAGCCGCGGGTAACGACAAAATGAGATCCGAGTGCATCGCGAAATTTAGCTGGAATGATTATTCTGCCTTTTTCATCGATACTGTGTTGATATTCACCCATAAACATCGGATCATCACCCCTTTTCACCACTTTTACCCACTTTTCACCACTAGATTAATAAATATTCGGTATAAAAACAAAAAGTCCTGCTAAATTAGCAGAACTTTTTTTATATTTATTTAATTTATTTTGAAACGGACACCAGTTATTCACTTGAATTTTGATCTACCGTATCTATTTTCTGCAAATAACTCGCTGGATTTTCTGTAATTGCCATGCGTCGAAGCCGCTTGCGAAGTAAATAAACTACAGGAAATCCAAGTATAATCAGGACAATGAGTACTGGAAGCACAGCTGCTAAAAAAATGACGATACCCTGCCCTATTACTTTTAAAACATGTAAACTGGCTTGCAAGGTATGTTCCGATCTGGTCAAAAGCGATTCATTTGTACCCTCATTTGCAATAAATGTGTTGGCTCCTTGTTGATAAAGCTTAATTTCTACTGTGGAATATGAAACATTTTGATCCAAATAACGCATACGTCCTTTAATTTGTTCAATCGCTTCCTGAACCGTGGCTAATTCCTTGGAAAAGGCGAGTAATTCATCGGTTTTTGTCGATTTATCCATAAAGGCAATCAATCTTGCCTCGACAACCTGCTTTGCTTTCAAACGGGAAGATAAGTCCACGTATTCCTCTGATACATCTTGACCTTGAATATTATGGCGGATAGGAGTCACTGTTTTAATTTTTTCCAAATCGCGTATAAAAGAAGAAAAACCATTCGCGGGAACTTTAATTACAAAATTTCCGCTTTGCTCTGTCGTCGATTGATTCTCCGAAAATTGTAAAACATAACCTCTAGATAAAACTACCAAATTATCGATCTCTGTTTGTGCTGCTGTATAATCCGCTACAGCCATCGTCAAATTACCTTTATAAATCACTTTTCGATCCAAGCTTGCATTGCTGTCAGCCACAGCAAATCCTGTCGTACCTGACGTCACTTTTCCATTGTCCGCATCAGTCTTGCCAGTAGAAACATCTTTTGCGCTCTCATTAGAGACTGGCAATTGATACGCGCTTGAATCGGCCATCTTTGCCTCTGAGCCCGCCGCAGCTGGAGCAGCCTGGGAGGTACTCGCTGCGTCTTTCGAACTGCTGCCGCCGCAGCCTGAAACAATCAAACACAACGCCAAACTTAAGCCTGCAATTCCGCGGGTTACCCCGGTTTTACCCCACAACCTAATCTTGACCTTTCGCTTTCCATCTTCATGCAACATTGCTTTGGCCCCCTTTTTTTTATACAGCCATCCTACGCAAGCTACTTTCAAACTCTTGACGTAAGAAAAGGGAATATGTTGCAATTCAGCAGGAAATAAACAAAAAGTCCTTGGTTATTTTGTTTGTAACAATACGGTTTTAGTTGCTTCCTCCCAAGTTACCTTTGCTCCAAATGATTCACCAATGAATCGCGCCGGAACCACCGTTTTCTCATTAACAATCGTCGGCGCTGCTTCTAGCTTAATCCCTTGCCCGTTCACATAGGCTGTATCGTTCCCTACTGTAAGTTTAACAACAGTTTGTCCTTTCGTTGCCGTTACGGTAGATGTTGCTGCATCCCATTGAATTTCCGCACCCAATGACTCGAAAATTTTTCGCAATGGCACCATCGTTTTTCCTTTGATAAGCACAGGGGGTTGATCGAAATCCAATAATTTACCGTCTAATTTCACATGAATGATGTCCACAGTGATTTCAGCAGGCTTCGGCTTCTCTTCTGTTTGCACGACCTCTGAATCATAGCTCTTAACCCAAACCGGAATGGTTCGATACCACTTTTCCCCATCGCCAATTTGACCGTTGGAATTCATTCCCCATGTCCAAAGTGAATTATTTTCTGCAATGGCCATAACATGAAATCCGATACCGCTAGCTATTTGATTGACCTTTGATAATCCTTGTACTTGAGCAGGTACATCTTGATCTTTATACGACCCGTTTCCAAGCTGTCCTCCACTATTATCGCCAGTTGTCCAAACGGTTCCATCCTTTTTCAGGAAAATAGGACCCCCAGTATCTGCCGCGACAGTTTCCACATTACTAATTGTTTTTAATAGTGTTGGAACATGTTTATCAACTTTGGTGCCATCCCCTAGCTGACCCTTTCCATTTGAACCCCATGCCCATACGGTCCCATCATTTTTAACTGCAACTGCAAATGAAGCGCCCGCAGCAATTGCTTTCACATTGTTAAAATCTTTAATTTGAGCAGGCGTTCGGGTATCATGGTATTCAATAACATTCATCACATGATCTTTAATTTCTGAAATCGTAACTAACCCATCGCCCAATTGACCATTTGAATTAGAGCCCCATGTCCAAACCGTTCCATCTTTCTTCAACGCCATAAATTGGTTCCATCCTACTGCGACTGAAACAATATCCGTTAAACTAGTTATTTGAAGCGGAACTGTACTATTATAAACTTGCTTTCCATCGATATCCATCGAAACAATGCCCCATACCCACACTGTCCCATCATCCTTCAACGCATAGCTTACATACCAACCTGCCGTAACAGCGATTATATGATCTAGATTTTTGACTTGTACAGGCAATGGACGATCGTTGTTAATTAAAATCTTATAGGTTGTATCATCCATTGTTGAATTCGTGCCATCACCAATTTCGCCATATACGTTTCCGCCCCATGCCCAAACTGTGCCATCTTTCTTTACAGCAAGGGAATGTCTGCTTCCGCCAGCAACAGCAACAACATTTTCGATTCCTTTAACCTGTATGGGCATAAATTGGTCCTTTGCCTTATCGCCATATTCACCATTTCCGAGTTGACCGAATGTATTTTGCCCCCAAGCCCAAACAGTTCCATCTTGTTTAACAGCTAAGCTATGACTCCCGCCTGCGCCAATCGCCTTCCACCCAGCTTTGATTTCTTGTGTTGTAGATGTGTCTGCATTTACAACAGTACTTCCGAATACGAATGTAATAAATAGAGCAGCAATCAACAATTTTTTCATAAAAATACCCCCATAGTTTCGATTCATTTCACCAAAAGAAATCCCGCCCCCATCTTTAGGGATACGGGATTTTTATTAAAAACTTACTATCTTAATGCTCCGTCCAACTGTCCAAGTAGCTGATTTGTTCTTCAGTCAAGCGATCGATTCCCATACCCAGCGATTCCAATTTATAACGAGCGACTTGCTCATCCAATTCGAATGGCACGTTAACAACCTTTTTACCAATCGCTTTGTATTGATCATTTACATATTTCAATGACATGGCTTGCAAAGCAAACGTCATATCCATAATTTCTGCCGGATGTCCATCGCCTGCCGCTAAGTTGACTAGACGTCCTTCCGCCAAAATATAAAACTTGCGACCGTCCTTTAATTGATATTCTTCGATGTTTCTGCGAACGGTACGTTTGGAGACGGAAAGTGCATCCAATTCCGGTTTGTTGACTTCAACATCAAAATGCCCCGCATTCGACAGAATGGCTCCATCCTTCATTACCTTATAATGCTCACCGCGAATGACATCGCGATTTCCGGTTACCGTTACAAAGAAATCGCCGATTTTTGCGGCTTCCAGCATAGGCATAACAGCAAAACCATCCATATAAGCTTCTACTGCTTTAATTGCGTTAATTTCGGTAACCACTACATTAGCGCCTAAGCCCTTTGCACGCATCGCCACCCCTTTACCGCACCAGCCGTAGCCAGCAACCACAACCGTTTTCCCTGCTACTACCAAATTGGTTGTCCGGTTAATGCCGTCCCATACGGACTGTCCAGTCCCATAACGGTTATCGAATAAATATTTACAAAATGCGTCATTGACGGCAACCATCGGGAATTCAAGCTTACCCTCTTTTTCCAATGCTTTTAAACGAAGAATACCCGTTGTCGTTTCTTCCGCGCCACCGCGTACCTTAGCCAACAAATCGCGGCGCTCCGTATGTAAAATCGTGACTAAATCTCCACCATCGTCTATGACCAAATCCGGTTCGGTTTCCAACGCTTTAATTAATAATGCCTTATATTCTTCCGGACTTGGATTATACTTTGCGAATACGGTAATGCCATCCTCCACAAGTGCGGCACAAACATCATCCTGTGTAGACAAGGGATTGCTGCCTGTAATCGTAACTTCAGCTCCGCCAGCTTTGACAACCTTCGCCAAATAAGCTGTTTTCGCTTCCAAATGCAATGAAATGGCTACTTTTAGCCCTTTGAAAGGCTGTTCTTTAGCAAATTGCTCCTTAATCCGATTCAAAACCGGCATATGCGCATCCACCCAATCAATTTTCAAGTGACCCTCGGGCGCTAAAGAGATGTCTGTAATAATGCTTTTTTCCTTTGCGTTCATTGTATTTCCTCCTATTTTTTATCTTTATAAATAAATAATGCTATGCATGCCGTTGACGACAAGCGGAAGCTCCAGCAATTGCTTGAGCCAGCCATCTCCGTATTTATTTAGATAGCTTAAAACATTATACACTCTTTCCTGTGGTTTTTCGAGAGGGAGCAAGGATAACCGAATACGTTCGAGATGGCGAATGGCCGCTTCAAACTGAACTTGATTGGCTTCAACAGAACGGGCCTCTAAAAATTCAATTTGCTCGACAATCTTTTGCGCATTCGTATCGCCTAGCTTTTGCAATCCAGGATTGATACTGGCAATGGTTTGTAGTATAGGAGCATATATGTTTTGAAATTGCTGCTTTACTTCTGCAAAACGCGCAGGCAATCCCAGTTGATCTTGAGCGGTCAGCCAATCTTTTTTCCATTGCTCGAAATGAAAAAAAACAGTATCCCAAGTTAAGCCGAATTTATCCATTTGTTTCTGAACCGCCCCTTCAACCAACGTAAACTCCATTCTTGGTACAACGATTGGCATTTTCATTCCAAGCTCTTCAAATGCCAAGCCTGTTAAACCCCAATAAGCGATTTCACCAGGTCCCAAAACAGTCGCCAGCACTGGAAATAAAAAATCCTGCATTAACGGTCGTGTCATTACATTATTGCTGAAACGCTCTGGCGCGGAAACCGCCCATTCATTCAACTGCTGCTGTGTATAGGTACGCTCTTTTTTCTTATCATGAAAAAGCTGACCGTCCCACTGCAATAAAACTCGTTCTCCTTGGTCAGTGAAAACAAATAAGTTCACATTATTCGCAGCAAGCTCCGTTTGCGCTTTATAACCAGCTGCCTCAACTCTATTCCTCCCAGCAAGCAGAGCCTCATTAATATTTTTATGCCGATGGAGCAATAAAGAAAACATCTTGCTTTCCACGCGTCTCATTTCTGGATCGTCAGAATCAAGCATCACAAGTCCTTGGTCGCTAAATAGCCATGCCATAATTTGAGCGAAGAAATCAACCAATGTATGCGACTGTTTTCCGATTTGTGCAAGCTTTTCCATGAGACCCGCTTTAAATTCAGTTTGCATCAAGGAAGCATCCAGCTGCTGCAATGCGCCCTCCCAGCTTTCTATTGTAAGCTGACTTACAGAGGTTCGTATTCCAGTGGGATGCTCTATTTTTATTTTGGCAATCTCCAATTGCGGCGTAAGCACATAGGTATGATTAACTTCATCAAAATCATGATCTTCTCCCGCTAACCAAAAAATCGGAATAACGGAACGACCCAATTTTCGCTCTGCATGTTTTGCCGTTTGAATTAAGGTGATCGCTTTATAAATTACAAGCAGCGGTCCAGTAAATAAACCTGTTTGTTGTCCGCCAACGACAACTAAAGCAGCGGAATCACGTAAACGAGCAATGTTATCCATCGCTGCTGCGGAGTTTGCTATCTTTGTATTATATTTCAGCAGCGTTTCCACTAATTCAGCCCGATTTGCATTTGGCCCACTCGCTTGATCTAGCCACTGCGCCCTTTTATACCAAGAGTCTTCGTTGGAAGGATGATATGTAAAAAAACCGCTTGCGTTTTCTAGCCCCTTACAGTAATCCTCGGCTAAAGCTTGATTTTTAGGCCAAAGATATAGTTCCGTCCTCATGCTGTTTAACCTCCTTGCACACTCAATTTTTTTTTAAAAAAAGATTCTATTTGATTGTATCTATCTGACTTGCAATAGTCAAAAAAAAAAGCCCAAGAAACATACTGGGCGATTATATGAACTAATTCACATTGTATTCTCTGCTTTATTTCCCGTACAGATGACAAGCTGTAAAATGTCCCGGTTCAACTTCTTTAAACTGTGGCATCGTTTCTGTGCATTCTGGCATAGCCATCGGACAGCGTGTACGAAAAGGGCAACCGCTAGGCGGGTTCAAAGGGCTAGGCACCTCACCTTGCAGAATGACTCTTTCTCTTGTCCGTTGAATCTCAGGATCCGGTATTGGAATTGCAGAAAGCAATGATTGCGTGTAGGGATGAAGCGGCTTAGCATAAAGCTTCTGAGATGTCGTCACTTCCACGAGCTTTCCCAAATACATGACACCGATTCGATCAGAAATGTGTTTGATCATAGCTAAATCATGCGCAATAAATAAATAGGTCAATCCACGTACTTTTTGCAATTTCTTAAATAAATTTACTACCTGGGCTTGAACAGAAACGTCAAGTGCAGAAATCGGTTCATCTGCAATAATAAACTGCGGCTCGATTGCTAAAGCTCGCGCAATCCCCACGCGCTGTCGTTGACCGCCTGAAAATTCATGCGGAAAGCGATTTGCATGTTCTTCATTTAAACCGACATCATTCAGTAATTCACTTACGCGTTCACTGCGTTTTTTACCGGTATAAAGTCCGTGAATATCCATTCCTTCAGCAATAATCTTACCAATCGTCATACGAGGGTTTAACGAAGCATATGGATCTTGAAAAACCATCTGCATATTGCGGTTAAACTGTTTGTTTTCTTTCCCTAACAGCTTGTGGATATTTTGACCGTTGAAAAGCACTTCTCCGCTTGTCGCTTCATATAGACGAATAATCGTTCGCCCTGCTGTAGATTTCCCACATCCGGACTCCCCTACTAAGCCAAAGGTTTCCCCACGATGGATCGCAAAGGAAAGATCGTCTACAGCCTTCAATACTTTATTTCCACTTAAATGAAAATGCTTCTTTAAGTTTTTCACTTCCAGAATAGGATGATTAGTCATATATGCTTCCCCCTATTTCAACCGGTCGTTCTACCTTTGGCGCATCAGGATGCAGCAGCCAACAAGCAGCACTATGACCTTCCGACAATTGCATATGCTCAGGGTCTTGCTCTTTGCATATTCGCATGGCATATGGACATCTAGCCGCAAAAGCGCAACCCTTCGGAGGAGCGTACAAATCGGGAGGTGTCCCAGGAATCGGAACAAGCTCTTTCGTGTTATCGCTATCTAAACGTGGAACAGAACGGAGCAACCCCCAAGTATAAGGATGTCTCGGATTATAAAAAATGTCGTTCAATTCACCTTGCTCTACTATTTTTCCAGCGTACATCACGATGACTCGCTGAGCAATCTCGGCAACAACGCCTAGATCGTGCGTAATCAAGATAATCGAAGTACCCGTTTTCTGCTGAATTTGGCGAAGTAAATCTAAAATTTGCGCTTGAATGGTTACATCCAAAGCCGTAGTTGGCTCATCGGCGATCAGCAATTTCGGATTACATGCCAATGCAATGGCGATCATTACTCGTTGGCGCATTCCCCCGGAAAGCTCATGCGGATATTGATAAATACGTTCTTCCGGATTTGACATACCGACTAACTTTAATATTTCTACAACTCGTTGAAAAGCAGCCTTTTTGTTCATCTGTTGATGCTTGCGAATTCCCTCAGCAATTTGTGTTCCTATCGTCATCGTCGGATTCAGCGAAGTCATCGGATCTTGGAAGATCATACCCATCTCATTGCCGCGAATTTTTTCCAATTGATTTTCTGAAAGCTTAGTAATTTCGTGTTTGCCATCAAAAAGTATTGACCCTGACTTAATATAGCTAGGTGGAGTAGGCACTAACCGCATGATGGTTTGTACCGTTACAGATTTCCCACAGCCTGATTCTCCTACAATCGCCAAAACCTCTCCGCTATTTAACTTAAAGGAGACGCCGCGAACAGCCTGAACTTCTCCTACGTACATCTTAAATGAAACTTGTAAATTGTCGACTTCAAGAATAGGTTTGCTCATTCGACTCTCCTCCTTATTTTCTCATTTTAGGATCGAGAGCGTCACGCAGGCCGTCTCCCAAAAGATTAAAGCTTAATAAGATCAAACTAAAAAAAACGGTCGGAAAAAGAAGACGGTGAAGCTCATATCTCATTACGTGAGCACCATCATTTAACAGGTTCCCCAATGAAGCAAGCGGCGGTTGGATCCCTAATCCGACAAAGCTTAAAAACGCCTCAACAAAAATTGCTGTGGGCACTACAAATGTAATTTGCACAATAATGACACCGATAACGTTCGGAAGCAGATGTTTAACAATAATCCGTAAAGGTTTAGCGCCTAATGTACGAGCTGCCAGAATAAATTCCTGCTCTTTTAACACTAGAATTTGACCGCGTACTAAACGAGCCATGGTCACCCATCCGGTAATCGCATACGCCAATATGATCGACTTAATCCCAGCACCTAAATACATCATTAAAAGAATCGACATTAAAATAAAGGGAATAGAATATACAATTTCAATAATACGCTGCATAACTGTATCAACACGTCCGCCATAGTAAGCAGAAATTCCGCCATAAATGACCCCGAAGATTAAATCCAACAGCGCTGCAGCAATACCTATGAAAAGTGAGATGCGCGTCCCCCACCAAATGCGAACCCATAAATCGCGACCAAAATCGTCGGTGCCAAAAAAATGCTGCATGGAAGGCTTAAAATTAATCTGTTGCAAATTTTGTGTATCATAATCATAGCTAGATATAAAAGGAATAATAATCGCCAAAACCGTCAAAACGCTTAAAAAAACAAGACCGCCCATAGCCATTTTATTTTTTTTCAAACGTCTCCACGCATCTTGCCAATAGTTTAGAGAAGGTCGAACGATAGCTTCCATTTCTGTTGATTTTGCAGCTAATTGAAACTTTTCCTTTGCAATGATCTCCATTCTACTTCCCCTTTCCTAAGCGTATACGCGGATCTATAATGCTATATGCAATATCAGTCATAAACATCGCGATGATCAAAATAGCTGCATAAAAAATGGTTAACCCCATAATCATCGTATAATCGTTTGAAACAATGGAAGTAACGAATTGACTACCTAAACCGGGAATAGCAAATATCGTTTCAATAACGAGTGTTCCGGTAATTACATTGACCGCAATAGGTCCTAAAATAGTAATGACAGGTAAAATCGCATTTCGGATCATATGGTTCCAAACAACGGATGTTGTTGACAACCCCTTTGATTTTGCCGCTTTAATATAATCTTGATTCGCTACATCCAGCATAGATGCTCGCATCATACGCGCCAAGATCGCAATAGTGCCCAAAGATAACGCTATTGCAGGCAATATGCGGTGTTCTGGTCCGATCCATAAGCCTGTTGGAAGCAGTTTCAACTTTACTCCAATAAAATAGGAAAGTAGCGGCCCGATAACGAAGGATGGAATTGAAATACCAATAAGAGCAATAAACATCGCAGAATAATCACCAAATTTATTATGCTTTAATGCAGCGAAGATCCCCAGCATTAAACCAACAAGAACCGCAATAACAAGAGAAATCATTCCTAATTCGAATGAAGCGGGGAATCCATGTTTGATTACTCCGACAACAGTTTGAGTCGGGAATTGGTAGGAAATACCCAAATCACCATGAATGACATGGTTCATGTACTTCAGGTATTGCTGCCATTCCGGCTTGTCCAGACCGTATTGCACCTTCAATATTTGCAATCTTTCAGGAGCCAGCTTTGCTGCGGCATCGCCGAAAGGATCTCCCGGCAAAATTTTCATTAAAACAAAAGTAATTGTAACGATTAACCATAATGTGATGACCATATAAAGAATACGGCGTAAAGTATACCACAGCACAAAAACACCCCCTTTAAGTTTTGCAGTGGCACTCACATGAAAGGAGTCGTTCAAAAACTTCAAGAACGACCCCTACATGATTTGCCTTCATAATTAAACGGAATAAATCTAATGTTTAATCGAAGTCCATTTTAATTCAAAGTCAATTCCGTAAGGCGGCAAAATCAAGCCTTGTACTTTCGGTTTAACAAGGAATGGCGATGAGCGGAAGTACAATGGAAAAATTGCAGACTCATCCATCAGAATTTTTTCTGCGTCAACTAGCATCTTTGATCGCTTTGCAGTATCGCTCTCTATTTGAGCAGCTTTCACTAAATCATCATAGCTCTTGTTAGACCAATCTTGGAGATTGAATGGGCCACCCGTTACATACATATCTAGGTACGTCATTGGATCATTATAATCCGCTCCCCATAATGTAGAAACAATACTGAAGTCCTTTTTCAATTCACGATCAAGACGATTTTTATGCGGTATAGGCTCGGCAGTGACTTCAACACCCAAATTAGTTTTCCATTGTGAGACTAAAAACTCTAACAATTTTCTTCCTGTCCCTTGATCATCACCGATAATGCTCAACTTTGGCATTTCTGTGAGCCCAGCTTCTTTAAGTCCGTCTGCGAGTAAGGTTTTTGCTTTTGCAGCATCGAATGCTATTTCAGTATCCTTCGCTTCAGCTCGGAATTCTTTACCGTTCCCATCGAAAGTTTTAGTAGGTACGTATCCCGTTGACGGAACGGAACCATTGAGAAGAACCGTATCTGCTAGGCCTTTACGGTCAATAGCTGATGAGAAAGCTTGTCGAATCTTCAAATTTTTGAATGCGGGCACTTTGGTCTGTTGAAAATTCAAATAACCAGTTACGAGTTCGTTCTTAATTACCTTATCCGGTTTGCCTTCATATTGTTTCATTTGTTCGCCATTAATATCGGCATAATCCGTTGCATCGGTTTCATACAAATTCAAACCTTGCGTCACATCTTTCACAATGTTAACGGTAACTTTAGTTAAATTAACATTTTTCGCATCCCAGTACTTATCATTTTTCTCAAGCACTAAAGTTTGCCCATGGTCCCACTTGGTCAGCTTAAACGGTCCTGCTCCTAATACCTTGTCGGCATCTGCGCCACCTTTATCTCCTTGTGCTTTCACGAATTCTTCTTTTTGCGGGAAGAAACTTTCAAAGGCAAGCTGAGAAGTAAAGTAAGCTACGGGTCTTTCTAATGTTATAACCAAAGTTTTCTCATCTTTGGCTACAGCGCCTAATGCTTGTTTAGCTTTTTCTACTTCTTCCAGTGTTTTTGCAGTCGTTATCGCATCTCCGCCTTTGATCCAACCTACCATAAATGCATAAGACGCTTTTGTAGCTGGATCTAAAGTTCTTTGGAAAGAATAAACAAAATCCTGTGCTTTCACTGCAGTTCCATCTGCCCACGTAATTCCATCGCGCAGCGTTATTGTGTAAGTCAAACCGTCAGCTGAAATTTTCGGTAATTCTTTGGCGAGCGCCGGTTGAGGCTTCATATCCTTGTCCAAACGGTACAAGCCTTCACTTATTGCACCTAAAAATGTAAATGCAGCTGCGCTTTCTGCAATCGATACATCCAGAGCAGGCGGTTCAGCCCTATAATCCATTGTAAGCACTTGCCCTGCTGATGAACCTACCGATTTACTGCTGTTACTGTTGCAACCGACTAATGCAGCTCCCACTATTGTAACAATAAGTCCGGTTGTCATTACATTCTTCAGTATCATAAAATTGCCTCCTGAATAAAGTTTTTGCGTGCAGTAATCTGTTATGAAAACGCTTCCTTAGTTATATATAACATTAATTTTATTTTTTGAAACATTATACCTTTTAGTTAAGCCAAATGAAGCTTGTTTTGTAATACAAAAATCCAGTACCATTGCGGCACTGGACTTTATTATTATTTATTTTATTTGTTATTAAGCGCTGCTCCATTTGGATCTTTTTAAAGTAATTTATTCATTTGTTTCATCAAATACCGAATTTCGTTTCGAGTTCACGACAATATCTATTGCATTGGCAAGCTCACGATAAACATCCGTTTCCACCTGGGAACGAAGTTGTGTTTTAGCTAACATTTCACCTTGCGTAGTAGAAACGTATTTTGAAGGCAGCTTATTTAAGGCGATGGCCAAAATATCACTTTGCGCACGCTCATCAACCTCTACCAGGCTTTCTTGATGCTGCAATAAGTCCTTTAAGCAGTTTTTGACGATTTCCTCCATCAAATTATGTACAGATGCCATGTTCAAACCTCCTACATTTTTGTCGATCCTTTGCCTAAAACAAACTTATAATCCATAATACTATGTATAAGAAAGATAGTACAACAAATCCGATCCTTGCCATGATTTTTAATATACGCATTACGTTGACTGTGCCACGAAGGTCGTTCTGTTGTCTGCCAATGAGTCCAGCCGAAAGCAATAAAATAAACAACAAAATCCAAAACCCCAACGAAGAACCAAAGAGC
>JAQBPR010000114.1 GCA_028287395.1 Bacilli bacterium
CGGCACGATCCACAAGATGAAATCTGCTCGTTTAACCGCTTTAAGTCTTTCCGCTCATAGCCGCTCAGGCCTAGTCCGGAAAACGAATCTAAATTATATTTGAAATCTTTCAAAAGTAAACAACTAATTTTCATCGGATTTACGAGGTTGATATTCATAGAGTTTCGGCCACATTAAGCGATCATTCCCACTAATTTATTAAAAGGAGCTGTATATTATGGCACTCTCAACCAATTTTCACCAAGGAGCCAGGTATCAAAGATTTATCCGTTCCCCTATCGGATTTTACGAAATGATCATTATTAGCGTTACATGGCAACGTAATAGACTTCATGCATTGGCCCAAAGCCACGATTACAATTTCACGCATCCGGATGTTGTTGCTGCTTCAGTTCAATTGGATTCTGCCTTAAATCTATATAATCGCCATGTTGCACATAAAAATGCGGCAGTTATGAGCATAGAAGCTCTGATAGATAAGCTGGTAAGCGATTCTAATAGTGCAGAGGATACCTTGATAACGCTCGAAGCTTTGGAAGAACAGTTGATTGACAATGGTAATATACTTGATGCCCAAAAAGTAAAAGCTTTTACTGAGGATTGGAAGGATATAATTTCTTAGGTTTAGATCCAAATGGTTCCTATGTTCAGCTTTTGCACAGTAAATCAGGGCGATGCCCTGGTTTACTTAAAAACTAAAACGAGAGGATTTGATATTCATGCTTATTGAAAAAATAGCCGAAAATCCGAAGGATACAGCTAAAAAGATTCGTGCTGCTTTAAAAATGGTTTTTCCTTCATTTGATCATTTTAATGTTAAAGCCGGTAAAGATAGCATTAACGTTTACTGGGTAGATGGGCCATTAAAGCCGGACGTTCAGAAGGTGCTTTATCGCTTTGAGAGTTATCCGCTGCAGCGTGGCAATGTTGATCGAAAACATTGTTTAGGCTATGAATGGGAAGGTCAAATTTACGTTGGTCCAGGACAATTAAATGCTTTTCGTCATATGAGCGAAGAACGGCGTGTAGTGTTGAAAGGTTATATGTTATCGGAAAGCTTGGATTATGATGCTAGTGTTGATGAACGTGTTGCTGCAGAGAGAAAAGCAATTAAAGAGGGTTTTTTACAGGGGGTTATGCCGAAATGCAACCCTGAACTTATGAGGGATCAAAAACCTGAAATACCAAGGGTGGACCAACCGGCTAAAGAACCGATCTATGCAGCTGGTGGCAAAAAGAAAGAGGAAGTCCAGGATGCGAAATATAACGAACAGACTGAGCCCTTAAATATGGCGGTGGTCTTGCCATTTATAAAGAAAAACAGAATAGAATTGCCGTTAAATCATCCAGCACTTGCAAATTATACTTCGGAACAACGTTTTAAATTGGCTATTCTTCAAATGATGCACGCTGAAAACTTTCCGATGGAGAATTTGGTTAATAACCGAATAACAGTAGATGAAATGTTTACTCTAACTGCAAATGCTTTGTTTAAATAGGACGTATCGGTTTGATGTTAAAGGCGCGGACAACCAGGATCCGCGTCCCATTCTTTTTAAAATGATTTGATTCTTTATGCTTTAATTATCTATAACAGCTGTTATAATTTTTTTATTGGTAATTTGCTCCATAAGCTATATAATGAATTTATGTATTTTCTATCAAACATTTGAGGGGGGTTAACTATTGGCCAATATAACGGCTATGGGTACGGTGGGAAAAGTGATTTTTGTTCCGGCGAATGAAGAGAAGGGGACAGACGCGGTTTTAAATGTTGGTATTTTAGAAAAATACTTTGTGACCGGGAAGGGTACGCGTTCGAAGTGGTATCAAGCTTGCTGGACAGGGAAAGAAGCGTTAAAGAAACAAAAAATAATGGATAATATTCGTGCAATCGGTGTAACCGGTAAAGAGGATTTTAGAATTAAACAAGGGAAAGATGGACCTGAAATAGAACGTGTCATTTGGGTAGATACAGATATGGTTGTTTGGAAAGAGAAAGATCAACTGGAAATGAATATATAGCTTGAATGTGCCGAATTCCCTTATGGAATAAGGCTTTTTTTATGCGTAATTGTCCTCTAAATGACCATTTTTTATTGACATTTGTTAACTTTTGGAATATACTTAGTATATGGATTTAGGTATTACTTATCATTTATTTTACTGGGAGGGAAAGAAAAATGCTCTTAACTGGAATCAGTTTTAAATCTCTATGTCAGAACTTAGCTGATACCGAATGTGCTTTACGCACAAATGGGATGAAGGTTAATACCGCTGCAAAAGGTGGCAGGGCTGATCAACTAGCACACATGGAAAAAAGTTTTCCGAGCGAATGGCCTGGTTATCGCGCAGCGCTCTTGGACAGGCTGGCAGTACCATTTGATTCAAAAACCGCACTAAACGCTATTCCAAAGGGTAAAGGAGGGAAAGGGATATGATAAGAAATGGTAATTTGACTAAGGATCAATTGATCGAGGTTGCAGAATCAGCAAACGGAAATTTCATTTACGATCCTGATTACAAGGAATTCGCGGATCTGGACGGTAAAGAGGCAAAAAGGTACTTGGAATCCAAAGGTTTTACGGTGGCCAATCACTACGACACAGGCAGAAACGGTTTAGCACTAACAACTTGTGGTGTTCGACTATCAACAAATGGACATCTTTCTAAAAAGAAACTGGGCTAGTAACGATAAACACGCTGGGGCTTCGGCCCCTTGAATGGGAGGTATGAAGGTATGGAAGGAATGACGATGGCAACATATGACACATATTTTGAAGGGGCTGCTACTCCTAAGTATTGGACAGTAATGATCAATCAAGAAGGTGATGAGTGGGAGAGCCAAGAAAGCTTTGAACTTTATGAGGATGCCAGGGATGATGTTAAAGACGCTCTTGAACATAATGCATGTTTCTTAAAAGGCCATATTCGAAACCGGAATGGTGAAAATATTGCAACAATCAAGCGAGAACAGAAGGTTGATAAAGCTCCTGCAGCTGCAGGAGGGATACACTAAATGTCATTATATAATGAACGTTTGGACGCAATTATGGAAGCTCACGAATGTAATATGGGCGAGGCAGTTGAGTTAATGACGATAGATTTTGCGCATGATGTTATTGAGCCTCAGGACGATTGGGATCTATTCCAGGAAGAAGAAGATTAATTTAAAAGAAGCCTTTTTATTCGAAAAAAGGAGCGGTATTCATGACGATTTTTAATACGATTTTTAAATTACCGCTTGGCCGCAAAAGTATTTTGATCGGGGTGCATCAATTCATCTGGCACCCTATTACGGTCTATATAGCTTGGATCGAATGCTATAAGCGTTTTCCAACGTTTAAAGAATCGGTTTGCATTTTAATTCATGATTGGGGGTACTGGAATGCACCTAATATGGATGGCGCTGAAGGTGAAACCCATCCTGAAGCTGGAGCTAAGATTGCAGGGTTTCTATTTGGCAAAAAGTATTATGATTTGGTTCTCTATCATAGCCGACATTACGCAAGGAGAGATAATGTTGAACCTAGCGCTTTATGTTGGCCAGATAAGCTTTCTATCAAATTTGATCCTAAGTTATTTTATCTTTTACGAGCTACAATAACCGGCGAAATTAAAGAGTATCGGCAAAGCTGTAGAGAAAATTTCAGTGTAGATCGCTCTAATGGTGAATGGTTTGATAGGTTAAGACAGGATTTTATCAAATTAGCTGCAGCCAAAAAGTCGAATGCTATACCTTATCAGGAAAAGGAGGATATTAGAGGTAATTGCCGGTAGTGGTTCTGTATCTGCTATTTAAGAAGAGGATAGGACAAAGGGGGGATCGTGGTTGACGGACAATAATAATTTTGAGCAAATGGAGCTATTTACGAATTTTGATGATACAGCTCCAAGCAGCATTAATCCAATGATATTGGCTTTTGGTACTGGACCCCCAGAGACAACATGCGAAACGTGTAAATGTTTATACAGCAAAAAATACGAGCCTAACATTTATTTTAAATGCTCCCGCCGGAAAGATACAAATAGTTCTGCCAGCGATCATAAGAAACATTGGAGATCTTGCGTTAGATACGAGCCTAAATTAAATAAATAAGTTAAAGGTGGTGGTTTAGTTGAATTACATTAAAGTCTCATACTACATATCATTACTGGATATTATGCAGAACTTGTTAAATGACTTGGGTGTAACGAATCCGGAATATCGTACAGCTTTTGATGTTGGCGGAAATCCAGTCATAGAAACGATTTCGAAGGAACTTGGATATAATCCCTGTTATTTTGCTTTACCGACTGATCGTGGCGTTACATTCGATTTAACAAAGCTGAACAAAGTAGAAAATGATTTGCAGCTGCGTAAAGATAATGCGGTAAATATTGCAAGTGATGTCATTCGTTTTGAACTGGATCGATTGAATGCTAATGAAGTCCAATTTTCTTTCGTTGAGGATCGGTACGTATTGAATTTCGATCAACTAAATTGGAAAGGCAGCGCAGAGAAAATTGTAAGAACAACCTCGAACCTTCCGGATCAATGCGGCAAAGATAGTCTATGGAATGCAATAAAGATGGAAATATAATTTACGGAAAGGGTGTGTGAAGTATGGCGTTTTATGAACCGGCTTTTGTGAAGGATGTTCAAAGCTCAACCGATTTGGTTGATCTTATGCGTGAGTATGGGGAAGAGATTCAAGAAAATAGAACCACTTCAAAAAACGCCATATGGATCTGCAGCTGCCCTGGAAAGAAGTTGAAAAACAAATCACGTATAAATAAAATCAAACAATTGTACAACTGCTATACATGTGGAAACAGCGGTAATTGCTTTAATTTCATTATGAATAAGCACGGCGGTACCTTTCCTGAAGCAGTAGAGTTTTTGGCGATCCGTGCGGGGCTCCCTTTACCTGAATCAAATCATCTGAGCAAATACAAAAAGCGTAGTGATGCTTTTCTAGCCGCCATAACATACTATCAAAAATTTAGTTCAGAGTATTTTAAAAAACGCGGTATGGATCCGGAAGATGTTTTGAAAGCAAAAGCAGGGTATGCACCTGGATTTAATCGTTTGAAGAATACTCTTTTAAAAGAAGGTTATGAAGAGGCATATTTACAAGAGATCGGTCTTTTGAACAGTAAAGGAAGTGATGCTTTTTTCTCAAAAGTTGTGTTTCCGGTGTACCTTAATGGTTATATTGTGGATCTATATGGTCGTCATGTTGACGATGAAAGCGAGTATAAGCATCTTTATGCTGTTGGGATCAACATTTGTTATGGGATTGACGAAGTAAAGCAAGGGAATTCTGTAATTTTAGTCGAATCGGTTTTCAATGCAGAAATATTGGTCAAAGTATTGCGAGACAATGAGGAAACCGTTTTAGAATACTTTAAAAATGGTGTTTCGGTTGTAGCCATTGGTGGATGCACAAAATTGTCTGAATTCCATATCAATCTACTGAAGAAGAAAAGGGTACCCTTTGTCATTGTTTGTTATGACACGGATTCATCCGGTGGTGGGCAGCGTAATTCGCTTATTGCCGGAAAGTTGCTGCAGGAACGTGAGATTACCACACGGATTATGGAAATGCCACTAGATGTTGATGTAAATGCCTTCTTTGTTAAAGAGGGCCGCAGCTTCAATGAATTTATTGATCTTTTAACCAAAACCTATTCTGTTACAACGTATGAACATTTAACATGGCTCAGACAAATTCCTAAAGAGCTTCTAGAAGCTTATCGAGAGGGGGAGATATGTTAAACAATTAATAGGCAAGTTGAAGCAGCTGCACAAAATTTTTCATATTAAAAATTGAGGAGAATGTCCATGTTTACTTTGATTTTTTGTTTAACCATTGCTGTTTTAATAATCGCTTCATGGTCGGATCTCTCAAAACACATTATTCCAAACTGGTTAACGATTCCTGGTTGTATTATCGCGCTGGCCATCCATTTGATTTGGCATAATACTTTCTTATGGTTTTACTTGCTTGGATTGTTACCGGCTCTTTCTATGCTGTTCTTAAATAAAATGAATAAGCAATTTGGAAGCGGTGATATCAAACTCGCGTTATTTATTGGACTTGCAGTAGGCGGCTTTGCACCACTTCTTATTTTTGGCATATCTCTTGTTGTTACCGTTCTATTTAATATCTATAAAGCTTTTAAACCTTCAAAGAATAGAGGGATCCCAATGGCCCCGTTTTTCTTAGCGGGTACGATGTTGGTTTATTTGCTCAATGTGACGGTATACACTTGCATTTACTAAGGGGTTGCTTCAATGTCATTTGTTGATAACGTGAAAGGTATGTTTGAACAAGGCGGGGCTTTATCTAAGGCCCTTCCTGGCTTTGAAGCTCGCGATCCGCAGATTCAAATGGCAGTTATAGTTGCTAAATGCTTGGAAGATGCTAAAAAAGGCATCATACAGGCTGGCGTGGGCACAGGGAAAACTTTTGGCTATGCTTTACCAGCTGCGTTGTTTGCGGTTAAAAATCAAAAGAGGGTTGTCATTTCAACCAACACAAAATCACTGCAGCACCAATTGCTTCAGAATGATTTACCGCTTATTCAGAAGATTTTAGCACATGAAGGCTATTCATTCTATTTTACGGAGTCAAAGGGCCAATCAAATTATTTGTGCATGAAAAAGCTTCATGAATTTCAAGAATCGTTCCCGGAGCATGAAATTACAAATCTTATGCTTCAGGAAATTATAGCGAATCCGGACATGGTTGGTGATCGTAATAGTTTCCCTTTTGAAATACCTATTGATATATGGCAGCAGCTTGAAGCTAATCCGCGTGAATGTGAAGAAAACGATAATCCCTTTATGAGCAAGTGCTTTTCACGTAAATCTAAACTTGGAATCAATGAGGCCCATGTTATTGTAACAAATCATGCTATGTTTTTTTCGGATCTGGCCAAACGTTTTGAAGGTTTTAGTGTACTTCCGGATTATGACGTTGTCATTTTCGATGAAGCTCACCGAGTCGATGATGTCTTTACTAACTTTTTCAAAGAAGAATTATCGCTTAAATCGATGGAAAAGAAGTTTGAATTCTTTTTGACACGGAAAGCCCAATGGATGGAAGAAGTTTTTAAAGAGGAATTTTTAATTAAGATGTTGGGTTTTCGTGATGAAATATTGAACATTTCGGTATCATTGTTTAAAACCATTCAAAAACATTTGTCCGCTGCCGAACTGCAATCGGTGATTTTAGAACAATCGGTTGTAAAGCAAAATCCGTTTTGGGGCGTTTATGAAGAAATGACCGACTATATACGAATCATGGCCAATGTCCTTGCTCCTGATGAAGATACAAAATTTCGTATGTTGAGCATGTATAAGCGGTTTAAAAAGCATTTGGAATCGCTTGAATTTATGTTACAGATGCAAAATTCTCCTAACTGGGCTTATTGGGTTGAGTTAGAACAAAATGATAACCCGGCACGCGAAGTAACGTTTACAGCTGTGCCGTATCAACCAAAAACGGTTTTATACCATGTGTATGATCTTGCAACAGTTGTATTTACTTCCGGGACCGTAGCGCCAGATGGTGATTTTAATTATACTGCGGGGCGTTTGGGGCTTGTTGATTATTATTCACTTGATGTAAAAAGTCCCTTTGATCATAACAAGCAATCGCATTTAATTATTCCGGAGAATATCGAAAATGAACTGGATCTAGAGAACGCAGAAACCTATTATGATAAATTGGTTGTGTACCTTCAGCAGATTTTAACCATTTCGAGAGGCAGCACATTTATTTTATTTACATCATTTGAGGCCATTGAAGAAGTGCGCATACGATTAGAGTTTTGGGCAGATACAGAAGGTTTAACGCTTTACACGCATCAACAAGGCGTTAATCGAGACAAGCTGCTAGAGAGCTTCATTCAAGCTGATAATGGGGTTTTGTTAGGTGCTGAGAGCTTTTGGGAAGGGATTAATGTTCCTGGGGATGATTTACGGGTTGTCGTTATCGTTAAAATTCCGTTTCCTAATCCATCCGATATTATTACGAAAGCCAGGATGCTTAAATTGGAACGTGAGGGCAAAAACAGCTTTAAACATCTAAGTATGCCCATTGCCAAAATGAAACTGATGCAGGGCACAGGCCGCTTAATACGAACGGTTCAGGATCGCGGCGCCATAGTTCTTTTAGATCCACGGTTTCGCACGAAACGATATGGTGCTGAGCTGCTACGCTGCTTGCCTAATGCAAGACGAAGTAAAAATATTGGGGATATTGCGAAATACTTTTAATTTAACCATGAGGGTTGTTTCCATGTCTTACTTTTGAAAGGGGCTGGTTAAAGTGACCACGGTATCAAAATCGCTGCTTAGAACACAGAAAGAAAATATACTAGAAATGGCCAGCCTTCACATACAACAAATGTTTTCGTATATTGCAGGGCAGCTAGAAAAAGACCTGCAGCTTATTATTTCCCATTATCAGGGTGATCGTGCAGCTGCAGAGAATGAATATGCACCAGCTGTCCAGCGAATCAAATTATTACTGTTCGGAGCTGTTGATATGCCCTCTCTGTTAATTCCGGATGCGTTTTTCGGAACACCGCTTGGAATTGTGATTCGCACCATAGAAAATGGTTATAACGTGCCTGGACGTTCATTGACGGTCAAACACATCATGAACGACATGGGGTGGTCGCGGAATTGGGTGATTCAGCATCTTTATAATATCGATGATCCGGATTTAAACAAAAATGATATTTCCGGAAAAATGGCCGCTATAAAAACTAGCTCTGGATTCTTGGTTGAATCAGCTGAATATTTATTATGGAAAATGAAAAGGAAGGAGGAATAATTATGTTGCAAAATTTTCACTTTTTAAATGCTCAAGGTCTTACTGCTATTCTTATGGCAGCACTTCTTCTACTCGTTCTGTTTAAGCTAATTAAATTTATGTTTTCGGGTGTTAAAGGTATCTTTTTTGCACTATCTCTAGCCGCTATTTTGTTTGATTTTGCCAGTGGTAAGTTTCACTAAATCGGAATAATGATTTCGTTTAAAAATAAATAAAGGGAGTGTAACAATGACTATAAAATTAAACCTAACATCTGCAAGTCTATACCAAGTTAAACATTTCAACTACACGTTTGCTAGTCATACTTTGGCAAAAATCGAGTTGTTTTGCTTTGGATTAGATTCGTTTGGAGTACAAGCCATAATACCAAAAACTAACGAAGAGTTTTCGGAAGGAAAATTATATTTAACAGAAGAAGTTGCCCTTTTTTCTATAGTTAATATGCTTGAAGCTAGGTTCTCTACGGATAATTGGGTTCGACACACTGAAGCTCTTAATCGTATGACTGATCAAGATGAAATTAAAAAATATTATAATGAAACCTTTTACAATGTTGGTAAGTTCCCACCTAAAAGACCATTTGAAGATTAATAACATCTGTTATAATGGGGGCGGTTTATTTGAGAATTTGTTGTGGCCAAGAGCTTATGTTTAACGACAATTCGATATCTCAAATATTATTAAGAGGCAAGCGTCATTCGGATCCCGTTTATCATTGTCTTATATGCAAAAAATATTATAATTTGGATCATTCGAATGAACCTGCTTCGTTATGTTTAATTAGCAAGGAGATCATTAAAAAATTCAGCATACAGAAGTGGTTTTCTGCTGATGTGATGATGAAACTACAAGAATTCCGCACACAATTAATACACTGTTTAACTGCAGCTGAAGCTTATCAAAGAGCATTTAATAATAATTATGATGAACTGCCAGCCTATTTTTATAATGGTAAAAACTTATACCATTGTAGTATCGGTGGGGATCAAGAGATTTCAACAAAATCATATAATACTTTGATGTATAAGGATCCTATGTTCAGTTGCATATTATTTGAACGTGAGACAGTACAATTTCATAGGAATGCTATGGAAACACCTGAACTAAGCCACTTAATTAGTATTAAAGAAGTGGATCTTCTTTTAAAATATGGGTTTATCACACGGCGAGAGCATCAACGTTATGTTCAAAGCTTAACACCTGTTCCCGAATAATTGTGATATTGCCTAATATGATTCCTAGTCATATGAGAAGAGGAGATAAGCGTAATGAACAATATGGACAAAATCAAGAAAATAAAAGCTTTTTTAGATAAAGTGGATATATTTATTGAGAATTTTCAAAAGTACATGATGACTCATGGCTTGGCTGCTATAAGCTTTACTATCACAAGTGTTTTTTGCTTTTATATGTTCAATAAGATTATGCAAGGTGAAGGAGTTTTGTTCTGGGTTAGGATTCTCGTTGCCGGAGTTGTTTCATTAATCATCGGGGCTTTCGTGGCAATAAAAAAATACAAAGAACAGCAAGCGATCTACAACAAGAAAAATGATGATTAATACATAGTGCTTCGTCTGAAGTCACAGGTTTTTCGTAATAGTAAGCAATAGCTGCAACAAAAGCCCAAGGGTCCAGGAGAAATCGTTCCTGATCCCTTAGGCTTTTATTAGTTCAATATCAGTCAGTTGCTTTTTCATCGTTTTCTAACACTTTTTATTAACCATATGCTTTAGATCGTGCAAGCAGCTGCAACCGACAATAGAAATTAGGAGTAAAATTTTTCAGCATCTTTTCTTGTTATTTCCTGAAGAAAAACGTACTTCCCTTTCCATTGATACATTAATGCCGTTTTTCCTATTATTGTGATGGTGGAGAGACCATCGGGAGCATCTTCTAGACGTTTATAATGATCTTGAAGTTTATAGAACGCCAGAGCTTCCCACCAAGCCCATACACGCCGATGGTACGGACGTTCAAATATTTCTTCAAGCGTTAATTCGCGGTTCACAGCGTCCCTTAAATGCCGTTGTATGAGTTCTGCGCATTCTCTTACGAAACTCATTTTTTGTCACTCTCTCAGTTTGGTTTAACAAGCTCATTTATTCCGTTGCTTCACGCTATTCTACCACAGACGGTTGAGACCTGTTTCGACCGTTTTCTTTGTATTAAGGGTAATTAGGGGCGGATTTGGATATTTGCTTTTGATAGTTTGGCTATATGGAAAATGGTAATTTTTGTGAAGAATAATGATAGTAATTACCTATATTTGTATTGACATGCGTACTCGCATATGGTACAATATAAGTGTTAGGAGGTGAGGAAATGCTTACTCTAACGGTAGCTATACAGTTACTAATTGCCATCATCAATCTTTATGTGACTGTAAGCAACCAAAGGAAAAAGGACTCCAAGCGTCGTAAGCGCAAGAAGCCCCGTAAGTAAAACCACCGGAGAGCGAAAGCTCTCCCCCTAACAACATTATAAGCTAAAGGAGTGGTAAAACACAATGGAAACTGTATCGCTTGTTGTGTCAATTATAACACTATTCATTAGCCTATACACCTTAGCGCAAGTGCGGAAACGGAGATAATGATATGAATCCACTTGAAAACATTATGGGCGTAAGTAAGGCTGCTAAAATGTGGGGTCTTGCTCCAGGGACGATAAAAAATTATTGTGCTGAAGGACGGATAAAAGCGGTAAAATTGGATGGTAAGTTTCCTTGGGTTATTGATATAAATCAGCCCAATCCGAGCAAACCTAACCATCCGATGAATTGGAGGGGGAAAGCGGATCATCTAAAACAAAATAAAATTGAGCTGCAGGAAGATGGATGCACATTTGTTGATGAATTAGACGATGCTGAAACCTTGAAGATTTGGGTAATCGAGAATATCAAAGAAAAACCGATTACTGGTGGCAAAGTTAAAGGGGTAGCGATAAAGCATAAACTTGATGAGGTAGAGAATCGAGTAAGAAAATTTGTTGTTATCCACTAACTAATAATTTTGTTATAAATTTGAATTTAGGGGGGAAGTTATGAGGCATCTTTCAATGGTTTTCGGTTTAATTGGATTATTATTATTTATGATTACTTTGGGTTTGGTTTTGTATAAATATAAAAAAACCGGGAGAACCCACTTGGAGTCTTTGAGACTATCATACGTTTGGTTTGTGGTTGCTATACTAGGTCTTGGTTTATACTTCTTTGGAGATTACATCAATTAACTTAATGAATTATTCTGAACATTGGTGGTGGGTCTATCTATGAAGCAACTTTTGGGATTATACGAATGCAAATCGGGAAAAAGAAGGTTTAACAAGTTAATGAATTGGGAGAGTGCATTAGAAAATGGAGAAAATCAAACAATTACAAAATGTTTTACGGGAAGCTTGGCAACTGGCTTACGAGCTTCAAAATGAATCGGAGAATGTACAAAACAAGCTGATTTTTACAAATATGAGCGGAACTATAAACGGCTTAGAAGCACGGATTCATGAGATTTTGGATCAAGATACAAAATAACTAAGGAGCGTGTATTAATGGCCGGAGAAACAGATCAATTATTGCATTTAGTAAGCCGAATTGAAGAAGCGATTAAAGATGGGAATTTGATATTTGCACGGGCTCTTACTAGAGAATTGCTAGAGGATTTATCTACGACTACTAATAGTATTAAAGAAACAAAATGAATAGTGTGCGCGACGTGGACTACCAGGGTAACTAATTGACTTTCGCTGTTGTATTAAAGTAAATTGTATTGCATAAGGAGCGGAGGAAGGATATGTCTCAAACAAGCAAGTTAAAAATATGTCGCGAAAAGAATTAATCGAATTTGCTGAAGCAATTATAATACGGAGTCTATCAGTTCACCCTTCATTCCGGATAAGGTTGAAGAATCGGAGCAGCTGCAGGATTACAATATAATTCAAGAGTCGAAGGAGTGATTGCACATGTTGGTTCGGTACAAAAGTGCACATAAAGACAAGGTGTTTGATTTTTCGGAAAGAGACGCGATACTCTAGTGTCGATGCAGAACACTCGGAAATTCATTGGTCCTATAATGGCTGCTTGCAGAAAACGAGCTGGTCTAACTCAAGAAAAGTTAGCTGAAATCTTACACTGTTCCCGTAGTTCTCTGTGTAAGATTGAAACTAATAACAAGGAAGTTAAATTTGATTTTTTTGTTAAGTGGGCAATAGCTACAAATTCTAAAGATGCAGGCTTAGCGTTTGTCTTTGGGGAAAAAGACGTGCACTTGTTATTAGATCAACTTAAAGAAGGCGGATATATTGATAAATTCCTTTAGTTAAAGAAGTAACAGATTTGTTTGTTCAATTTATTATTTTTTTCACGTTAGTCAAAATGCAATTATGATTCCAACAGGTTACAAGAATAATAGAGAAACAGATAAGATGAATATGGCCAATGATTGGGAGGTTTATATCTTTTGAAAGGGTCGAATTGGAAAGGCAAATGGCTTCGTCAACGCAAGAAGGACCAAAAGAACCCGGTTTTACATACTTATAAATATGAGTGCAATAAGGGACATATTCGCATTGAAAAACAAAAGTTAATTGAATTGGAATTAATATGTCCAGCATGTCAAAAAGAAGGAATCGATAGCAAGTTTAGATTTGTCGGTGTACACACTCTTACTAAGCAGCAATCGAAATTATCTCGTTTTTCCAAATAAAAATGCAACTTAAGCGGAAGCACCGCTAATCATACCTTTTAAAGAGGTCTGTGGTTAGTGTGCTTCTGTTTTTGCAACTATCAGCCATCATCTAATCAATTTAGTGTCGGAGGAAAACACATGTCAAAGTTAAATCGTATTTCATACCTTGTGAAATTTGATGGTCAATATGAGGAATATCTATTTCGCAGCTGGGCAATCAACCGAGCTAAAAATCTAAGAGAAAAAAATATATTAAGCAAAGTAATTTATGATGAACAATTAATTTATGTTTGGGAACGCTTGGATCCTGGTACTTTGACTGAAGAACAAAGGTTGGTGATAAATATGTGCAGAGATGATGATTAATCAGAGCTGAAGATTTCTATCGATGGTACCAAAATCCGGATACGTGCGTGAGCTGCAGGAGCAATAAGAAATGCCGGTGTCCTGGATGCAGCTGCTCGATGTTGGCCAATCGCATGAGTTGAAGAATGGATTTCGTGGTACCGGGATCCGGAAGCGTGGGATCCGCTGCAGAGTAAAATCAAAAGACGGTATCCGTGATGCACTAATGTAGTAATGGTTTTCGACATTTTTCGACATTTTTTATTCGTAAGAAAATAAATTGTTTATTTTTAAATATTATAAGATGTAAGAATATACATTCTTACATCTTTTATGTTATAATAGATGTAAGAATGTTAGCGATTGTCTTTTCTTTTTAACCATTATTAGATGTAAGAATGTTAATGCAAATTTTGTGATTTGGAGGGTAAGTTAAAATGACTGTTGATAATTTAATCATCCATGAAAAACCGGTAACGATGTTTAGTTATTTATCCGGAGAAAAGAGACTCATTCCGGATCAATGTATGAAGTGTCACCACTTAATAAAACAATACGATGGAAAGAAAGGGTTGTACTGCAGTAATCACGTTTCAATTGTGGATAAGGATACTTTTATTCAAAATATCTTCAGGGTATACCACCTTGACGAGAATAACCCTTATAAGCAGCTTCAAGAAAAGTGTGAACTGATAGATCGTGAACCACAACACGTTATTTACGCAGATACTTTTGCAGGGCAAAAAACCACAACAAAGGGTGATGGAGAAATGTTAAAAGATCAAAGAGATCGGTTTCCGGGATTTTTAAAAAGCATTCAGCTGATCATTGATAAGGAAAGCCTCAATGTAGTTGAAAAATTATTAAATACCAAAGGGCCAACAATTAAAGGATGGTTTAAAGGTAAGAGTAACGGAGGTACTGAGCCTATCAGTTCTGACTATTCGCTTTATGAGGAAAGAGTAAGAAGTTATATTGCTAAATTTGAAAATGAAAACAAGATAGTAAAACAAGAGTCGGCAAAGGATTCATATCTTGGATCTATAAGAAAGGTAAATGAGTTTTCAGGCTATTTTTTATCCTTACATCCTACAATTGAAATGCCAAAGATGAAAGAGCTTCACGAGGGGACATCCAGGCTGTTGTCAAATCCGGATGAATATGAAGATTGGAACGTCGCAGCTTCAATGAGATCATCCGGATAAAATTATCAAGATGCTGTTTACACTGAAATGCCGGAGGTCAAAGAATTTGGTTTAAAACTGAAGACATATGAAGGGCAACTTAAATCCGCTACTAAAGCAGCTGAAAAAAGATCTATTGAAAATAATATTAATAAGTATAGTTCACTGGCAATGAATAAAAAAAATGAACTCGAAGAAATAGCTAAAAATCATCTAACTAAAGGGGAAATTAAAGTGAATGTACAAACCGATCCGAATGCCGATGTTTTAGGCGAAATATTGATTTCCGATATTTTACTAAATCCATATCAACCACGTAAGATTTTTAATGAAGAAGAGATTAACGAGCTGGCCGCCAGTATGAAAAAAAATGGACTTATTCAGGCAATTGTTGTTAGACGAACTCCCGAAGGCTTGGTTTTGGTTGCTGGTGAAAGACGTATGCGTGCTGCATTAAAAAATGGGTGGGAATCGATTACAGCAATCACCAAAACAATGGATGAGGCCCAGGCAGCAACAGCTTCAATTATAGAAAATTTCCAACGTGTTGATAATAATCCTATTGAGATTGCAGAAGCCATAGCAGCTATGATTGAGCGTGTGGGAGTAACGCAGCAAGAGGCCGCTAAAATGATTGGTGTTACACAACCCAAAATAGCACAACTCATGAGCTTAACCAAACTTATTGATCCTATTAAGGATTTGATTATTTTAGAAAAAATGAGCCAATCGGTTGGCCGGATCCTTGGTAGTCTAGAAGAGGATATACAACAACGGATGTTAAACTCACTGGAAAACATGTCTGCAGAGAAAGCGCAGCATTTTGTAAATATCTATAAAGGTTTTCTAGGAATTCACGATGTTCCGGAAGTAGAAACGGATGCCATTGATATTCGTATCTTTAAGCGATTATTAAAAGGTAATTGCATTGATCTATACCTTTCAGCGTGGGTTACTTTGAATCAAGGATTAAAGACTCTTCAATCGAATAAAATCAAATCTATTTATTTTCCAACACATTTATTCCCCCAATCACAAGAAGTACGCGGTTTGCTGCAAAAAAATAAAATTTCTGAATATTACAACCATTCGAAAAAGCCTGAATTTAGATTAATCGAGAACATGGAGAAAACCGCCAGTGAAATAACACTCCTTATTCTAAATGAACTGGTACCTATAAAAGAATTAAATGAAGGTCAAACAGATATAGGAGAATTAATTGAGATTTCGACCGAAGAGAGAACGAAAAACGTACTTGAAAATGTTGCAACATTCCGATCAGGTTTATTAACTAAATATGAATCAATGAAAGGGACTGCATGGGAATTGTCCTACGGGTTTCTAGTTGAAGAATGTCAGAGTTTTGAAGATGATGAAACTGAATTAGAAGTTATTGAGGAAACATTAGAAGAATTGCTAGAAATGTTAGTCGAATTAAATGGTGCTTTTGCTGATACAGAACGACAAAAACATTTGCAAATATTGAAGGAAGCCTATGATTTAGCTAAATTAAATGAAATTCAATATACCGGGAGTGAACACGAAGTTTTATTCCATGATTCAATGGAAATAATTAAAGGGATTTTAACAAATCACATGCAGCAAGAATCTTATGTGCTGGGACGCTCTGTAACGCCGCTATGGCTTAATATTAAAGATTTGGTTGATATGGCCAAGCTTAAAAATGAAAGCTCTAACGAAGGTTCTCCTGTTTTTGAAACACCAATTGTTGAAGTTGAGGTACTGAATATTAAGCCGGAAAAATCTAAAACAAGTCGTATTCTACAAATAATGCAAGAAGAATCAAGTCCGACACATGAAATCAGTGTAAAGTGTACCCGGTGTCAGATGTTTAATCCAAATGGTAATTCTTATCGTGAACGCTGCATGAGTACTTCAATTTCTTATCATTCATTCAAGCGATTTGCAGTGGATGGTCTGGATGCATTCGATTGCGCAGAGTATACCCCGAAATTGGAAGTTATTCAGCGTAAGAAAGCTGCAGCGAATTTAGATCTAAATGTTGCATTATTTGAAATATTGATATATCAAGATGGGTACAGTAGAAGTTATCCGGATCTATCCTGGATGAAGAGAGAAATTCCGGAATTGAGACATTCATCTTGTAAACCTGAAGAAGTAATTGAATTGTTCAAACAACAAGATGAACCAACAAGAGCCTACTGGATTGAAGCTATGTATCGTAAATATCAACTTGCAAAAATCGTTCATAATGGTCTGGAACACCCATTTTATACTTCAGATGGCCAACACTTTATGGTTAATAATAATTCAATGGAAAATGACGATAAAATATAACAGATGTTATAATGACTTCGGGGGGTGGATCTAGGCCCCCCTACTATAAAATAAGTTGGTGAAGTCTTTGCTTAACTTTAAAACATTTTTACAGAAGGAACTAATGAGCGAAAATACCATTTATGAATATATAGGCGCAATTAATCGATTTGGAATTTGGTTCGAAGAACTAACTGGCCAATCTCTTAATATCAGCCTGTTAAAAGAAAGTGATCCGCTTGATTATCGTACCTATTTAGTACACACAAAGAAATTGGTACCTAAGACCATTAACAAAAATTTATCAGCTATCCGGAAGTGGTTGAATATGTACCGCCGAAAAGGTGCATGGCAGTATGATATTAAAATTCCGGATATAAAAGAACAGAAAAAACTAAGAGCGCCAAAGTGGTTAGAACCTGAGGCAATTGCCGCGATATTATACGCAATTAGCCAGGAGAAAAACGATTTTTTGCAAGCAAGGGATCGCTGCATACTTTACTTTGAGCTATATCGTGGAATTCGAATTGGGGAAAGTACAGATCTTCAGATGGATGATGTAATTCTGACGCAAGGTAAACAAAGAGTTATTATCCGTGAAGGTAAAGGAAATAAATATGCCGAGATTGATATTAATGGAAGTCGTAAACTTATCGGTGCTATTCAGGAATGGATATCTATTCGTTCTAAATCAAGATTTGCTTCCTCTCCTTTCTTTTTCATAAGTACCCGATCAGGTGAAGTTACGAACGGGGCGGTTGAAAAAATGGTTGATCGGATCAGAAAACGATCGCATGTTATTTTTACGACTCACCAGCTGCGACATACCTTTATCCATGATTATGAAAGAGAAACTAAAGATTTAAGACTTACTCATGAAGCTGCCCGGCACACAGATATAAACACTACACTCCTTTATACGCAGCCAACGCAAAAAGAAGTATCAGCATTTTATCAAATATTAGAAAACAAATATTAAGGCAATCTTAGGATTCATTGCTGAATATTACTATTAAAACGATTTTATGCGTTATCGGTTTTTAACCATCCCATTATCGATTTTTATAATCATTTTTTTCATAAATCATTTGCCGATTCTAAAGTGTGTATGCTCTCAAAGTTGTACTTCTATGCGCCTTGAAGCATATCTTTGCCGATATGGCAGCGTTATGCTTCAAAAAACTCTTGGCAAGAAAATGCTTCAACGATTTTCTGCTATTCTAGCCTTCCTGTTTACCTCTAAGAGCTTTTAAAATCCTACGAAGATACGAATGAACACTCGGCAACGATATGCTTCAATTCTGTACTTTAGGCAAAGATATGCTTCAAAAGTATTAGTGGTTAATTGATTTAAGGTTACATTTACGCTTAAATCCGGCAAGGATATGCTTCAACAACTGGCAATATTATGATTCAAGTTTCATAGAATAAGGATTCAGGCGGTTTGTCAAACCAAGATGCTAAAAGGAGGTTCATTTTGTCCATATTTGAAAGTTACGAGAAAAAAATATCTGAGCTTAAACAATTCAATGAACTTTTGGATAGCATTAATTTTATGCATCCGGAAAAGAAATATTTGGAGATGATTATTAACACTGAATTATTGGAATATCAAAGAAGACTTGAATCTCTTAGTTTGGGCAAACTTTCATATCGCTGCAGTTTTTGTAATGGATTTATTAAAGAAATTGGTATACCTATAATTGTTGGGGATCTAACTCTATGCAATTTTTGTAAAATAAGCATTTCTCAAGTTATGACTACAAATAAAGCTGAAGAAGAATGGGGATTATTCAAAGGAGCTATTAAACAAGATTGCCGACCTGGAGGGGCGCTTCAGATCTATAAAGACGCTGGCCTTGTATTCAAGTCCGGTAAGTTTTGGCAGATTCATAGGAAAGTTATGCTTCAACATTATGGAGAACCAAAGGATATTATAAAGTCTTATGACTTATTGAAAGGATAATGTTGCATGAACGTTACTGAACTACTTTCATTAAAGAACTCAGAACTATTTACGATTACAATCATTGGTACAATTTTATCCATGATGTTAACAATGGCTCTTCGCTTATATATCAGTAGAAAAACGCAGCCCTTTTTAATCCTGGCGCTGGCCGTTACTGTATCCTTTATTTTAACCATGTCGGGTTATTATCTTAGTACTGGCCAGCATCAATTACTATTAAAATATCATTATGTTATTGTTGCCGGTAACGTACTTGCTTTGATCTTTACCCAGTATGCCTTTTACTTGCTTTACAATCCTTCCAGATCCAAAAATCATCGAGTATTTTTCTTCAGTCTGATTGGTGCAGCTGCAATAGCAATAATTCATGTTTTAACAAAGGGTGTTTTGTATCAAGGTAAAGATATGTTGCTGCAGCTCTATGCTTTTCTAGTTGTTGTGTATTTCTATTTTTGGATTCCTGATCAAGTTGGCCAAAAGAAAAAGTATAAATACACTCTCTTTCTATTTGCTGTATCCCTGGGATCCAATTTCCTTAATCAATTCATATTAAAATCACCAAAAGCGCTATGGATGAATCTTTACCTCTTCCTTCCGATCGTTTCATATTTTCTGATGTTTATCATTCTGTTTGAACGTGTAGTTGAGCTGCTGCAGAGCATCACTAAATCATCCGTGACGGATCCGTTAACTGAATTGTTCAATCGCCGGTATTTTTCATTAAAGGTTAAGCAGCATATTGAACGTGGGATCCTGATTTCCGTTATTTTTAGCGATATTGATAACTTTAAGAAGCTTAACGATACTCAGGGTCACGAAATGGGTGACAAAATGCTTAAAGCTGTGGCTAAAATTATGAAAGAAGAATGCGAGGAAATTGGTATTGCAGGGCGTTATGGTGGAGAAGAAATTGTTGTGCTAGTTACGGATCCGTCAATAAAAGTGGATAAACTAGCAGAAACAATTCGACTCCGAATTCAAACGGAAACCATTGTTACTACTAGCATTGGATATAGCCAAATAACTAAAGATGTAACTGCAGATGAATTGATCAAACAGGCAGATAAGGCAATGTATATAGCGAAGCAAGCGGGAAAAAATCGTGTGGTATCCTTTTCTCCAAGCATTGACGAATAGTCTGATATTTAATTTGATTCATCTTCATCACGTAATGGGCTTTTCCATTCATCGACATCAAACGGATTAATACTAAGCACTTTGCAAATATCTAGTGCCAATATAACGCTTGGAATTGGTCCGCCATTTTCAATTTTATTATAATGTCGCAATGAACAATCTACTTTCTTACTCATTTCTTCTTGGCTTAATTTTTTTAAAATACGTGCATCACGCAGCTTCACATACGAGCCCCCTCAAATCTTTTGGCTCCTTTTATGATATATGTTTCCTGTTTTATTAACTATGATTTATATGTCATGATCTATTGTTCTTAACCTTCAATTTCATTTGAAAACAAATAAACGTGGTTCTCCATAATTAATGGAAACCACGCTTCGACATTCTTTTTATAAATTTCTATTGCTAGATTATTAATTTTATTGCATACTAGATATAGATCATCCAATTAAATAGAAATTCCCCCCAATCGCTCTGAGTTGGTAGCCCTAGAGATTGAGAGGAATTCACAATACCATTACCATACCTTATCCTTATTATAATTGATATTCACTCGGAATATCAATAGGGGAATGCGATTTTTTAGTAAATCTTCATGATTTATTTTAGCATTCCTCTGCCAACTTGGTTATTAATAGAGCGATAGGGTAGCAACATCTACCTTATCGCTCTTTTTTATTTGTGGTAGTCCCTCTTCTTTTAGAGTCTACATAAAGAAAAAAGCACCTGGTCGCCAAACCAAGTGCTGCGAAAGTTATTTTTAGTTTTTAAATTCGATGTTGTACAACCGACCATTCATGATCTTCTAAATCGTGACGGTCACTCAGGAACAAACTCGCTAAAGTTTGATTCTGAAATTTGTTAAAACAAGCCTCAGCCATTTTTAAAAATGGTATTGTGAGGTTCCCTTTGATTTTGCCTTTAAAAGCTATACGCAAATTATAACACATGTTATTAGAAATATTCAACACTTACAATTTAGTCGATCCATCCATTTTTTCCGTAACTGATTTCTTTTTATTTAACCATATCGTTTTAGAAAGGATCCCTATATGCTATCAGAACGTGTAATTATGGATAAGGAACTGCCTATTCACCATGCAGCGATTAAATACATATTAGGTGATTCGATTTCACCGTCTAGTCTTAAACTAACACGGGATCAACTGAAAGAAGTTTCCAGGAATGCTAATTGGGGTTGGGTACATCTAGGTAAATCAAAAGAGACATTAAAAATGGCTAAACCTATAGCAGTACTTAGCTTACCAAAACTATTACATATGGTGGATCGTGAAGGTATGAATTTTTGGCGGCCCAATTTATTGTACACTTCAACTTCTGCTAAACAGCGGCAGCTGCGTTGGCTTAATTGTTTTCAATTTGATTTTGATCCGCACCATTTACGAGAATTAGATATTTTTACACCCGAAGAATTAATGGACCATGTTAGGGCGATTACCGGATATTCACCAACATTACTAATTCGTACCCCCTCTTCGGGGTATCATGTTTATCTGCCTCTAGAACGTACCAGGGGAATGATGAATGGAACACATTCGATTCCTCGTTATGGGGTCGTTATAAGGCATATTGCGCGGTTACTAGGTGCTGATATACATGCGGCTTCAGCTGAACATTACATGCGTGTGCCTAAAGCAAGGAATGTAATCTATTTTTCACCCGCAATGTATCACCCTACTCTTGAAGAATATGAAGAGTTGTTTGAAATAAATGAAACTAAGGTTTCTATATCGCAAGTTAAAGACTTTAAAGATACTAAAATTGTTCTGCTATCAAATTACATAAAAAACAAAGCTATTGAAATGATCTTAGATGGCCAGTTTGAATCTAATAATTCGAGCAAGATAAAGAATAATAAAGTTGGACGTAATAATGCTGCGTTCACTCTTTCGCTTGCGTTCAAAGCTTCAAATTATACTCAACAGAAAGCTGAACAAGAAATAATAGATTGGCATAACTCAGGAAAGTTCAACACTCATGGTTTTGATTTAAACGAAGCCTTAGGAACTGTAAAACATGCCTATGAGGGTAAATGTCGTGCCCCCTCTTCTATTTACTTAGAGAAATTAACAGGAGTGCGCTGCAGCTCATATAGAATTCTCACACCGCGTAAACCACGGCAAGAACGTAGAGATCATATAATTGAGATTATCGAAGATGTACGAAAGTATTTAATTCTAAACAATGGGCTAATTGAAATAACACAAATTAACCTATCAAAAGAAATTAAGGTATCGCTGCGATCACTTGTTGCCGCACTTCAATTAATGCGTAATGAACAGCATATTACTGTTGAAAAACTGCGTATAGGTCGATCTTGGATCAGTAGAATAATGTTAATAGTAGATGAACCTTGCAATAACTCGGATAATACAAAATCAAATGTAATAGAATTATTTCCAAAAATAAATAATGAAAATAGATCAAATTTACCTCATTCAACCAATTTTAAAACCCCATTTTTCGGAGGAGCGCCGCCAGGCGTTTGACAACGCATACTCGTTTACCTGCTTTCTAGCCGTTTAAGGGGATTACTATGGCTCACGGAGTGAGGCTACCTTATACTACATCTTTGTAATCTCTGGTGGTGCTTTGCGTATGCAAAGCTTCCTTAATTACAAGCTTGTGGATATCTCTTGCTACTTCTCATTCTATCCACAGGACCGCTTACTTAGTCTTTTGATTAGGTGATATCAATTAATCTTATATCTTATTCTTGTTAAGGTCTAAGCTGGAGGACATAGCCCTAGCGTAGGCGCGGGCGTTTTTCTTTAATTCTTTTATGTTTATGTAATTTGCCTTAGTCCGGAAACGTGTGTGAGCTGCAGGAGCAAATAAGAAATGCCGGTGTCCTGGATGCAGCTGCTCGATGTTGGCCGTAACCATGAGCTGATGAATTAATTCGTGGTACCGAGATCCGGAAGCGTGCATGAGCTGCAGGAGCAAATAAGAAATGCCGGTGTCCTGGATGCAGCTGCTTGTTTGATTTAAACATTATATAATATTCAATTACATGATATTATATAATACATACAGATTTTTTATTGAGACAACGAAATAAAAATACTAATCTTTTAAAGATAGGAGTGAATTATTTGAGTATTACTATAAGTTGTGGGGTTCAAAAAGGAGGTTGCTCGAAGACAACCACAGCTGGAATACTTATACATCAGTTAATTAATGATGGTAATAAGGTTCTTGCTATTGATATGGATTGTCAGGGTAATCTAACTGAGTTCTTAACTCTAAAGCCATGTAGCGATTTTGAAAAGAAAACAGTTCTTGAAGCTATAAACGAGAAGGATCCAGATAAGTATATTTTTAAAGTTAATGAATCATTAGATTTACTGGCAGCAGATAATTTATTAACAATGCTACCTAGACAACTCTATCAATTACATGGATTTAATAATCCAGCTATTTATACTGAGCTAGAAGGCATTTTAAAGGGCATTAAAGAAAGATACGACTATATAATCATTGACACCCCCCCTGCTCTCTCAGAGCATACAATAAACGCTCTAGTGGCAAGTGATTATGTATTGGTAATGTATGAATCTTCGCAATGGTGTTATTCAGCCATACCTAATTTTTTAGGATCTGTTGAGCTTGCTAAGAATTTTAACAGTAATCTTAAAATACTAGGAATATTAAGAACGCTAAATGATGCGAGAAGATATGATTCGAAGGCGTTTAACGAAATGATTGAAGAAGAATATCCAGAGCTTGTTTTTAACACAGTTATTAAAAGAAAAGCTGCAACTGGAAGACTCCCTATTAATGGATTTCACGGCAATGAAGAATTAATCGAAGCAACGAATCAATTCATCCCTTTTTATAAGGAGTTGTTGAGTCGTGTCAAAAAGTGATGATATAAAGCTTGCTGCTAGATTAAGAGCTGAAAATGCAGCAAAGTTACAGAGTCAGCTAATTCCTGGATTTTCAAAAGAAGAAATCAAGATTTCAAGCAATGAAGATTCCTTGAAATCAACTAATCAAGAAATCAAGGAACCAAGTAATGAAGATTCCTTGAAATCAACTAATCAAGGAATCAAGGAACCAAGCATTGAAGATTCCTTGAAATCAACTAATCAAGGAATCAAGGATCCAAGTAATGAAGTTTCCTTGAAATCAACTAATCAAGGAATCAAGGAACCAAGCTTTGAAGATTCCTTGAAATCAACTAATCAAGGAATCAAGGAACCAAGTAATCAAGAAATCAAGGATCCAAGTAATGAAGATTCCTTGAAATCAACTAATCAAGAAATCAAGGATCCAAGTAATGAAGATTCCTTGAAATCAACTATTCAAGAAATCAAGAATTTGGAAAGAAAAAAAGAAAACTATGAAGTTCCAAAATTATATCATAAAATGTTAAAGTCAATATCTGCAGATGAAGATCGTAAAATCTATGAATTGGTGGAAGAAGCTTTCCGAGATTATTTAATTAAGAAAAAGAAGCTGAAGGAGTAAATTAACAGTTCTAGCGCTCGTATTACCTGTTTTAAGGGATTAACGGAATAGATGATAAATTAGTCCAATACTTAAAGAAAGCCCCTCCTGAGATACAGGAGGGGCTTTCCTTAGTTAACTGGTGCAATTAGAGGCATTCCGGAATCAAGGATAGTTAAATGATAGGTTTGGCTCAACGTCGTTCCGTTTGAATAAGTGGCCGTGAACACCACGTTGTAGGTTCCATCCGGAATGAAATAAAATGATTGATTATAATAAGTGCCTGACCAATTTATATTATTCGATGTTGATGTTGTGATAGTTCCTGAGAAGTTAGGAAAGGGTACGGATGAATATTGACTAGATATTGCATAAGCTGCTGTAGGTAACTGAAAGTTTACTTTTAGTGAAACTGCATTTGAACTAGTTACTGCAGAAGCAATAAAGGGTTCACCTGCAAAAAATGTTGGTTGAGTACGATTAAGTTGTGTTCGATAACCTTCCCAGGATAGCGTTGATGGAGCTACAACAGATGAACTATGCAATAGAGCGATAGAGTTTAAAACATTTGCATTAACAGTAATCGTTTGTGTAGTTATTACGGCAGCTGCGATCCCGTCACTTACGCTTTGTCTTACAGTATAATTTCCTGGTATTGCTCCTGAAATGGTTGTACCTACTGTGGAATAAGGGTAAGTTCTTGTTGCTGAAGAATTAGTTATTATTCCATTTGGATCAGTAATTGTGTATTGAATAGTTAGAGGATCATGATCAATATCAGATACTTGATTTATGATCGAAATATTATCACCTTGCCATACTGGTTTAGGTGTCCAGTCAAATCCACCAACCGGCGGATGATTCAATATAATTTTAAAATATTTCTTTGTTGATAAGTTTCCATACACGAATCCATCATGAGCTTTAACCTGGACCGAATAAACAACATTTTGAGATAGTGCTGAAAGCTGCTGATATGATGTAGCAGAAGATAAGACTTCATTCGAAGTCGTTACAATATTATTGCTGCTATCATATACATTTAATGTGTATCTTTGCTGTGGATCTCCGTCAGCATCAAAATACGACCACATAAAATTCGGTGTTGCTGTACTTAAAATATCCGGATTATTCGGATCAGTGCTTGTGATGCTTGTTATGTTTGTCACAGGCGGGTTATTAGCTGTTGTATTACCTGTAAAAAAGGTTGTGCTGGCTTTTGCTGTAGCCCCTTCTAAATCCGTAACAGTTAATACTAAATCATAAGAAATGTTTTTAGGCAGCGAGCTAGGCGGTAGTCCATTGATCCACGTTGCTGTACTCGAATCTTTGTACATCCATTGTTTACTGACTATACCTTTGTTCACTGGATCAGATATGTTGTGATCTAAATCGTAAGACGATTCCGGAGCTGTGAATAATACGTTTGCTAGATTATTGGGATCAGTACGTAAGATTACATTGAATACCGCAAACGGCTTACGATGGACAATGAAATTAAAGGGTTGATCCTCTGCACTCCACTTCGAGTATGGCGCAAGACTCGCATTTCCTCCGGTGGGGTTATCTTGAGCTGAATAATAGCAGACATAGGAACCCACATGATCTAATACCAAATTCATCGATTGCGCTTGACCATTGTTAGCAATGTAACCCTGGTTGTTATCAAAGATATTCGGGTTTTGAGTGCATTTGTATTTTTCCGCTTGTTTTGGATCAAATTCATAGTCGCTATAAGCCCCTTGTAAATTCAGTTGATCGCCCATGATATAGTAAAGGGTTTGTCCAGCATTTTGCTGCTTTAAATCATTGACAATGTAATTTGTCAGAGCGTCAAACGTGTTCTGGGGCGTGAATGCGGTATTGTCGATATATTTACCATTTGTAAGCGTAACTAGATAGTCTACTGTGGGTAGAATAGCTTGTGGTCCAGCAAAAACAGATTTAATAGTCTGCCCACCGAGTAAGGTTGAAATAGTCGGATCTGTTTGCGACATATCAATACCGTTATATACGTTAATTGTTGAACCGCTAAAACCAATGAATTTACCTTTACTGTTTAATGCGTAATATTTTCCTGACGGTGCGAGCCTGCCTACATCAACCATGACCATAGTGTACTTATTGAATTTATAAATGGTTTGCGAATCCGTCGTATAAATATAATTCTTGTCCATAACATAGCTGTTACCGCCATTTACATTATATAAAGCGTATTGAGAACCTGTTGTAGGGTAATAAGAAATTATTGGAGCATCAACAGAGTAACCCTGAGAATTACGGCTATAGGTCATTTGAACAAAAAATATGGATTTCGTATCCGCATCATACGTAAAATCTTTCGCTTGGTTACTTATTGTAGACAGGCTGTGTGGAAAATTAGTGGATTGCCCCAGGGTGGTTACATCCATATAGTATACATTTTGATAATTAGCCCCCAGAACTTGCAGCGAAATCATTAGTTCGCCATGATTTACATATAGTTGAGAACCACTAGCATAACTTGATCCAGAGATAGAATACGGATATGCCTGAAATGTACCGCTTTTATTGGTAATAATGTAGGCTTGTCCAACATCAGAATAGCCGTTATATGTTCCAGTAAGGATTATTCCATAGGTATATCCTGCTTCATCCTGTGTAAACGATCCGTATCGAATGGATTTTGAAGGATCGGTTAATGTGTACGTATATAGGTTAGTTGTGCCGTTCTTATCCATCTTATATGCGGTTATAGCATTGGTTGTTGAATATCCTCCATAAGTTCCATTATGGTAATCACCAAACAAGAAACCACCATTAGCATAACTAAAATTTAAATAGGAGACGGCTGATGCAGAGGTATGGACCTGCTTAACATACTGATTATTAACTGAGTCATAAAAATAGCCGTCGAAGATGTTCGTATTTGCATATTCAGGTACTATTTTAGCAAATCCCCCTGTTGTGTTATCGTACCGTGTTTGTTCACCATTTGCGTAAGAACTATATGTTCCAGTCTCAGGAATAATACTATCGTAGCCGTTTAAATTAATCGATTCAGGGTAAATAGGTATCCCTGTATCTATCCTTGAAGTAGGTAGATTTGTATAATCAGCATTAAATACATAATTCGAGTTTCCCACCCATCCAGTCGGAAAAACATTCGTATTTTGCAGATAACCGATTAGCGTTGTCTTAAGATATGAAGTGTTTGGATCTACCCTATAAATCTCAACGTTTGACGTACTATAGAGTTTTGCATATATATACGGCACATTGTTGACAAACTTTGCTGTCACTTGTGAATAACCATATAATATGGACCCATTTGTAGGATAGCCCGGTAGATTTGTGGCAAACAATGTTTGACTATTTGGATATTTTGTTACTATGGCGGTAGCAAAGAAATTTCCATTCGTATTCGCATCGATTGAAGTTCCTGCATTACTATACAGATAAAAAGAATTATACATTTGGATTCCATCTGCATACATGGTTAAAGTTGAGTTTCCTGCTGGTGTTGTATCGTATCTATTAGTAACTTTATGCAACTGATTATTTATTACTTTCGTATTAATATCCGAAATTTGAGTATGAGATCCATCTGCATTTGTTATTACTGATTGGAATGGTAAATTGCTGACATAATCAATACTGTGATTTGCCAAATTGATTTTATATCCCCATAATCCACCTCCAGGATAAGGTCCGACACTTGCTGTAAAACCAACATTATCGTTAGCATCTGCATAAAAGGTTTGTAAACCCGTACTACTGCCACTAAAACCATAGGACTGCTGGTAATGAATGTTAAAGCTTTCGCTTTTAAGCGCATAGTAATACCCTTTACTGCTGTCGTAACCGACTATCATAATATCGTTATTGGCCATAACGTGTAATCCGTAGAGCGTAGCTGTCGATGATTTTGGGACAATCGAATAGGAGTAAATCCCATCCGAATCCATTTTATTAATTTTATATAATTGTGTCCTATTAGAACCTGAACTGCTATCCAATTCATACCAGGCGTAAGTTCCTGCTTCGTTATAGCTCACTGTACTGTTGGCCGTTGATTTAGATATCATTGTGTCGTTTGCGGTAACTGTTGTGTCCCCATCTTTACTTAGGTAGTACATATTAGTGAGGGATGAAGAAAACAAATACAATGGTGTTATACCATCAGAATCAAAAGTAATATCTTGAATGGTATAGATAGAAGGAACTGCTTTTGTCCAATCAACTTTATTATTTATATAATCATATTGACTGATTCCAGCATTGCTTCCTAAATACAACTTTCCTGTTACTCCATTTCCTGTAGTAATAGATGCGTTTGATGGTATATTAGTTAACTGTACCTCACTTGTTAAAGTGCCATTGGTGAATACTAACTTATATTGCAGATAGCTTTTTGAGGTAACGAACACAGTGATCGTATTTCCGGATGTATAAGCATAATTAATATTTGAGTAATAATTAGGATAGTACGATCTCGTTCCGTTATAACTCATAAATAAATAATTACTATTCATAGTACCTGTTGATCCAAACCAATAATCGCCACCAGCATAGTAACCTACATTGTAAACATCATATCCGGAACTGCCGTATGGTGATGGACTCCAACCATTAGATGCATTTCTAAAATAGTTTCCGTTTTGTTGCCACGTTTGCATGTAAAAAATACCGCTTGTACTCCAAAGTGTTGGTCCGCCGCTCATATCACTCATTTGAGAGAATATTTGATTGTACTGAGATGTTCCGGAACCAACTCCGGTCATAGGTGTACCCATTGCCCCTAAAGCAGGAGAAAAAAGTTTAAATGTATGATAAAACGTATTATCAGGATTTGAAATTGACTGCCCCATGATGACATATGCATTTCCATTGTAATCTTTACCAAGTGATCCAAAAGAGTTATAGGGGTATGCGTTGTTCGTTGTATATTGGCCACCTGTATCTTGTTTTGTTAAAGCAGACCCCGCAGTACCACTAGCAAAAGTAAAATTGTAGTTTCCACCACCCCACGAATATTGATAGAGTAAGGATACATTATGACCGGTTGCTTTTCCTGATATAATAGGTCCTTCAAATTGTGTGCTCGAAACTGCTATAGGTTTTAAATTTAAAGGTAATGTTGTTGATCCGACATTTAAGGTATTTACGGTATTCGTAACCCCAATAAAATATTTTTGATCCAGATTACTGCGCCAATTGAGTACACCAAGAAAGGCTCCACTGTCCTTTAAATAATCCGGTTCAAAGTTCGGATTCCACGTTGCTGTCGTAATATTAACATCCACGTTTTTGGCCAACAATGTTGTTTTCCATGCATTGATGTTATTTCGAAAATAATTTTGATCAGAAGCAGATAAGTTCCCGATATTGAAAGCAATGTCTGCTTTATATAATATCAATCCACTTAAGCTAGTTGTAGGGGCTTGATTGTCTATCGTAACAATGAAAGATATTGCTGGATTGGTGCATTTATAATCTGCTGCTGTAAGGTAACTTGCAAAGAGTCCCGGATCGAAAGATTCACAGCCGGATAGTATAACAAGGTATTTACCGACAGCACTAGCACTAAAAGATAAAGCACCAGTAATTGAATTAAAACTTCCCGCGAATGAATTTGCCGCTAGATTATCAGCAAAATTCCCGTCATTATTATTATCATAGACAATTTTTACGTTACTGGATGCAATAGTATCCCCATCCGGACTAGAAAGTGATCCTGTAAGGTTTACACTAGCTGCCCCTCCATTAGCAGGATCTCTATAAAAGGTAGAAGCACCTGAAATGGTTCCTATCGGTGGTAAGTCATCTATAATCGTTATGATGATTGTTTTCGTATCGCATAAGCCTAACGAATTACATACGGTATTTGAAACATTGTAATCCCCAGGCTTTCGTAGCATCATATCAACTTTGGTTGTTCCACTTAAAGATTCCAAGGTCACGATATCCGTTGATACTGCACCATTTAAAGGTGCGATAGCTATGTTGCGGCTCGTAATAGGGTATGAAGATGGGCTGCTGCTGTTTGAGCTGTCTATTACCAAAGCGCGGTTGATTTCAAATTTGCCTGTAACAGCTACATCTGCATCCGGTTTAGGTGGTGTAACGGTTATAGTTTGATTTGTTTGTGCGCTACAAATAGGCCGATTATTATCGATAATACCCAAAAATATTTTAAAAGTGCTCTCCGTAGTAATGTTCAATGTAGCGTCCCTTGTACTTGGACCGGTATACAGTGTTCCACCGCTAACATCTTGGTAGTACCACTGATACGAAAGATTAGTACCTCCTGTACTGTCTTTTGAACCACTACCTGAAACGAAAAAGTTCTGCCCGGATTTTGCAGTTGGTGGAATCGATTCACTGATTGAAACCGGTGTGGAGCAAGTTGGCACAGGTGTAGGCGTTGGTGTTGGTACAGGTGTAGGCGTTGCTCCTACAGGTGTAACCGTTGGTGTAGGCGTTGGTTGACCATTTAACGTATAGCTTAATACAGCATTATTAGCATATTCGTAGGTTGTTCCTTCCATCAGAACCTCATAATTTATTATATATGAACATCCATAAGGACTCCCTCCACAGCTAGCATCATAATTAAATGGGCCTCCTTCTGTTGAAGTGACATTTGATTTCCCATTTGTAATCGGACCCATATTAACTCGAATAACAGGACCCGAAGAACTATGTTTTGTCCAACCTGACCCTACCACTACATCATAATTTACGTTATCAGTTGCGCCGGTAAAAGTATCCGCAGATGCATCTACCTCCATTACACCTGTATTTTGCCAAATTCCATAATTGGTTCCAGGATTACTACAAGGTGCAATTCCGCAGCCACCAACACCATTATTGTCGGCATATTGTGTAGACCCGCTATAATCTGCACTCCACCAATAGGAATGTGCACCACCAGCGCCGTTTCTCCACCAATCAAAACCACCAGTATCAATTAAAAAATGATTTTGACCTTTTACTTGTTTCGATGAACCGTTAACTGAATTTATTACACAATTAATATTCGTAGCGGTGACAGAACAAGGATAATCTACCGAGTTTATATTAATACTAGCAGTTTGCACATCTGGAATAGCAAATGACTTGCTAAATGACAAAGAAGATGCTCTATTGTAAATTCCTGAACCATATTGTATTGATGCTGGGTAATCGGATGATGTTAATTGAATAGAGCTATTGGATGCATCTGTTTTAGGAAGTTGAAATACGAAAAAATCACTGATTATAAAAATTACAATTAATAATATCGAAATATTTTTCCGCATAAATCCTCCTTAATTATTACTCAAAGTATAATCAGTATGACCTGTATAAATTTCTGTTGTACCATCTGTATCTTTTTTATGATCATTTGAATTTATTGCAATAGAAGAATTATTAGAGAAATCAATATCAATTATATTTGGTAGTATATTATGTTGATTGAACTTAGTTAATGGAGACAGATCACCATATGGTACTAATTTAGCTTGATAAACTAGATATGTGCCACCATTAGCAGGCATTTCAGAATAAAACAGTGGTAAACCATTTCTTGTTTTGTTTAATTTGGGATCAAGTTGTCCGTAAAGTGATCCGTTATTAACCGTTCCGTTTAAATCTAATTGCTTGTATGCTTCATTTACCGACATACCGGACCAACCCGATGCAAGACCATCCAAACCATCTCCACTATTAAAATATAAGTGTCCCGATTGCGTAATTTGCTTATATCTACTCTTATCTGCAATTACAACCTGTTTTTTGTAAATTTGTTTTATTACATTTACTTCAACATAAGACTTTTCCGGTGCAAGAATAGATTTATCAACGAATTTGTTTGTTGTTTCATCTTTGTAGCCGACTGGAAAAGTGAAACCCTCAACATCGCTCCTGAAAGGATCGTTCTTATCATTCATATCCACGATTACATATCGCTCCAATTCTTCATGATAAATACCATCGCTAGAATCATAAAATGCTTTCTTATAATCCCATTTATCAAGATTCGAATCATGTTTAATAGGATCTATCTCTGGGAAATAACGCGGAAGCATCGTAAACACATTTGTTTTGTGCCAAGCAACCTCAGCCCTAGATACCGCATGTTTATCCACAGAAAGCTTTCCACCTGCATTAAGCGTTAATATGCGTTCAATAATAGTCACCGCTTGCGCGCGTGTAGTCGTTTGATCAATACCTAATTCGCCGTTACCTAATCCTTGGACAATGCCGCTTTTGGTTGCTTCATACATGAATCGCTTTATGTCAAAATCTTTTGCATTGCGAATGTCTTCCCTAGTCGCCCGAACACCAATGATCGATAATTCTTGGCGAGTCATGGGATTGTTTAAATTACCTGTGAAATCATATTTATAGATTTGATTTGAAACAGCAGCGTTGACATATGTATCGTACCAATGATCTCCCGTTGGTCCTGGGACTAACTTCATTGCCGTTACTACCATCTTAATTAATTCTGCTCTAGTGACCTTCCCATCGGGTTTAAATGTTCCATCCGGGTAGCCCTCGACATAACCCTTCTGAACAGCTTGTAATATGGAATTTTCAGCCCAATGACCTGAAATGTCAGAAAATGAAACATTATCTGCAGCTGCATGGCCAAATCTGATTAATGAAAACATGAGGGTAATAATTAAAGTGGATTTTAGAATGTTTTTCATGATTAATTTCCCCTATCATTTTTTATTTAACTATTCATCGTTATTATTTCTTTAGGAATTTCAGGTTTTCCAATGAAGTACCCTTGTCCATATTTTATTCCAAGATTTAAACATAGCTCTTTATCAATCATGGTTTCAATACCTTCAGCAATTACAGGGATGTTTTTTTTAATACAAAGTTGAGTAATTTCTTCAAACAAGAAACGATATGTGGAAATATCCAACCGTCTTATTACCGATTTATCTAGTTTTAAATAATCAGGCTTTAATAGATTAAATCTTTCAAGATTGCTATAGCCAGCCCCATAGTCATCAAGCGCAAACTGAATTCCTTTCTTTTTTAAGTATAAAATGGCTTGAGAAGTGTGTTTCAAATTAATGGGTTTTTGTTCAGTTACCTCTATTATAATCTTTTTGTTTGTATGCAGCTTTAAGTAAGGTAATGAATCCGGATGTGAATTAAGAAACAAATAACAATCGCACCCCAACTTACTGAAAGTTTCAATAGCTATTTTATGGGAAATTTGATCAAGTTCATGAATTCTCTTTTCTTGTATAGCTTTCTCTATTATTAATTCAGTCGGTTGATCCCCGCGTAATAAAGCCTCATATCCAAATATTTGCCCTTTTTCTAAATCGATTATAGGTTGTAAGGCGATCCGCAGTTCGTGCGCTTTTATAAATTCGATAACAATTCCACCTTTCGAATATCAACGGTAAATATATCCATATTGATTATATCAATTTAAGTATAATCTATCAATGGAAACAATAAAAAAAAGACGGTCATTACCGCCTTTTATAACACCTGTTATATTGATTGATTTGAAAGAGGGTTATTTAACAACATTTTTTAAGCTTGAATTATAAACACCCGCTTTAATTAGTTCGTTTAATTCTAAGATGGGGATTCTTATAGAATCAACAAATCGATTTGTTGGTATAAGTGATTTTTCAATGTCTCGATAAAGCGTTGCTTGAGAGATATGAATACCGTGATTCATTAGATGTATTTTAGCAGTTTGGACATTCATAAATTGAGGTTTATCACTTAACTCTTTATATTCTTTCGTAAGAGAGTGATTTCCGAGGGAGTTATTAATATAGTCTATGATGGATGGTCTATGATACAAATTAATTTTAACATTTTTGGAAGTTGGCTTACGGTATGGAAGGAGGACAGGTTTACTTATAATTTTATTTAATTTTCGTAATTTATTCAATTCAGTGGGTTTGATGTCTAAGAGAAATAATACTGTTTTTGGCGGGATCCATTCATTAGGATCCGTTCGGATGTCGTAAATTTCTGTTGAAAACATACGATCAAAAAATTCAACACCTGGATTAGTTTCAAAGATAAATTTAAAAGAATTATTTTTAGTAACCACTAATAATTCCTCAATCATTCGATTATCAATATATTGCTTCTTCTTTAAATAGTTAAATTGAAGACGTTTTAAAAGTCGCAGCGTCCTATAATCCAATTTAAATATAGTGACTAATTGATGTAGTGTACAATTTCTTTCTGAATCCATAAAAAAACCCCTTAATAGAAATAACAAGTTTACTAAAACATCATATAATAACTGTTACCTTTTTTCCATAGATTTAAACATCATAAAATGTCGAATAATGGTTGTATTATATTACATTATATTATATAATATAAGCATAAGTTAATTAATATTATATAACATTGGAGGTGTTCTGTGGACAACCAAGTAGAAGCTATTCCTATTGAGGAGATCTGTAAGAAATTTTTGAAGGGTGTCGTATTAGATGTTTTTTTTATTATATTAAATCATGAAGGTATCTCAAAGAAAGAGATAGGTAATATCTATCTGGAGGAATTTCTTGGTCCAAACGCTGAAGTGAAAAAATCTCAAAGTCAGCGGCAATTAATAAACGAATCAATTGCAAAACTTGAAGGTGCATTGTTGGTAAATTATTACGAAAAACAAGCTGCTCACATGTATGCATTAACACCCTATGGGGAAGTGGCCAAAAGAATAATTGGTGACATGGTTGAAAAGGATCCATCTATATTAATGGGCAGTATCGTTGTTAAAAAAACTATGTTAGGGTCAGGGGATAGCCTATGAAAATTGATAATGTTTTTGATCTAGAAGGTTTTACAGCGCAGGATGCAGCTAAACCAGCAATCAAATATGCCTTTATTGGATTGGGACAAGGTGGTTCGAAAATTGCTGATTCATTTGCTTCTATTCAAGTGTCGGGATCTTTAGATACGGCATATCCAGTTATGATTATTAATAGTAACTTAGGTGATATGAACAATTTAAAAAATGTGCCCATGAGCAATAGATTTCCTCTGAAGGGTTATGAACGTGGGGTTGGTAAAAAACCTGAAGTTGGTAAGCAAGCCTTTTTAGAAAATGGCGCTGAACTTTTTGAGGAAATTATTCGAGTAGTGAAAAACTGTCAGAAAATTTACGTTTGTGGATCACTTGGGGGTGGAACAGCAACAGGTATTATAAATGCATTAATTGATGCTATAGCGGATCATATCGGAATACCGGTTGGGGCTATTGTATCATTGCCTGATCCGGACGAGATCGAAAGTAAAAATGCTTTCAATGCTTTGAGTGAGTTGCTTCCTAAATTAGAAGAGTTTCGCGAAGATGAAAACGAAAGAGTATACAGAGTCCTAGAAAATCTAATTATATTAGATAATCAAAAAATTATTAAAGAACATTTACTGGATAAACAAAATAAATATACGTGGGATTTTTACTCAAATTATAAAGTGGCATCAACACTTCATGAATGGAATATCATTACTTCACTTCCATCAGACATTACTTTGGATGCTGCTGATATTGAAAACAATATTTTTAATACAGGGTCAATCATTACATTTGCAAAAAAGAAAATAGATTTGGTTAAAGATGTTCGTAATAAGGAAGATTTGATTCAACAAATTGTTACGACGTATAAAGAAAAAAACGAACTAGCCAATGGATTCAATTATAAAGAAGACACTAAAGCTTTAGGCGTTTGTATTATCCTGCCGGAAGGACACAAGAGTTTAATAAATCAAGATACATTAGAAATAATACGTAGGCAGCTGCGTGAAGAAATTCCAGGTGGTGTTTACGTAGGTTATGCAACCTGGGGAAGTGAAAAATATGCAATAGTATACACGATTGCAAGTATGTCCGGACTACCGGAGAGAGCAAAAAATTTAAGGGAAGAAGCAAGGGAGCTTCATCAAAAACGCTTGGACCGGGAAAAGAAAAGTAAGGGCGGCTTTAAATTGGGGGATAAATTAGAAGAAGAAGAGAAAGAACCAACAATTAAAAAAACGGCTTCAGCGTTACCGTTTTCTGCGACGACAAATAAAGAAAATTCAAAGGCAGAGGGAACGACTAAAAAAATATTTAATCCATTTAAACAGTGATGCATTAAATAACATGACATAATATCATATAATATGATATTACATGACAATACAACGATGTGACGAACTTCTAGAGTAGGTATCATATAATATTATATTATATTATATGATACCATGAAAAAGGGGGAAAAGATTTGTCCGGTCCAACTCATATTTCGTTCGCAACGTTTATTTTTTTAACAATGAGTCTGGCTGTTGTTCAGCTGGATCCGAATCTTGGGCTTTCGATGTTAATAGGGTCTTTGATTCCAGATATAGATAAATCCAATTCGATGATTGGAAGACATTTGTTTATACATCATTTTTTAACACATCGGAAACAAACGCATTCATTAGTTGTTTTAACTGTAGTATTTGGTGCAAGCCTATTCTTTTTATTTAACCATTGGGTTATTGTCCTTGGGTTTTATATTGGCTGCTTATCACATGTCTTATTAGATTTATATAATCTTGAAGGAGTATGGTTGTTCTGGCCAATTAGACCAAAATTAAAAATTTCGTTTCGTAAAAAAAATTATGGAAGGAGTAAACCTGTACGGATTCTTATGTATCATCTGTATGGGAAGAGAAAAGAGAAACTAATTGATTTTGGCTTAATGAGTGTTTTTACTGGTATGACAGTCCTTTTATATCTTTTAAGAATCCATTTTTTTTGATAAAAAATTAAATGAATTTAGGTAAAATCTATTGCTTTTACAGCCAAAGAATGGGTATAATAGGAAAGTGCAACGACACATTTCGTATGATATTGTTATGATTTTATTATGCTTATAGGAAAATCATATGTATCATATGATAGAAATAATTCAAGTGCGGCCCCTCTCCCCTACCCTGACTCACTTTTCTGCTTCGAGGGAGTGGGGTCCCGCCGGTGAATCTGGCAGGACCCCACTCCCTCGACCACTAATACTAGTGTATTAGTTAGCAGAGAAAGTGAGTCAGAACGGGTAGGGGAGAGGGGAAGAGAAGATTACAAAAGGAATTGAAATGAGCAAAGAGGAAAAAGAAGAAAGATAAGAGATAGAGAGAGAGAGGGAGGAGACACAGGGAGGAGAGACAGGGTCAAGAGATAAGTTCAAGAGATAAGATCAAAAGAAGTTCAAGGTCAGGAGTAGATCAAAAGAAGTTCAAGGTCAGGAGCAGATCAAAAGAAGTTCAAGGTCAGGAGCAGATCAAAAGAAAGTTCAAGGTCAGGAGCAGATCAAAAGAAAGTTCAAGGTCAGGAGCAGATCAAAAGAAAGGTCAAGCCCAAGAGCAGATCAAAAGAAAGGTCAAGCCCAAGAGCAGATCAAAAGAAAGGTCAAGCCGAAGAGCAGAATCAAAGTCAACAAAGTATGTTAAGTGCAAGTCTCTACTCACAAATCACTTTAATTAGAATTAAAGCGATTTGTGACCCCAGGTTAGCGACCCAATAATGGATCGTTAACCTGGGGCCTGTTTCGACTCAAAGATAAATTAATGAGAAGAAACACCTAAGGGACAACAGCGCTGAACGGCACGGAGGCCAGCGCTGTTTGTGGTAAATCGAAGAGGGCGGAAAATTCCGCAAGTCAATGGCATCTCTCCACTCAACCACTATTTTATTTTGCAATTAAAATAGTGGTTGCCCCCTGGTTTGCTACTCATTGTATTCGGTCGCAAACCAGGGGCGCCGTTTCTCCTCCCTGTAACCCACCTCTTCAAAATCTAAGTCAAAATCATCTCTACCCACTATCTCATTAAAATGAGCCACTGGGCACGCATGCTTTCAGCACGCTAGAGACTTTCACCCTTTCGATACCCACTGATTGCATCACTGGGCACGCCCTGAGGGCTATCGACCGAATCCAGTTGTCCCACTATTAACGTTTCAACTACCCGTTGAAACTTAAACTGGGCACGCTGCTGCGCAGCTCAACTGTTGATCCGGCAATAAATCGATGACCACCCTTTTGATACCCACTGATTGCATCACTGGGCACGCCCTGAGGGCTATCAACCGAATTCAGTTTTCCCACTATTGACGTTTCAACTTGTCGTTGAAACTTAAACTGGGCACGCTTGCTAAGCAAGCTTAACTGAAGCATCGGCAGTACATAGTTGGACCACCCTTTCGATACCCACTGATTACATCACTGGGCACGCCCTGAGGGCTATCGAAAAGAAAAGGCGCATCTAACAAACGTTTATACTAAACATTTACTAGATGCGAAGGTGAAAATCATTTTAATTAAAGAAAGGAGCTGACTTCAACATTAGTTTTATGGCTTCGCCGTTCCGACAAATTCGCCTTTGGCGAGGTCGTCACTTCGTTCTACTTGGTAAATTACTTCAACGTTTAGACATTCTTCTTTAGATTAATGGAATTTGCCATGAGGGCGGCTCGTCGTCAACATTTATTTGAAATTAAGCTTCGGTTAAATTAATGCTTCAGTTTTAATGATTAACCGAGTTATAACAGCTGTTATAATTTTTTAATACATATTTTGACCTTTGAGAGGTTGTGATAAATGAAAATATATTATTAGAAATTTGCAATGGTCAAATGAAATAAAAAAACTAAAAGTGAGGTAATGACATGAAAATGAAATTTACACAAATGTTAACAGCTCTTACTGCTCTAACCTTTATCGTTTCCGCGAACGTCGTATTAGCTGCTGGTTCTAGTTTAGATGCAAAGGGACAAACAGCCGCTAAAGCATTTTTTGACTTTGTCAAAGGATTTTCATGGTGGATATTTATTCCTCTATTGATTATCTTGTTTGCTGTTAAACAACAAGGTTCTGCACAAGGAGATAGCGGGAAAGAAGCTTTAGCTACAAAAGGCCTTTGGACTTTAGTAGTATGTCAAGTTGGTTTGCAATGGGGTTGGGAAATTTATACTCTCTTTCACGATCTGTTTGCCTAACATGAAGAGGCTATGGAGTATACCTTTACTATCTTTAATCATTGTCATGATGCTATTCTCTTTTCCTAAACCGACTTTTGCTTGTGGTGCATTTGATATTAATTGCAAGATTAATGATTGGTTATCTAATAATGTAGAACATAGCGAAGAAGCCGGTATGAAATGGATTCGTACACAAGTTACTCAGCCGGATGATTTAACTTATGATAGTTCTACAATTAAATGGCTTGCAATTAACAAAATGGTTGGATGGAGTTTGTTTGCACTCTTTTTAATTTTTAGACTAAGTGCTAATGCAGGAAGCCCGTTAATGAGTGGGAAATTGCATTTTGAGCAAACAAATGTCTTTTTAACCAGTATATTATCAGGATTCATGATTTATGGGGGGGATGAATTTGTAGGGATGGTGCGGGAATATTCTGTTTCAATAACGGATGTTTACGCAAATATCAACTTCGTCTTCCCAGTATCACCAAATGATTTTGAAGGAGCTGGTTATCAATTACTTGGTTTAATTCTTTTGACCTTATTAATAATACTTTGGATTGCTTTATACGCGCTCTATTTAGTAAGAGGTATGATGATTAATTTTCTAATAACTGCCATTCCATTAGTTGGGGGAACGATGGTTTACTCCAATACATTTTTTAATATATGGTGGAAATTTCTGCTTACTTTTATCATCATGAAGCCTATACATACCTGGGGGATAAGCTACTGTTTGGATTTTATGTCATCAATGGATTCAGGAAATCCAATCGGTAAAATATTATTGGCGATTTTCTTCTTTTTATTCATATTGATTTTACCTGTGATCATTATGGGTAATGCTGTTTCTTCTACTTTACGTTTAATGAAGGAGGGAGGGGTGTAGTGGAGAATGGATCGCCCGTTTACAGAAGGGAAAAACAGCGAGTAATTTTCGGACTTGTGACTAAGAGACAGAGAAATATAATTTTTTTGGGTTTAGTGATTTGTCTCTTTTTCATTAATCACCATCAAAAAAACTTAGCCACAACTGATACATGGTTAATAAAAGCAGTTCCAAGTATTTATGGCACTTCAACAAGCCCAACAACTTCCACAGGATCACAAGACAATGCAAATTCAATAAATAACACGACTACAAATCCAACAAACAATAGTAAGGATGTATGGGGGGCTTTACCTGATAAGGTTGTACAGCCAAGTGACAAAAGCACAATAAATAATCCGACGCAACAAATTGTTCAAGGTAACGTTCAAACGACCATTGATAATTTAAAGACTTATAATCCACCTTTAGAGGTTTATGGATCGGCAGGCAGCGTATATTTAAAATGGCCAGAAAACGATAACCTCAATTACAAATATGAGATATATCGTAATGGTGAATTAATTGATACCATTCGTTACGGTGCTTATGTTTTTAAACCTGTAAAAAAAGCTTCGGCTGCCAGCTCATTTGATTCCATTTATGCAATTAAAATAGTAGTGTTTTTGTTTTTCTTAGGATTGGCTTTTATTGATTACAACGGAACAGATCTAGAAGTTTATTTTTGGCGAATGATTCATCAATATTATGTTTTTAAACCTATTTTTAAGGTTCCGTTTATAGGATTGGCGATTAGTTTACCGGTTAAAAAACAAAACTATTTCCGACTATGGAAAGGTGCCGATTTAGGGGAATTGATCCCTCAGAAAACAAAATATAAAAAAGCTAAACCCATTCAGGAACTTGTGTTTGATCGACCAATTGAAAAAATATTTACCTCTATTTCACAGCCAATCGTTTTTTCTAGTAAATCGAAAGCAATTGAAATAGAACATCCCAATGTAATTGTAATACTAAAACGAGACACTAAAGGAGGGCTTGAAATTGCTTTCCGCGATAGGTAATTTATTTTTTGGCCGGAATAAAATTCAGACGAAAAATGTACAGGACATCTTAGGCTTCGATGATATTGATGGGAATATGATCATAATCAATAAAAATGAATTTCGTATGGTCTTGGAGATCGGTAAAGTCAATATGAAATCCAGGGATGAAAAAAACGTTAAAGAAATAATCGAGACATTTAAACAAACGATTAATTTGTTAAAATTCCCTGTCCAGTGGGAACGAACAACGCGGGTTTTTGATTTACATAATTATTTACTTAATCTGACCGATGAAACCAAGGACATTGTAAATCCGGTGAGATTGGAATTGTTGGATATCTACAAAAAGTTCTTAGGCGATCAGGTTGAAACTCAAAAAATGACATCAAGCCAAACCCATTTAATCATTGGTTTTAGGGTAGGCCAAATGCAGACTGAAATTAATCGCAGCATTAGTTTCTTTATTAAAAGCATGATTTTCCCCAAAAAGAACATATACGCTACAATGTCGTATGACGAAAAAATCATTGAAGTCAGCGATATTTTCAAGAGGATCGAAGCAAATTTAAAATCATCTTTAAGAAAGATAGGGAGTAACTGCAGAAGATTAGAAGATGATGAGCTGCATGTTGTTCTTTATCAGTCGTTACGTAGAGAAATGGCAATCATACAACGATGGGGCAATATTCCCGAAAATGGAATTCCTATGAGAGTGAGTGAAGTAGATGATCAAGAAATTTCAAGCTCTGTTTAAACCCCAAAAGAAAACAACTATGAGAATTGATCATGAAGCAAGCGGCGTATTGTTAAGAGATGGGGAATTGTTCAAGAAGGGGCTACGAACGAAACGTGATTATTTAGCCCCTCACCCTGTTGACTTTTCACCGGCAACGTATAGACAAGTCGGGAATTATTACATTAAAACCTTATTTACTTGGAAGTGGCCTGATAAATTAGATCATGTACATCTAGACGATTTATTTAGTATGAAAGTTGATAACACTATATCGATGCATCAAATACCGGTTAACAATGATTATTTTGTAAAATTTCTAACGAAGCGTATTAATGCAGCTGCGAAGGAAATTAAAAGTCAAGAAAAACGAAACAAATCAGATGGTTATACGGAGCATCAAAAAAAGCAAGATGAAGAATTAAGATCTAAATTGATTAGCGGAAAAGAAAATGGTTTTGTTGTTTCTTTTTACATCGATGTCCACGCTGAAACGCTGGATGAACTTGAAAAACGGGTCAATGAAGTACAACGAACATTAGGGCAAAAAGGAATGATTGCCTATAACTGTGACGGGCAAAATGAAGATGCTTTTTATGCTGTTTTGCCTATCATGATTGACAAATTACAACAATATCAAGATATGACAACAAGTAATATAGCGGATCTTTTTCCGATTGCTTCGTCTGAATTAAGTATGGAATCCGGTGTTTATTATGGAACAAATCTAGGCGATAATTCCATGATCATTCTAGATCGGTTTAAAATGAAAAATCCTAATGCTACGATCATAGCCCCTTCAGGTGGTGGGAAAAGCACATTTACTAAACAAGAGCATGTTTCCTACTGGGCAATGGGTGCCGAAGTTTACGCGATTGATAGAGATAATGAAATGCGAGAACTTACTAAAAAAGTAAAAGGACTTTATTTAGATTATTCCAAACAGTCTGAGTTTCGGATCAATCCATGCGATTTGAGGGCTACCCAGTACGATAAGGATGATTTCTTTGATTTAAAGGTTTCGTTCTTAATCACCTTGTACCGCAAAATGGCAGAGGGATTGACAGCACGCGAAAGGACTTTAGTTTCCAGATCTATTAGAAAAGCCTATGAAAATAAGGGCTTTACAAAAGATATTAATTCTTTGTATCTACAAACGGATCAATCCTCTGGGGGAATTAACCTAAAAAACAGAAAATTAAGACCTTTATCCGATATGATTATCTTATCCGATATTGATGTGTGCATGTCCGAATACCCTGAATTACAAGAACTGCGTGATAAGGTTTCCTTCTTTATGGAAGATGGTCCAGGAAAAATTATTAACGCTACGAGTACTGTAGATATTTCAAATTACGAATGGGTAACTTTCGGGGTACGTAACTTAAGCAATGAAACACGACCGATTATTTTATATACCATCCTGGACTTTATAGAAAACAAAATTAAAAGGAATATGGATTTACCACCTACTCAGAGAACTAAAATCATGGTTTACAGTGATGAAACATGGTCGCTAATTAACAACTTAGATGGTGCGCTCTATATGTATGAATATTCAAAACGATGTCGTAAATATGGGGGGGCACTTACCACTGTATTTCAAAATATTTTGGATTATGAGAAAGACGAAGGCGGCTATGGACTAGAGATTTTGAATAACACAAGTATGGTCGTATTGTTCTCCATTGGTGAAAAAGCAATTGGTGCAGATAAATTAATGGATAAATTAGGGGTTAATGAAAAGGTAATTCAAGATTTGAAACGAGCGGATGTTGGACAGGGTTATATCATTACGGATAAAAACCGTGCTGAGTTTAAGCTTGAGATTATTCCTGAATTTAGGGAAATTGTCACCGCATCTGCTTTTACGGACGATTAATATGGCGAAAGATCCTTTAGTGAGCGCCGGTAAAAGTTATATAAAATACACAATCATTAGTTCAGTGGTAGGTGCTGTGGGCGTACCGGCATTAATTCTTATACTCTTGGTTTTTATCATGGCATTATTTAGTGATCCAACAAACAGTATGGAACATCCGGAAGCTTTACCTTATTACTATGATGCAGGATTACAATATAACATCGACTGGGCAGAACTGCTTGTCTATAACGAAACAATTCCAAAATCTAAACCAACCCAAGCAAATATTATCGATCAAGCGAAATATCTTTCTTTAACAAAGGCACAAAAGGGATTTGATGATGAACAATTATATACCTATCTTTTTCGTTCTAAATACAAAGCTGATGATTTGATTTCAACAGCAAGCAGCTTTAAAGAAGAATTCAGCAAAGTAATCTTTAATCACCGATTTCCAATTCATATTAACGAGTCGTACAACATTCAAGATACCTATGGCATGGTAATAAAAGGGCTTTGGGATAAACCTCATAATGGGACGGATATATCCGCTTCAAAAGACACCAATTTATGGGCGGTTTCCGCAGGGACGGTTGTTAAAATGGGTTCAGGTGGAGAGGGTGGAACAGCAATTACAATCCAAGATGCTACTGATCCATCCAAGTATTACTATTATGCGCATTTGGATCATTATGCTCCGGGTATTTATGTAGGGATGCCAGTACAGTTAAACACAATCATAGGGAATGTTGGTATGACGGGTCATGCAACCGGTGATCATGTTCATTTTATGGTTTTTCTTGGAGATGAAGATACTAATCCGATGTGGTACTTAAAAGTATGGGAAGCATTTGATCAATATTACAGATCTAAGAATGGTCAAGAGTGGAAGGATCGGGACTATCCGCCACCACCACCAACACCGAAACCTCAATCACAGGGTCCAACACCAACACCAATTCCAATATGTTTAGGTCAATGTCCACAACCATCCCCACAACCATCGAATGATATTTGCATAGGTACGCTTTGTATTCATCAACCACCGATTAAATAGAATTTGCGGAGAAATAATGAAATGTAAAAATGGTAGGGGGGAGTAATAATATGAATCGATTTCACGAACTTGTTCAAAAACTTCATGATTGGTTTTTCTTAAAGGTATCTTGGCTCCATTCCCATTTAACCATGTTCCTGATCATTTTTAGTGTTTATATTTTCTTCTACTTGTTATGGGCTGTCTATCAATACCTTCAAGTGTGGTGGATGACAAAGGATATGAACATCATTCAGTTTTTACTTCCCAGGGACAATGAGAATGAACCTCATCAGATGAATTTAGCAGTTAAAACTATTTGGAAATGTCTGCCCTGGTACATTCGCGTTGTTAAAGCTCAACCATATTTTAGTTTTGAGATCCACGCGACAAAAGATTTTATTACCTTTAACATCGTGACTCCAAAGGATTATACCGAGGCTGTAGAAAAAACAGTTCATTCCGTTTACAAAGATGCTGAAAGTAATATTTTCGCTGTGGGATCCGCTGAAGATTATATGGCCCAGTATGTAAATAATTCAAGCGGAGGCCGTATTAAATTTGAAAAGGATAGAATATTTTCTTTGCAAACATTTAAAGATTGGACGCAAGATCCGTTAAGTACGATTACTTCAAGTATGACAAAACTAGATGAAGGCCAAATCATCACATTGCAAGTTTTATGTAAACCTACAGGTGATTTTCTATGGCAATATTTAGGTCGTAAGACTTTAAAAAAATACGAATTTCACGGTCGGATGCCTAAGAAATTTAACAACATATTAACGCTGATCGGCAACATTGTTTTATTTCCATTTAAAATATTGGGTACCATATTACGTTTGTTTTTTTTAAGCTCTCAAAGAAATCGAAAAAGGGAAGAAACACCAGCTGAACAAATGATGCGTGAAAAAGGACAGGTTGAATTAAAGGAACAAAAATCAATAAGCGGGAAAGTGACGCAGCATGGTTTTAGGGTAAGCATTCGGGTCATAACTCGTGATGTAAATAACAATAAGAAATTACGTAGATCATCGATCCGTGACGTTGCCAATGCTTTACGTCAGCTGGATGCAGAAAACGAACTAAATCAACAACATATTATTATATTCCGGAAGTTTTTAAGATTTATTACGGTCAAACGTTTTTTACCGTTACATGGTAGTGCAGATATAATGTCCACAGAGGAACTAGCTTCGTTGTTTCATCTACCGAATAAGGATGTCATGACACCGAATATTAAAAGGATACGTTCTAAACAAGCGCCTCCCCCATCTGCAGCATCACGGACTGAAAATATTATAGGCGTATCACGATATCGTGGTAATGAGGATTTAATCGGCATTAAAGAACGAGATTTAGATAAATCAATTTATGTGTTAGGAAAACAAGGGACAGGTAAAACGGCTTTGTTTGAAAATTTAGAGGGGCAGCAGGTTAGAAATTCAACAGGTGCAACAATAGTAATGGATCCAGCTGGACAGATGGCTAGAAACATAATTGGCTCTACACCTAAAGACCAAATTAAAAACACATACTATTTGAATTTTGCTGATTTTAAATTTCCGCCTTCTCTAAATTCGTTGGATCAGTCAAATTATCGTGGTAATAATATGACGCTGCTCATAGAGCAACAAATCGGGATCCTGAAAAAAGAGTTTAAGGATTCTTGGGGACCATCGACTGAAGATATTCTTCGAAATTCAATTACCTTGGCTATGGCCTCGGATGGCAGCAGCCTTATGGAAGTCATGCTTGCAATCATATCTGAGGATTTTCGACGCGAGTATTTGGATAATTTAGATAACTTCGTTGTTCGTGGATATTGGAAAAATGAGTTTGCGAAATTAGATAATCGGTATAAAAATACAATTATTAACCCGCCTTTAAATAAATTACGTAGGATCACTGGTAATATATTGACTCGTAATATCTTATGTCAAAGAAAGTCAACCGTTGATCTTGCATGGCTTTTTGATAACAAGAAACATGTCATTGTAAATCTAGCAAAGGGATCTATTGGAGAAGAAAACTCCAACTTTCTCGGATCGATGTTACTTTCCTTTATTTACTTATTGATGCAAGAACGTGAACATACCATTCCCGATGAACACCTTAGACCGAAGCTAACGTTAATAGTGGATGAAATGCAAAACTATGTCACTGAAACCGTTTCAGATATGTTAGCGGAGCTGAGAAAGTATGGGTTTCGAATGGTTGCCGGACATCAGTTTCGTTCGCAATTCGATAATGAAGAAGTGAAGTCAGGAGTTTACCAGCTCTCACGCACTAAAATATTTTTTAACATTGGCGAAGAAGATGCTGAATATGTTGCACCAACGGTAGCTCCAAGATTTACGGCTAACGATTTAATATCGCTGGACAACTATCAATGTGTTGTGAAGATGATTGTTGATTCAAATGAATATGATGCTTTTTCATTGCATACTATACCGCCGATGTTTCCAGTTGACGAAGAGGTTGCGAAAAAAGTTGTCCAACGTTCCCAAGAGTTATTTTATGGTGGGGATGATGCCATTGCAGATATTGAAAGAAGATATAACCGTTTTGTTAAAGACGATTCAGACGGTGACTTTGTAGCAGCCAGTTTTAAAAAAGCTGAAGCCCCGGATCCAGCAAGTTCTGTAGAAGATAAAGCATTAAATAATAAGATACCAATTCATAATAACGGCGCAGCTGCAACAGATGATGTTAAAAAAACCAGCAAGATAAAGCTAGTCTATGGTTTAAAGCAAGAACTAATGAAAGATGTTACTGAAATAAAGGAAGAAAGCCCTCTGAGTACGCAAATAATTAAAAATGCCGAAGTTGCTGCAGCTGCTACCAATAATATTGTTTCGGTGTTGGAAACCACGCCAGTAAAAAAGCAAAGAACAACCACAAAAAAGGCTAGTCAAGATGTGACGAAAAGCGACAAATCATTGAAAGATGGAACCACGGCAGACAAAGCTCCTAAAAAGATCAGGGGCAAGGATCCAGTGGAAACTACTCCTTTAATAACACCTGTTATAAAAGATACTACTGAATTGATAGCCATTGCAGATAAACTGGATGTCAATCATTCAAGTGCTGATCTAGAGAATGTCGAATTTATCGTTCAAGAAAAAGAAACTGATATTAAGGAGCCTTCCGTATCAACCGAAATCATACCCGAAGTTACTGCACCTGAGATTACAATAATCGAAGCACAACCGGAAGATACTAATAATAATGCCGATGATCTGATGGATATTAAAATCCAAGGTTTCGGGATTAGACGGAAGGAGAGCAATAAGTGAGTAAAGTTTTAAAAAATAAACGACTGATTAAATTAAATCAATACGATATTCCTCAAGAAACTGTGGAAATAAGCGAAGAATTGCGGATTCCTCGCTATCATGTTAATAATCTTGGATCTAAGGGATTTTATATCGTTCGGATAAAAGAAAGCAAAGAACGTTTTCAAGTTTTACACCGGCGTTTTGGATCGATTGCAAATGAAAAAACACATATTAATGATTGGAATGGAACAGAAGTTAAACAATATTTCCATAACGTATTTCATTATCAAAATCGGAGTGAGGATCCACAAGAACAATACAAAGTCATTTCAAGGGAAAAATGGTTTACACCAAAGGATATCGATATTGTTATGGCCATCTATTACCATCGTATTTTGACAACATCCCAATTAACGGAATTAGGCTTTTATAGTAGCAAGTCAGCTGCACGTTTGATTAAATCCAGGTGTAAGCGACTCAGAGACAATTTTGTTATCGATTCATTTCAACCTGCAGTAGATAACGTTGTTGGCGCTTCCGAAAATCATTATATGCTGAATGAGGTAGGAGCATATGTTGTAGCGGATTATTTGGAGAAAAAGAACATTAAAGAAATTGGCTGGACACCACGACATAATGAAATTATGATGCACAATATTTACCACACCATTGAAATTAATAATATATTTACGGCTTTTCGTAAAGAAGCTACCTTGCAAAAACAACGCATCAATCGGCACCTTACCAGCGAAGAATATCAAAAATCTCTTGATGATGTATTCCAAGTTGAAAAAACTATTGCCGAATATTTGATAACCGAACAATTAAGTGGATCAGATGGTGGGAAAATTAAGTTTAACCCGGATGGATTGATGATACTTAAATATAACGAGAATTCAGTTCCCTTTTTCATTGAGGTTGATCGAAATACCATGCAGCTCTATGATTTTGCAGCAAAGATACCACGTTATGAAGCCTATGCACGTTCAAGGTTATGGGAAGCACCATTCGGAGGTTTTTTTCCAAAAATACTTGTCTGTACCACCGATGAACGAAGAATGATAGAACTTGCCCGAACGGTACAAGATACACTTAAAGTCAAAGCGCTCAATTGGTATTTTACGACCATTGAAAAAGTGAAGGATAATCCCTATGGATCTATTTGGATTAAAGCAACAGAAGCCAAGCAAAGTGAGTTTAATTACGTCGATTTAATAGAACCTTACTAAATACAAGTCAATGAAATTAAAAGAGAAATAAAAACAAAGGATGGATGGTATGAAACCAAGATCAATGGCACTAATTTTTATTGTTTTCGTTTGTTTCATTGTCGGCGGCTTTTTTCTTTATTTTGGTGTGAACAAACAATTGCATGAAGATCTTGTTTACGTAGTTAAACCGGGTATGGACATAGAAACAAATGTTCAAATCACAAAGTCAATGCTTGTTCAGCTAAAAAAGCATACGGTGGATTTACCACCAACTACGATATTAGATGATTCGATGGTAGGGAAATATGCGAAATATACACTCTTCGGCGGCAGAGCAATCCTGCAGCGTGAGATTGATCAAGAAGCCACGGTTGACACAGGATTAGGATTTAATTTAAAGCCTGGAGAAAGGATGGTTTCTGTTACTGCAGATAACAATGATAGTATCGGCGGTATGCTGAATAAAGGGCTTTTTGTAGATATTCAGTGGGTAAAATCATTGAATGGAAATGCTGAGAAAAAAGCAATTGTTCCTTTGTTTGAACATTTAGAAATTCTAGATATTCGTTCTAAATATGGTGCATCCATTTTTGATAAGGCAGCAAACCAAAAGAGTGATTCTAAAATTAAAATAGTTGCTGATGCCGGCAAAGACTTAAAAGACTTATACCCTTTGGAAATCGTATTGCGTGCTTCACCTGAAGAAATGGAAACCATCAATTTGGCCAAAAAAAGTGGGAATCTAACCTTAGGCTTGAATCCAGAGAAACAAGATAGCAATGTGAAATTACCATCCTTAACGAGTGATGATCTCCTTAAACAGAAAGGGGTGAAAGTGATCGATGACATTAAAATCGATAATACTAGCAACCGGTGATCCTGATATAAACCAGGAGCTTTCAAAAGAACTGGCCTCATTCATTACAACTGTAGACAATGGCCATTTTAAAAAGGACATCTTTGACAAATTAGAGCAGCACAAGCCGCATCTCTTATTGCTGGCAGATAGCATTGCCCTTTTGGAAGAAGATCCTGAACGTGAAACCTTTATCAGAGAGATACGCAGACAGTATCCAGGAACACGCATTATCTACATTTACGATTCATTAAATGAAAATACAACTAGCTTCATTCAGTTTCTTATTAACCATCAGGTATTCGATTTTTTTAACGGTGCTGAATTGGAAGTGGAGCTGCTTATCAAAAGTATTCAATCTGGGCTTTCCTATAAAGATGTTCGGAATTTAATAGAAGGTGTGCAAATTGATGAAGTGAAGGAAGAGAATCAAGCGGATCCGAAGGCCGAGAAAGTTATAAAGCCTGAAAAGATTTACATTACAAGGATTGAAGAGAAAGAAACCGAAGTATTTGTTACTCAAAAACAAAAAGTTATTTTATTTTATTCGCCTACTTCTACAGGCAAATCGACCCTAGTACAAAATACAGCTGTATGTCTAGCACTACATCATAGAGAACTTGAGATCCCCTTGATTGATTTTGATTTTATGCAGCCAATGCTTGCAACTCGTATGCGGTTAAACCAAAAGAACCGTGAAGGGCGACTGTACTTTGATGAATTACTTTCTCGGATCGATGGTGGCCGTTTCGATGGCTCGATGCTAAGAGAATTTATGCTTCCACATCCTAAAATTCCTAATTTATTGGTTTTTAATTGTGAATTTAGAAAACCGGAGTATCAGGAACGATTAGCTTCACACCATATTGAAATCATCCTTGATACGATGAAAGAAGAATTCGGACTTATTTTAATCGATATGAACCGGGATATCCAGCTGGTGGGGAGTGATGTATGTTTTAAAAAAGCAACAGCTATCTACAATATCGTGGATTATGACTATTCCAATTGTAAAGAGTTTCAGAAAATACGTACTTTATTTTCTCAAATTCCAATCATACAAAAGAAACCTAAACAATTGATTATTAATAAAGCAATAGAAAATCCAAGATTCAATAACAAGCTAATCATGTCATTTTTTGAAGAGACTGAGGAAATAATGGATCTACTTGATCCAGAGCCAATAGCTTCCGTTCCTTTTCTCTATGAGCATCAAATTAATGCGATTTATGACGGTGTATCTCTTTATGAAAGAGATGGGAAATATGTTGAAGAATTTAAAAACGCTATTAATCTGATAGCAAATTCAATTCAACCTATTGGCGGCAAGGTTATAAAACGTTCTTACATGGATCGCTTCCGTAGAATGTTTGATCGCAAGCCAACGGTATTTAAAGACAAAGGACTAGAAATTGATATTTAAAGGAGAGGGATCATGAAGAGAAATAGTATAAATGAAATGATAGCAGTCGAAGAAATATCAGACAATTCTAATATAAGGCTTATTTCAACGAAAACGCAAGAAACCGTAAAGACCAAGGAAAAAGAAAACAGTCAAGAACAATTTGCCGATGAAATGTATGAAATTAAAATGATCTTGCTTAGGGACCACACAGACCTATTTCGCAGCGATATAACGGATACCAATGTGAAGTTCGAATTGCAAACCATTATCGAACGAATGGTTATTGATCGGTTTAAACAACATAAATTAACCGTATCGAGGCGTGATTTGATTGTAACTCACATTATGCAAGGACTAACCGAATATGGAGCCATAACGGATTTATACTATACTCTAGGTGTAACGGACATTCATATCAATTGCTTCAATAACATCACATACAGATTAAAAGGGAAACTAATCCAATCTGCAATTCAATTCGCTTCAGAAGCAGAGGTTCGAGAATTGGCAGAAAAACTTTTGCGCGAATCAGATGAATTAAGTGGGCGTAAAGTGAATTGGACCACGCCCATTGAAAACGGAATGATGAAAGATGGTAGTCGTTTTAATATTATGATTGATCCGGTATCAACAAAAGGAACATCAATCAATATTCGAAAACATCGAGAAGGATTTTTAACTGAAAACCAACACTTGGAAAATGGGACCTTTACATTAGATATTGCTGAAGCGCTCAAAAAGTTTGTTGAAGCCAGGGCGAATATTTTAGTAGTAGGTGGCGGCGGTACAGGGAAAACCGAAATCATGCGGTTATTGGGTCTACACATTCGTAAAGGTCTTAAAGTTGATCAAATTGAAGATTCAGATGAATTAAAACTACATTTGATTAATCCCAATGTGCGCCCACTCATTTTTCGAAGGAATTTGTTGGATGGGCAAACAGGCAGCGCGGCTGACATTCTTCGATGGGGATCACTTCGAAGTGATGTCGATATAGTAGTGATAGGCGAAATTCTAGAGAACAATACCTTTATTATATGTCTGGATGCTATGGGGATCGGACAACCTGGGAGTTCTGCATCAATGCATGCAGATGGACCAAGGCATGCCTTAGACCGTGGCATTCAAATGTATGCTTCCGAATATCCAAACTTATCTGAAACTTTTATCATGCGACATATCGCCAATACGATTGATGTCATTATAACTGTAGGACGTGATGATATTAGTGGTGATCGGAAATTAACTGAAATTACTCAACTCAATGGAATTAAAGATAATGACTTTGATCTTGAGGATCTATATCAATACCGAGTTAAGAAAGGGCATTGTCGAACTGATGTGGTCATAAATTCGCGAATCCGGAGAAAGATGGAGAAAAATGGGGTTGAATTTGAAGAGCCGCTAACTGAGGGGGGGATTGCATGATTGGTTTAGAATCGTATTACATTCCGCTTAGCATAACGCTCTTAGTCATCGGATGTATGGGAGCTTTAATTGCATTTGTACAGTCTCAAATGCTAGAAACGATAGGGAATCTCAAAAATGCCTGGAAAGGCCGATTCAATGAAATTCGAGGGATTATTAAGGACAATTCCAATAGTGAAAGGGATCGTGTGCAGCAAGTAATTATCGAATACCAGGAAACGATGCAAGTCAGTTTTATAGATAATATTCGTATGACGATTGAACAAAGTGGAATAAAAATAAGTTTCTTGCAGTTTGTTGGATTTACTTTCATTTTAACCACCTTCGGTATTTTTCTTGGAACTTTACTTCATAACATTTGGTTAGCGCTGGTTATTCCAGTAGGACTTTCTCAAATTACATGGTTTTTTATTAAACTAAGATTCTATGCCAGACAAGCATCCTATCGAGCGACTTCCGGTGATGTTGTGGAACAAGTCCTTAATTTGTATGAGACAGCACGCGATATTAAAATGGCCATTCGTTCGAGCGTGGAATCTATGCAAAGTCCTTATAAAGAATTGTTTATAGCGTTCCATGAAGATCTAGCCAAAGGCTTTCCGTATGATGAAGCATTAAATCGAATGTCAAAGCAAGTGCAGGATAACAACTTTAGATTATTTTGCAGTTTAATGAAAAAGTCAGTAGATTTGGGCGTGGACATTGTTTTTGAAATTCGGAGTTTGAAAGAAATTTATGAAGATGAAAAAGAGATGCGATTTGCCATTGCAAACGAACTAAATAAAGAAAAAATCGAAAGTATCATATTAGGCTGTATACCTGTTGCATTACTTGTTTTCTCTGCCATTGCCTTGCCAAGTGATTTTTCCATGTTTATTCATATAGGTTGGATCAATACGATGATAGGGATTTCCGTTTCATTGCTTGTCGCCGGGTTTTTAATGCTACCCTCTATTTTCACAATAGATTTGGAGTGAAGGACTATGTCAGTAATCGTTTTTAGTTTCGGTTATACCATGATTATGTTTTCATTTTTCCTATTGGTTATTGTAATAAGTCGTGTGCGTATCGCAGGACCAAAACATCATCGACAACGAGAGATCCATGATTATTCTATTTCAATAACTAAATTATTTGAGCCCGTAAAAGAAGAAGAAACGGATCCTGATTTACGTTCTGTCCAGGATAATCTAGAGGATTGGTTAGAGAGCTGCAATCGTCCACTGGGTTTAAATGCAACTAGCTTCTTATTCTTCATGTTGCTTTACATGGTTGTCCTCATTACTGGTGTAATATTCTTTGTTCTCAATTCAGCTTTCTACGTCAATATTCAAACGAATAGTTTATTGGGCACGATCATGTTTTGGGCTATGTTGTTTTTTGGAACTTTGATGCTGCTGCTTACGCCTTTTTTAATTCTTCGTAGTGTTGCTATAAAATACAAACGTAAAATTAAACGGCAATTTTTATACTTGCTCAATTACTTTCAAATGTATTTGCGAATGGGGGTGAAACCCGAAGATGTCATTCCTGAAATCATACCCTTGATTCCTAATCCATTGCGTGCGAGATTGATCGTTTTAAATGCTGAAATAAAAGTATTAGGAAATGAAATTGCCTTTCGGCGTTTTGTTGATTTATTGGCAGTAAATGACGCTGCAGACAAAACACAATTTAACATTTATAAGACATTTCATTACGCCATTCACAGTCAAATCAGGTTAGGTTCTAACGCTTCTGATGTTTGTCGAAATTTGTCTAAAAGAATGAGAGAGCATCATAAATACAATACCGTTCAAAAAATTCAAAAGAAGCCGTTATTCGTGATTATTCCTAAGATCTGTTTCGTTGCAAGCCTATTTATCATTATTGTTATTCCTGTCATTGAAAAATTATTTTCTTTCACAGACAGTTGATATATTATACCTAATTTCATATAATAAATGGAGTAAGGAAAATCGTTTTAATCCTGCACTAATTGTCACATATTGTATTAATTTCCTGCTATAATTGTTTTTACAGATTCAAAAATATGATAGTTAAAAGGAGATTTTCGAATGAACGCATTCATGACAAAAGGTTATGTAGTTGCAAAGATCCATGTACTGGGTAAGGTTAAAAAACAAGTGAGTCTCTTGTTAAAAGAAGAGCAGGGCGATTGGTTGGGTAATTTGGCGTGGTTGGCCATTTACGGCATTGGTTCAATAGCGGTAGCTTTAGCTCTCGTCGTAGGTCTTTCAGCCCTTGGTGTGCGTATTAACACTTCAATGACGGGTATTACGGGGTGAGAAAGTTCTTTAAGGATGAAAGTGGCGAAACGACGCTTGGAAGCGTCGTTTTTGCCCTCGTTTTTGTTGTTATGCTTATGCTGATCGTTAATATCTCGTTATTTCTTTTTACCGCTTTAGAAATCTATCACACCAAGAACAGGGCTGAGCGTGCGATGGCCATTCAAGGCGGTTTAAATCCGGTAGTTACCCAATTGATAACTGATAATTTAACTGGTAAAGTAGATCTTTCTCGACTTACTGTTACGGCAACACCGTATCCCGTTAATAGTGGTGGAACGTATTCCATTACAATTCATTACGATTATCCATTCGGTTCCTTTACTTTAACTGGTTCTACTTCTCATTATTCGATTCTTACACTACCTATAAATTCTAGGGCAGTTGGAATGTCGGAAGCGGTGATTCGTTGAATGCTTAAAAATTTGGCTTTGGTCCTTCTATTTATATCATTCCTAACTTTCATTTGTTTTGTTGGGGAACTTTTTTGGATTCGACTTGAGGCGCAAAGTGCATTAGACCGTAGTACGACTATCGCAGTACATCAAACCATGAATCAACTAACTCCTGATCTTCAAATTGATTCAACGAAAGCACAAACGATTTTTAATAGTATGGCTCAACAAAATTTACTTTTAGATTCTTCTTTTCTTGCAACGACTTCCACGCAGCGTATTCGTTCGGTTTTAATTCAGGATTTTCACGTTTTTAATGTCTTTTCACCCACTACAATCAGTGTAACGAATCCGATAAGCGGTGCCGTTCAGACGACTATTATTTCTAGTCCTAGCGTTCAGATGCTTGCTATAGTCACCGTTCATATTGCCTTTTGGCCAACCGATATTCAATTACCGATTTATGCCGCGTCCAGCTCTTATAATCCTTTATGATTTTTCTGAAGATAATGTGATAGTTCCTTTGAAGATTCTAAGACTATTTAATATATTTTCTCTGTAAGCATTGGACTAACCTTACTCCAAACGATAACAAGCCCTTGTACGCTTTTAAAAAAGCTACAGGGGCTTTGTTCCTGTTTGTCGTTTTTGCTACGCAAAATCAGGTCTACGTCTTGGGCAGTTCCTTTTAACCATATCAAAAAGCCAACCTATAACATCTGTTATAAATTTATTAGACGCCGTGAATGGGATGCTCTCCATCCGGTGTTTTTTTGTTTGCGGTCATAGTTAAAAAAAAGGGGCTTGTTGCATTTATTCAAAAGCCAGGGCAGTAAGGTCAAGGTCGGTAAAACTCGCAAGTAAGTTCTTCGTGGAGCCGTGAAGACCTTTATTTTCAAAGCCGTACATTCAGGGCGTGCGCGTACCCGTTATCATATCCAGCCACACCGATTCCCTACGGTCAAGGTGAAAATATTTTTTTGAGTAGAAC
>JAQBPR010000153.1 GCA_028287395.1 Bacilli bacterium
TAGCTTGAGTTTCTACCGTTATTTGCTGAATGCTTCCTGATGCAAGTTCAACATTCAAATTATTTCCGATGATATCCAATGTTCCAAAAGTACCCTTTAAAGTGACCTTAGAACCATCTGGCAAATCAGCAGTCAAAGTAACATTTGTAAAACCAGTACCTGTCTCATTAAGTTCTTCTAACGTTACTGCTGATTTTACATTGACTTGATCTACAGTCGTTGTACCTTCCGCAACAATCCGAACTGTTGAATTATCTGCTTTTTCAACAATAAGTGTAGCTAAGGTTGAATTGATTAGATGAATACTGTTCTCACCGCCACCTTGAACGGATGTTGTTCCTTTAACAGTAACATTCTTTAAAGTTGCATCTCCGGTATTAATACCCTTAGCAAATATTAAATTTCCGGTAATCACTGTATTTTGTAATATAACTCCTGGAACAGATATCATTACGTTTCCGTTAATCGTAGTAGTTCCGGCTACCGGACCAAAGGTTCCTGCTGTATCATAAATTGTAGAAATCGTGTTTGTGTCTCTGTTCTGAAGCGCACGATCAAGCATGACTACTGCTTCTGCACGAGTGGTTGAATTGAGAGGTCTAAAGGAATTATCTTCATATCCTTGTATAATACCCTTCAATTGTACAGCCCCAATTGCTCCTTTGCTCCATGATGGAATCGTGGAAGCATCTGTGAAAATATCTGCTTTGTCTGCATATTCTGTCAAACCAAGTAGACGTAAGACAATCATTGCCATTTCTTGACGACTGATTTTATTTCCAGTGCGAATCGTTTGATCCTCATAACCCTTAATGTAACCCGCGCTTAAAGCTTCCTGCACATCTGTGTATTCCCAATCCGAGACATTTAAATCGGAAAAGGAAACAGGTGCGATTGCGGTAAATCCGAATGAACGATTGACTAGTGCAAAAAATTCTCCCCGGGTAATTGAATTATCGGGTTTAAATGATCCATCTTCATAACCCTTAATTAAGCCTTTGGATGTCCAGTCGCTAATTTGACTTTCCGCCCAGTGGCCCTTCACATCTGAACTTACCGATGTCGCTCCATATGCCATTCCTACAGAACCAAACATCAAACAGAGTGATAAAAGAATCCCTACTGCCTTGCGTTTTGTTTTTCTAAGATTCATAGTTTTCTTCCTCCACTTTTGCTTTTTTTATTCCTGCTAAAGGTATCTTTTGTAATTCACCAGTTGTTGACCCTGCCGCAATGATTCAAAACTCCTCCCTTCCATTGTCATACATCCGGTAACACAAAACTTTCATGTAGCTCTCTTTTTATTAAACATCTGAGCAGCAATTGAAACATAAATTTATTTTTTCATTGCATCGACAAATATTGGAATGAATAGAAAAAACGGAATCCCGTTGAAATAGGATTCCGTTTTTTATGAAAAAAGCTTTTATAAATGATGAATTGAAACAGCGCGGCCATTAGGTTTTCAGCCTATATTGTAATGCTCTAAATCCCTCCGCCATCTTCATTCACAATACGTTTTTCATATTGTATCGTATTATATAGACTTGCTAAGCCAATAATAGCAATTACTAAGGAAGCTAGGATAACCAACATATATGGAGATGGCTGAATAAAAATTTTCACCAAGGTAAATGAAACTACCATAGAAAGCAAGGGAGAAACGAGCCATACTCTTAATGTTTTAGTAATGACCCCCTTTTGCCATAAGCGAAAGCCATGATCTGCCGTTCCTATTCCGAGTATTGCCGTAGTTGTTACTTGAGTCAAAGGAACCGGAATCCCTAGCAAAGAAGAAAGCACAACTAAAACTCCGCCTGTTCCGGAAATGACGATCCCTTGCAATAAAGACATATTCGTAATCTTTTTACCGTTGGTCTCAAGCACTCTGCCCCCAAGGAATATAGCTCCGATCGAAACAAACAAGCCACCCCAGAACACGCCTTTTTCTGCAGTCATCATCCCTGCTCCAACCATCGATCCTACCGCATTCGCCACATTATTCATCCCAGCGGAAAAAGCTTCAATAAATCCCGCACATATTACAAGGATCATTAGAGTTTTCGTCCATCTCCCACTGCCGATTCCTTTCCAGCGTTCGTCACGCCGTTCTAAGAAACGAATGAAATATCCTGCAGCATAAGCAATAAAAAATGATAGCAATGGAATAGCAACCCAGAAAAAAAGAATGACTAGAACTGTTTCAACATGCAGCACTTGGAATGCAACACCTACCCCAATGACCGAACCAACAGTGACTTCACTTGTAGATAACGGTATTCCCAGCATATTTGCTCCGAATAAAGTAAAGGTGGAAGACACCAAAATAATTACAACTAGCTGAACAGTCATCATATTAGAAGGAACAATTCCTGAACCTAACGTTTTAACTACTTCTCCCCCACCAAGATAAGCACCCAGAAAAACACCAATAGCTACAATGACAAGCGCAATCCGCTTCTTCTTGATTGCACCGCTTCCATAAGCTACGCCCATCGAGGCAGCTGCTCCACTTGCTCCAATATTTATGGCAAAAAACAATGATATCGCAATAGCTATAATCGTAATCGACATGACATACCAACCCTCCACACATTCCCACTATCCCTATTTGATTCAAGAGGATTAGCATCTAATATTGTACGCAAATGAAGTCCATACGTCAATAATTATACTCAAATATCCCTCCATTATGCTCCGGATTTTACCGTCTGGTCTACCAAACTTGGCTAAGCGCTCAAAATAATAAAAGATCCCGACATCAAAGTCAGGATCTTTAATATGATTTGCGATTACATAATTACTCATTTAAATTTAAGAATTAATTGTTATACTATATCTTAAAACAATACAAAGTAAAGAGGACTGAATGATATGAGAAAGGCAATCCATTGGGCAACATTTTTATTAGGATCTATCTTATTGGCCTACGCCGCTTTTGCTGGAATTATGTTAATATTGTATCCTCAGCAAAGCGCCCTAACCTTTTGGAATCTTCGCAATACGGATCATCAACTGTCTACACTCGCTCAATTAACAGCTTTTGCGGCTGTTGGCTTTTGGGTAACCAAAACTGCTTTCCTTACTTTAAAGAAGAATGGCGTAGTCCAGCCGACCGCAATTTTGAGGAATATTTTCCCGTTTTTTCAGAAACATCATGTTCTCATTGGCTGGATAGTTTTGGTTACGACATCTGCACACGGATTATATTATATTCTTCATAAATCTGATCGAATGAATATGATGGTAACCGGTTGGATCGCATGGTCGGGACTTATCGTCTTGGCATTCATTGGTGTATTTTTCGATCAAAGGTTAAAAGAAAAAAAGAAAACGAAGCAGATCCGCTTATATCATATAGGGTTCTCCATCGTATTTTTAATTGGATTTGTACTACATACTTTTTAAATCCGGAGGTGTACATAAGCAATGAAAACAAAATTAATCCTTTCTCTATCAGCTCTTGTTATCATAGCAGCCGTGATTCTGGGCTCAGCAGGATACATTTATGCCCACCCCAACGCTTATCCAAAGGAAGTGCGTGGTGATCGTTTCTTTGATAATAGAAGATAACCAGCTATGCCGTCAAAAAGACCGAAACCAAGGTTATACAACCTTTATTTCAGTCTTTGATATTAAAAGTATGCAAAATGATGTTGGTTTTAATGGATGTTGTCCTCTTTTTTAGTGATGAACTCGTTTGGAGTATCTTTATCTTGCGGGTTATTATTTTTAACTTGGCTCAATCTGCCGTTTTTTAATTCCCCGCCATGAACTCTAGAGGTGCTTTGTTCGTTATTATCACTGCCATCATGCTTATTGTGATTATAATTTTCATTATTCGACATAATTAACCTCCCTTTTGAAAATCATAGAAGTATTATGTGTTAAATAACTATGCTTCATTCATTTAAAATGAGTAACAGTATGAGGAGGAAATAGCATGCATCCTTATATCAGCCTTATTATTTTGTCGTATAACAACTGGCATTTGACGAATGCTTGTTTGAATACGCTTTGTGATAGCTTTGAAGAGCCGCATCTCGATCAGGAGATTGAAATTATTATAGTAGACAACGGGTCCAACGATGAGACACGGCAAGCAATAAAGGAATGGAGTAAGATCCGCAGCTTTCCGGGTATACAGCTTCGTTTGGTTATGTTAGAAGAGAATTTAGGTTACCCCAGCGGGATCAATGTGGGATTAGCCCATTGCCAAGGCTCCATCATTGGCGTATTGAACAACGATCTTGTATTTCCAAGGGGCTGGTTGAGCCCTCTTGTAAATCTGCTTGAGACCGATAAATTAATCGGTTTCGCCGCCCCTTACTTAAGCTTGGCTCCCAGCATTCAAAATCTTCAAAAAAACTTCGCATCCTTTACAGAAATGCAAGACTTTGCTTCGAGCTTTACAAAAGCCAATGCAAAAAAATTGATTTCTACCAACAGAATTGTCGGTGCGTGTCTAGTATTTCGACGCGACTTACTGCATTCGATTGGCGGCAATGATTTTTGGTACGGGATTGGAAATTTTGATGATGACGATTGGTGTATGCGCGCACGTATTGCAGGGTATAAAATTGTAGTATGCGGCAGATCTTTTGTGCAACATATCGGACATGCTGCTTTTCGTCTTGAACCGACGCGCCTCTATAGCTCACTAGCAGCTAATACCGATAAGTTCGAAAGAAAATACCAAGTTCTTTCTACCGAAGCTAATGAGCGCAACGAAGCTATCAAACAAACAAAGTTTGATCGCGGAAAACACTTTATTCCTTTACAAATCAACGAATATAGCTCCAAGGATATCCCTTATTACAATCGAACTTCAGATTTAAGGAGATTGCTCTTCTGTGTAGATTGGACGAATTCAGAGAGTCAGTGGACTAGGTCCTTGCTTGCATTGCTGCCTGTAAGCGAAAAAATCGAATTATGCTTTTGGATGCCTAAATCCCTTTTCGATGTCCATTCCATCAACGCCCAGATTCATCGTGCGATTGATCCGTTGCCTATCAATTTCCAAGCAAAAGAAATCACATTTACCACATTTCAAGATGATGTCCCCTATGTGGACACACTTAGAATCCTATGTTCTACCGATGCTGTTATCAAAGTACCCAACGATTTCGTGAACCGTTATATCATTCGTCTGGCTCAACAAATTGGTGTGAATATACAATGATTCAAGCTACTTGACACCCTTAATGATGTGATGTATATTTAACAAAATAAATTAAATTCGGTTTACTTACGATGGAAGCACCCGTAAGAAAAGGCATATTCATGCCTTTCTTGCAGGTGCTTTTTTGCTGTAAACTTCATCATTCAAAGGAGGATCCTAATGAACATGAATAAAAGATTAGCTGTACTGCTTACAGCACTTATACTTGTGATTGCCGCTCCAACCGATTTAATGGCCGCATCCATTGAATTTACCGTCCCCCTCAAATCTGCACTCGATAAAACCATTGCAGCCGCGGATAATACATCGAAAGGTAAAATGAATCTGCTTTATAGCAACCTTATCGCTTTACAGGAGCAAGATCAGAATGAGGATGAATCCATAAAAACGATTCAATACGGAAACGAAGAAGCCTTAATCATGCTGCGTAAACAAATAAAACAAATTAATGCCGATAAAATTAGTAAGCTGGGCAACGAATTAAAGCAAACACAGGATCGTTACAACCCGATGTTCGCCTTGTACAATTCACTGAATACGCTTTTTGGTTCGCAAGCAAATGGAATGAAAGCCGCTGTTCAATTGGCGCGTTATGACATACGAACGAAACAAAATTCGTTAAATGCATTAAAAGAAAATACAGCCAAAACGATCAGAAGTATTCGAGGAATACTGGCTGATATTGATCCCATCGAAGTTCAGATCAAAGCGGAACGCAGTGAAAGCAATACGCCAAGAAAACGTATCTCTTCCGTTTGGGAAAGCTTTAAACAAACCGTGAAAAAAAACGATACAAAGAGCACAATGGACTCCCTATCAACCCTAGTCTCCATTTCACACCAAATAGTGGATCATAAACAAAAAATTCACAATTTAGAAAATAAAATCAGCGAAATTATCGCAAAAGCAAAGTCACAAATACCTCTCAAATAAATATAGAACCGGACATTTCGTGCAAGGAAATATCTTCGGTCTGCGTTTTTAGAAAATGCAAATTCGCTTTTTCCATCTGTTTTTGTATTTACTTTATGTATTATACCAATAATAAAATAAAGAAATAATCATCTGGATATTTAATATTACATACGAGCCTTCTACGGCAGTGATCCATCTTTTCCACTCTTGATTATGCTATTTTATTAAAATGCATCTTCCCGCTGGCTTTCCACCTTCCAAGGTAAACAAATCCACGATCCATTAAGGTAGGTAACGTATGCATCTTGCTATCGCATTATTTATAATCTATGCTGCTTGGCGTTTGTCGGATTGGCGGAACTGGAGAAAATATCATGCCACCATGCTCTATATCACATCCGGGGGGTTGCTGTATGAATATTTAACAGAGGATTATAACCTATGGATCTTTCATCCAGATTTTCTGTATAATCAAACCATTACGATTATTGTGTATGCTGTTATGACTATGCCACTTAGTGTCCTGATTTTTTTATCGAAGTATCCAAGTAATGGCTGGAAAAAACAATTGATTTATATTCTGAAGTGGGTATTAATTTATGCTTTTGTCGAATTGGCATTACAATTGTTCGGACGGATTTCTTACAAGCACGGATGGAACTTTTGGTATTCTGTTCTCTTTGACGTCATGATGTTTCCCATGCTGCGGCTCCATTATTTAAAGCCATTATGGGCATACCTTATTTCCATTATCATCATCATAATTCTGATATCTTGGTTTCATGTTCCTTTAGATTAAAGTGACAACTAAGAGCTTCGCAGGAAAACAAAACTCCCCTGCTGATAAGCAGAGGAGAAAACTTGATCGATTGCCTCAATGTCCGGCAAGGCCAACTGCCAGATGGCCCCATAGGTGTCTGTGTTATGATGCATTGTATTTAAGCATTTTTCCGGTCCCAATCACAATACATTCCATCGGATTCTCCGCTAAATGAACAGGCACACCCGTCTCTTGTTGCAATCGCCGATCCAGTCCATGTAAGAGTGCCCCCCCACCGCATAAAAGAATGCCTCGTTCCATTACATCCCCCGCCAGCTCCGGCGGACATTGCTCCATGGCCTGCCGAATACTTTCTACTATCATTATAAAAAAATCCTCAAGAATCTCAAAAATCTCATTAGAAGTGATTGAGATGATTTTGGGCAATCCCTTTACAAGGTCACGGCCTCTGATGTCCATTTGCAGCTCTTTTTCCGGCCTTACCGCTGTTGCTGCATGTTTCTTAACTTCCTCTGCGGTTCGTTCGCCAATGATCAAATTATACGTTTTTTTCACGTATTCAATAATGCTTTGATCGATGGACATGCCTCCACACGGAACATGTTTACTTAACACAATTCCACCCAGGGAGATTAAAGCGACTTGGCTCGTTCCACCACCGATGTCAAGCACCATACTTCCGATGGGCTCTCCCACGGGAAGCCCTGCTCCCATAGCTGCAGCAAGCGGCTCCTCAATCGTGACCGATTTCCTCGCACCTTTATGTACGATCATTTCTTCCACCGCTCGTTTCTGCACGTTGGTAATCCCGCAGGGTACGGAGATAATCACATGGGAACGGCGAAACCAGTGGTTTCTTCCATGTATTTTACTTATAAAATGCTTTAGCATCGCGGTTGTCATGTCAAAGTTAGCAATGACTCCATCCTTTAACGGATAAATGACCTCCAAATTAACGGGGGTTCGCCCGATCATGGCATAAGCCTCTGTGCCAATAGCTTCGATCATCCCAGTATCCTTTCGGATCGCAACTACAGACGGCTCCTGCAAAACAATCCCTTTGCCTTGCTGATAAATCAATGTATTGCAAGTTCCAAGATCAACACCGAATAGTTGTTCGAACCTTTTTAACATAAATATGCTCCTCTCGTGGTGATATTTATTAGGCAAAATAACAAGAATTTCACGGTATTCTTATAAAATTCGCAACTGAACCATTTTTTCTGGGGGTAGGCATTCCCACTAATTCCTTGAGCTTTCCTCAGTATTTATTCAAGAGTATAGAACAAAACAAGTGTCGGATTTATACCCGTACTACCCGTGCTACGCATTTAAAAACCCAACCTCTGGTATTATCCCCTTTAAGTAGACACTCAAGAAAAACCCTTATGTTATTATGAGGGAACGAGTGAACTTGGAGGGGATATTTTCTATGGCAACAAAGGGACAGCAATTTCAACAATATACGGAAGAATTTAAGTTAGCAGCAGTTAAAGAGTATGTGGAAGGATCGATGAGCTACAAAGTGGTGGCAGAAATGCTGGAGATAAGGAACTGTACACAATTAAAGGTATGGGTAAAACGATGGAAAAATGGAGAGACATTTGATGTACGTAAAGAAGGTTCTAAACCATTTAAAGGAAGGCCGCGTACTTCTTTTAGCACGGTAGAAGAGGAAAGAGATTATCTGAAAGCGCAGGTGGATTATTTAAAAAAGCGGTATCCAAATCTGGTAAAGGAGACGGCATTAGTCAGCGAGACAAGTATCAAGTGATCCGAGATTTAAGCGATCTACATGGGGTTACACGCCTGCTAACCATTGC
>JAQBPR010000156.1 GCA_028287395.1 Bacilli bacterium
TTACGCCCATTGTTATTTTTTCTTTTGTTCCCGAAATATTATATAGACGCGACTGGATTGATCCCATTTATATGGGCTGGTTTATTTTGTTTTTCCCATTGTCGTTTGCTTATTTAATTGCAGCCAAACGGCTGTACGACATTGATATCATTCTGCGTCGAATATTTTATATGACGATTATTTCCTTGATTCCAAGCGCTGTATTGGTAGGGTTGATTGGAATCCTGTTTACTAAAGAAGCGCCTATTCAAAAGCTGTTGTTTATATTTATTTTATTTGTCATTATTTTAACTTTTATGTTATATTCACTCGAATATTTTTCGACAAAGCTGGAGCGGGTGATGTTTCCGAAAAAATACAATTTACAATCCGCAGTAAAAAAAATCGCGAAAAACCTAAGTTCGATCTCAAGCTTCAGAGAGCTGCGGAAAATCATTCTTGTCGACATTGTAAGTACGCTTCAAGTGTTCGGAGGAGCGGTTGTATTTAAGTATCATGATACGATCGAAACGATCAGCGAAGGCGATATCGATATTTATGAAGTAGAGAAATTAGTACTGCTTGATTTGCCTGAGAATACATCTTATTCTGCTTTTGAGATTAATCGCAATGAAGAGTATACCAGTTATTTAATTATGACCCAGAAAAAAACGAATACTTTATTAGGACAAGAAGAGACGCAATGGCTAAATTTAATTATTTCTTATATGGCGGTTAGCTTGGAGAATGTGTACTTGATCCGCAAGCTGACGAGGAAGCTGGAGCAATTGGCTTCGCAAATCCCTAATGAACAGGCGTCCAACGATTTTATTTGGTTCCGTAAGTTAATGTTCGAGCTGCAGGAGAAAGAAAGGCTGCGCATAGCAACAGACATTCATGATACGACGATGCAGGATTTATTTTTCCTCAAACGAAGACTGACTGCGTTGTCGGAAAAATATCCCTTTGACCAAGCGAATAGTAGTCTGATGGACAATTGTATCTCGTTTATAGATATCATTAACACCAATTTACGGCAAAATTGCTTTGAGCTGCATCCTCATTTATTGCAGGAAATCGGCTTGGTTCAAACGATTGAAAAAGTGATTGACCTGGAAATGCCGATTTGCGCATTTGAAATTGAATTTCGCGCAACAGGTGTAGAAACGATAGAAGCAAAGGATTTGTGGACAAAACGGCATATTTTTCGTATGGTTCAAGAGCTGCTGAATAATGCAAAAAAGCATTCGCAGGCTTCTCATGTTAAAATCTACATAAAAGCAACCCAAGCGAATTTTCATCTATTGTATGAGGATAATGGCATTGGCTATGAGCCCGATCAGGTAGCAGAAAAAGAAATAGGCAACTCCGGGATTGGGATTGAACAAATGAAAAGTCGTGTTTTGTCATTAAATGGTCATTTTGATTTGGATACAAGCGAAGGTCATGGTGTAAAATTAGAAATTACATTTCCGCTGAAAGAAGGTAAAACAGCATGAAGCAAACAGTCAAAGTTGTGGTTATTGATGATCATCCCCTCATGGCACAAGCCACAAAACAATTATTGGAGCAGATTGAAAACGTTATAGTGGTTAGCATTGCGAATGATGGAGCGTCAGGCTTTGAGCAGGTAAAGCAGCATCAACCGGATTTGGTTTTTCTTGATTACCATTTGCCTGATGATTTGGGAACGACCATTGCCGAACGAATCAAAGGTCAATTTCCACATGTGCATGTGGTGATTTTTACGGGTATTGATATTTCCGATTTGATGAATCGCTTTTTAGAAATCAAAATCAGCGGGATTATTTCTAAAGAAACGAGTGAAGCATCGATTAAGCATATGATTCCGATTATTATGGACAACCATATTGTGCTGCCGCAAGTGCTTTTTAATAAGATCAAATTATCCTCTATTCGTCCTTCTCAAGAGGTTTCGCTGACGGATGAAGAAATACTTATGATGACAATGGTCGTCAAAGGATCAACGCAAGAGCAAATTGCAGATCATATTCACGCGAGTAAGCGATCCGTAGATAATTATTTAAGGAAAATATACGAAAAATACAGTGTCAAAACGAGAATTCAAGCAGTAGAACAATTTTTGCAAAGTAAGTATTACGCGGATTTAAACAGGGGGGAGTAATTTGCTCCCTGAAGTGTTGATGGAGATGAACCATATTGTAGATCAGTATTGTGTTGAGCAAGATCTCAATGAATTAATCAAAACTTTTATCCAGGTTAAAGTAGATGAGAATTCAGTCTGGTCGGAGATAACACAATACGCTTATTTGATGCTTGGCGGAGATTTGCCGCTTATTCAGCGCGTTGCTGCGATGACGGAGCTAATCATCCTGTCGTTCGATATCATCGATGATTTGCAGGATAAAGATAATCCCATCAAGCCTTGGATGGCATGCCATCCGAAATTTACCTTAAACGCGATATTTACCTTTTTAATCGCATTTATTGGTGAAGCAGGTCTCTTAAGCAAGGGACATTTACAGGAGATCGGTAAATTGTTAGCCAACTCGATATCCGGGCAGCAGAAAGATTTAAACGAATCTGTGAGGACGGAAGCGGACTACATCGAGATGATCCAACAAAAGTCAGGATCTTTAGTTCGTTTCGCTTGTTATATGGGCTGCTCATTAATTGACGATTTGGATAAAGAGGTCATTGCTCGAATAGATGAAATGGCGAATTACATGGGTGTAATCGCACAAATGGAAAACGATTTGCAGGACATCTTAAGATATGACGAAAAAAGTGATTTTTTGCAAAAAAAGCGCACATTACCGATCCTTTATTTATTAAATGACAGCGCTGAACAATTTCCAATCCTTCAGCAATTTTACACTGGAAAGATTTCTGAAGCGGAATTTTTGCTGCATAAAGAAGCATGTATTCAATATATTCACGATTCGGGTTGTATAGAGTATACGCAAGTTATTCAAAATTTATTTAAAGAAAGGGTGGAGACGCTCTATAATTCCTTGCCGACGGTGTCGCCTTGGAAAGAAAAATTTAAGCTGCTGACCTTTTGCTAATTGAACAGTGCTAATATAACAGTTGCAAATTCATTTCGTTTTTGCTATATTAATTCTTGTCGCTTTTCATGCGGACGTGGCTCAGTGGTAGAGCATCGCCTTGCCAAGGCGAGGGTCGAGGGTTCGAATCCCTTCGTCCGCTCCAACAAGAATGCACCCTTAGCTCAGCTGGATAGAGCGTTTGACTACGAATCAAAAGGCCGGGAGTTCGAATCTCTCAGGGTGCGCCATTTAACTAAAACGGATTAACGGGACGTAGCTCAGCTTGGTAGAGCACCTGGTTTGGGACCAGGGGGTCGCATGTTCAAATCGTGTCGTCCCGACCATTTCTTTCATTGCAGATTGATTTTGCGGGTGTAGTTCAATGGTAGAACTTCAGCCTTCCAAGCTGATAGCAGGGGTTCGATTCCCCTTACCCGCTCCAATTTTCTAACTAAGACCAGAATGGTCTTTTTTTTGTTTTTAAATGCTTGCCGATATGATAAAATAAAATGATGCAAAAACATATATAGAGATGTTAGGAGACGGGTGAGAGAAATGTCTGAAGCAAACAGCACTGCCTTGAAAAATTCGAGCAACCATTTACTTCGTAGAGATGTGCGATTTCTGGCTAATTTACTTGGGGACGTTTTAGTCTATCAAGGCGGCAAGGAATTATTGGATACGGTGGATAAAATCAGAGAGATGAGCAAATCGATGCGCGCTCAATTCATTCCTGAATTATATAATGAGTTTAAGCAGACGATTCATTCGTTGAATCCCGAAATTCGCCATCAGGTGATACGCGCATTTGCGATCTTTTTCCACTTGGTCAATATTGCCGAACAGAATCATCGCATTCGTCGTAAACGGGATTATGAGCGGTCTGCGGGAGAATCCATTCAGCCGGGATCGATTGAGAGTGTGGTTAAGGATTTAAAGCTAAGGGATACACCGATTGCCGAAGTTCAGGAAATTCTCCAAGGCATTTCTTTGGAGCTTGTGATGACTGCGCATCCGACCGAAGCTACTCGCAAGTCTGTATTGGATATCCATCACCGCATTGCGGATGGTGTAATGGAATTGGACAACCCTATGCTGACATTCCGGGAAAGAGAGCAATTGAGCGAAAAGCTTTCCGGTGAAGTATTAACATTATGGCAGACAGATGAATTACGCGATCGTAAACCAACAGTGCTGGATGAAGTGCGTAATGGATTGTACTATTTTGACGAAACCTTATTTGACGTACTGCCTGAGCTTTACGGCGAAGTGGAACGCTGTTTGAATAAATATTATCCTGCTGAACCCTGGCACGTGCCGACCTTCTTGCGGTTTGGCACTTGGATCGGTGGAGACCGGGATGGCAATCCCTCCGTAACGGCGAGCATCACTTGGAAAACGTTAGAAATGCACCGCTTTCTGGCGATTCGCAAATATGTAGAGGGTCTTCGGGAATTAATGGAGTATATGAGCTTTAGCAAAAATATCGCTGAAGTTTCATCTGAGCTGATGCAATCTATCGAGGAAGATCATCTGAGGATGAGTATTTCTTATGAAGAGGCATGGCGTAATGAAAAAGAGCCTTATCGCATTAAGTTAACCTATATATTAGAAAAGATCCATAATACCGGCAATCCGCAAATAGATGCGCAAGCCAAATACAATACTGCCGATGAATTTGCTGCGGACTTACATGTATTGGATCGGAGCTTGCGGAACCATTATGCCTCGTATATCGCCGATAAATTTATTAAAAAATTAATTCGTCAAGTTGAGCTGTTTGGATTCCATACGGCGGCGCTTGATGTCAGACAGCATAGTCAAGAGCATGAATCAGCGATGGCAGAAATTCTTGCGAAAATGGGCATTACTCCACAGTATAGTTCCTTAACAGAAGAGGAAAAAATAGAGCTGTTAACGAATGTGCTGAATGATCCAAGACCGATTACCTCGTCCTATTTGGATTATAGTGAGTCGACAAAGGAATGTTTAGCTGTCTTTCAAACGATAAAAGCAGCACAGCAGGAATTTGGCCAAAAGTGCATTACGACCTATTTAATCAGCATGACCCGTGGCACCAGTGATTTATTGGAAGTATTGGTTCTAAGTAAAGAAGCGGGTTTATATCGTCGTGAGAGCGATGGAAGCGTCACTTGTACACTTCAGCCTGCGCCGTTATTTGAAACTATCGAGGATTTACACGCAGCGCCAGATATTATTCATACGCTATTTCAAATACCTGCCTATCGTGACAGCTTAAACGGCCTGCAGCACATGCAGGAAATCATGCTGGGGTATTCAGACAGCAACAAGGACGGCGGCGTTGTAACAGCTAACTGGGAGCTTAGGGTGGCTTTGAAACGAATCACCGAAGCGGCATCCAGCTATGGCGTTAAGCTGAAGTTTTTTCATGGTCGCGGCGGTGCGCTGGGTCGCGGCGGAATGCCGCTCAATCGCAGTATTCTGGCTCAACCTGCCGACACGCTGGGAGCGGGAATCAAGATTACGGAGCAGGGGGAAGTCCTCTCCCAACGCTATGCCATCAAAGGGATTGCTTATCGCAGCCTGGAGCAGGCGATATGGGCTTTAATTACTGCGGCAGTCCAAGCAAGACATCCGCAAAGCGATGTGTCTGAGCATGAATGGGAGAACATTATGGTCGACATCTCCGAGCAATCGCAAACGAAGTATCAGGATCTTATTTTCCGTGACCCTGACTTTCTTACTTTCTTTAAAGAAACCACCCCTTTGCCGGAAATCGGCGAATTGAATATCGGCTCACGACCATCGAAACGGAAAAATAGTGATCGGTTTGAGGATTTACGTGCGATTCCTTGGGTTTTTGCCTGGACGCAAAGCCGTTATTTATTGCCTGCTTGGTACGCCGCTGGGTCTGGACTGCAAAGCTTCTATCAAGGAAAAAGCGACAATATGCGTCAGCTGCAAAAAATGTATACGAAGTGGTCGTTTTTCCGCTCGATGATCGACAATTTACAGATGGCGCTTGCTAAAGCGGATTTATTAATCGCTAAGGAATATGGCAATTTAATCAAAGATCAAGTCATGGGTGAGCGTATATATCATTTAATTAAGCAAGAATATGATTTAACTTCTAATTTAATATTGCAGATTACAGGGCAAAAAGAAATTCTCGACAATGTTTCGGTCTTGCAAGAATCGATACGCTTGCGTAATCCTTATGTGGATCCGCTAAGCTATATGCAAGTTACCTTATTAACCGAGCTGAGGGCGCTGCGAGAAGTGGATGGGGACGATACGATTCTGCTGCGCGAGGTGCTTTTGACGATTAACGGAATTGCTGCAGGTCTGAGGAATACAGGTTGAGCCATTTATAAGGAGAATCGAGTAGCTTATGGATATGGGCTGCTCGATTCTTTTTCTAATAGTTGTTGAAAGGTTGTGCATTTTTTGCAAAAATCTCGTTGGACAGCGGTTGTGCTTATAGTATTAGGCGCGGCGAGCTACGGCTTGCTGTCGCCGTTCATTAAATTGGCTTACCGTACAGGATGGGACGACGGAGCAATCAGCACAAGTCAAATGACGATGGGCGCCTTGATTACTTGGCTGTTGGTGCTTATACGCAGGAAGTCTTGGAGCAATCCTTTCAGAGGACCCTGGATCAAACTTACCATCGTTGGTATTCTAGGCTTAGCGCTTACAACGGTGTTTTATAATAAAACTTTAACGGAATTAGATGCTTCTTTGGCCATTGTATTATTGTTTCAATTTACCTGGATGACGATTGTATTGGATTCGCTGGTCAATCGTCGTTGGCCCAGCCGCTATCAATTGGTTGCTATTTTATTCGTCGTGGCAGGTACGTTATTTGCGGTCAACATATTTGCTGCGGATTGGTCCCGTTTTAGTCTAATGGGAATCGGGCTAGGCTTATGCTCTGCAGGCGGTTATAGCTTATTTTTATTTTTAACCGGAAGGATTAATGGAAATACAGACTCACTAATGAAGTCGGCGATAATGCTTACCGCTGCTTTAATCCCGGTCTATTTGATTTATCCACCGCATTATTTTATTGGGCCGGGTATGGGTTCGTTATTGTTGTGGGGACTTCTGCTTGGCGTTTTGGGTCAGGTCATTCCTACATTATTTTTCAATATTGGGATACCCAAGGTGGGCAGTTCAGTTGCAGCCATGCTTGGCTCTATGGAGCTTCCGGTGGTTGTTCTCGGCGCTTTATTTATTGCTGGAGAGTCCGTGTTAACCGTGCAATGGTTCGGCATGCTGCTCATTTTAACGGGAATCATTATTTCCGAAATGAAACGCTCTTAAAGGGAAATCGTACCATTTATTAATGGAATAGGTTACAATAGATTAGGATATAGAGAGAAGCTGACACTGGAGGAAATGCAGTGAACTATGTAGAAACACGATTAGCTAAGCTTTCGCGTGAAGGAGATCGTCGGGCCTTTGCAGAGCTGGTTGAACTGTATAAAGATAAAATATATCACCTCGGGTATCGGATGTTGAATCAGCGGCAGGAAGCGGAGGATGTCGTTCAAGAAACATTTTTGCGGGTATATACGAATTTGAATCGCTATGATGAGAATCAGAAATTTTCCACCTGGATATATAGAATTGCGACGAATCTTTGTATTGATCGTTTGCGCAAACGCAAGGCCAATTATTCGTTGGATGCGGATATGAGCGACGGAGAGGGAATGGATTGGCATGCGACGTTGGCAAGCGAGCAAGCGGGTCCGGAAACGGAGCTAATCCTCTCCGAAACGCAGCAGCATATTCGCGATGCCATTGAAACACTTCCGGATAAATATAAAACGGTGGTCGTTTTGCGTTACCTGCATGATTTGTCGTTGCAGGAAATTAGTGATGTGTTGGACATGCCAGTGACCACAGTGAAAACAAGGGTACATCGCGGGCGTGAATTTTTACGTAAAAAGCTGGAGCCGGATTATAATGAGAAAAAATAAAAAGATAATAAACTATTTTGAAACGTTTTGTGAACTCAATCGTATGGTATATAACAAGAATGGAAAATGGACGCAGAAAGGAGTGGCGGTAATATGAACTGTAAAGAAGCCCTCCCCTCAATGCACGAATATATGGACGGCGATCTTTCGGGAACGCCATTGATCGAATTGAAGAAACATATGCTATTCTGTCCCGACTGCAATCATCGGTTTAAACAAATGCAGAACGCGGAGGCGCTCGTGCGGTCATTACCCCACGTTGCCCCAGCCGCTGATTTAAGCGAACGTATTATGATGTCGCTCCCTAAATCGAAGAAACGCAATTCTTGGATGGAGTGGGTTAAGCGGCATCCGGCTGTTTCAGTGGCTTCGATGTTTCTCTTTGTCATGTTGTGCGCTTCGGTTTCGCTTTGGAATCAAGATCAAGAAATGGTTGTTAAGGGCGCTGATCTGGATCAAGTGGTAATCAAAGGCGATATGGTGTATGTGCCAGCTGGCAGCACCATCAATGGGAATTTAATGGTCAAACGCGGTAAAATCCAGGTAGACGGCGAAGTCAAAGGAAATTTAGTGGTCATTGACGGCAGCTATAATCTCGCTTCGACGGCACATATTTCGGGAAAAATCAAAAAAGTCGATCAAGCTTTAGATTGGTTATGGTTTGAAGTAAATGAATATGTCTCATTGTTTGCCAAATAAATTCAAAACTAGAAAAAACCTGGCCTAGTTCTAAAGTAGGGGAGGTTTTTTTATGGAAATATGGTATGATTTAAAAAAAAGAGAAAAGAGCGCCATCTTCAGGTTCTTTGGGGGATAATAACGTGATGGACTACCTGAAAAACTTACAATTCAGAGGGTATATCAAAGAAATCATTGATATTTTAATTGTAAGCTATGTGATTTATAAATTAATCCTGTTACTTCGGGGAACAAGGGCGATTCAACTACTGCAGGGTATCATTGTCGTGGTCATAACTTGGGCGCTGAGTATCTGGTTTGAGTTAAATACGTTAAAATGGATGATGAATCAGATTTTCACGTTTGGCGTGCTTGCGCTGGTCATTATTTTCCAGCCAGAGCTTCGTCGTGCGCTGGAACAGCTAGGTAGAGGCAAATTATTCAGTCGTTCTACTGCGGAAGAAGATCAAGCGTTACATAAAAGAATTGGCGAATTAATGCGAACCGTTCAATATTTAGCGCAGAGGCGCATTGGAGCGCTGATTGTTTTTGAACGTCAGACCGGATTGAATGATTATATTGAATCGGGTATCACGATAGGCGGTCAGATTAGTTCGGAATTATTAATTAATATTTTCATTCCTAATACACCTTTACACGACGGTGCAGTTATTATTCGGCAGAATCAAGTCATGGCCGCTGGATGCTATCTCCCCCTATCGGAGAATCCTTTTATAAGTAAAGAATTGGGTACACGACATCGTGCGGCGATTGGGATGAGTGAATTATCTGATGCGATATCTGTTGCTGTATCCGAAGAAACGGGTCAAATTTCCTTATCTATTAATGGGCTTATTGTACGAGATATTAAGGAAGAATCATTGATTTCCAAGCTATATGAAGAACTAAAATCTTCCAAGCCAAGGATTAAAACAATGGATAAAGGCTCCTTCTGGAAGCGGAAGGGGGATTCCAATGGATAAGTGGCTAAGAAGCAACAATGTGGTTAAAGTGATTGCGCTCATGGTAGGTATTTTACTATGGATTGTTGTACATTTGGATATCAATAAAACGAATGTACCCACGGTAACACCTTTGCCGGGAGAACAGACCATTGCTAATATCAAAATTGTACCGACCCATTATGATCCCAACCATTTTTCAGTACAGAGTGTGGATCCTTCTGTGGTTAACCTGACTCTGCGCGGGAAGCAATCTGCGTTATCTAAATTGGTGACGAGTTCGATTCATGTTGAAGTGGATCTGACTAATGCCACTGCAGGCACTCATTCTTACCCGCTCAAGGCAGTCAATATACCTAGTCCACTAAGTGCGGATTTATTACCGAGTGTGCAAGTCACTTTGGAAGAAGTCCAGAAAAAAGAAGTTCCGGTCACCATCACTATTGTGGGTACGCCCGCAGCTGGTTATAAAGTTGCCGAACCGATTATTAAACCGAATCGAGTCCATGTGACACTGACAACAAGTCAATTAGATACCGTAGAGTCTACGCGCGCTGAAGTGAGTGTGGATAAAGCGTCGGATGTGATTACCAAGCAGGTGAAGCTAACCGCTTATGGAAAAGATGGCAAACCGGTGGATGCGGTCATTAGTCCTGCACTTGTCGAAGTGGAAATTCCGATTACGGCTCCATTTAAGGAAATGCCGCTGCAAATCACATTGACGGGCCAGCCAGCCAAAGGATTCAGTATAGCCTCGATGGTACAATCTGTGAATCGATTGACTGTGTATGGTGCTCAAACGATTCTCGACAAAATGGAATTTTATGAAGGACCGTCAGTGGATATCACGAATCTGAAGGAGAATAAAAAGGTTACGTTGGATGTTCCTTTGAAGAGTAAAGATATTCGCATTGATCCGAATAAAATTGATGTAAGCTTAGAGGTTGTTCCCTCTACAACAAAGATATTAGGTGATATTCCATTGAGAATTAGCGGGATAAATGATAGCTTTACAACTAAAATTATATCTCCGGATCCACCGAAAATTCAGGTTGTTCTCGAAGGTGCACCTGCATTACTAGATAAAATTACGGCACAGGATGTGCAAGCTATCGTGGATGTGAGCAATTTGGCGCAAGGCAAGCACGAGCTGGCCATTAATCTGAATTTGCCGATGTTTATCTACTTGGCAAGCGATCAACCGGAAAGCTTAAAGGCGACAGTCGAGATTACCGTTAAATCTGCTGCAACAAATGATGTAAAAGTCAATAATACAGAAGCGAGTACGAAACCTATAACAAATCCTACAACAGAACCGAAAGTGAGCAGCAATCCATAAAACGATTTTGTGAGATAAGAGGAGAGAACAGTAGATATGGGGCAATATTTTGGCACAGATGGCGTTCGCGGCATTGCGAATTTAGAATTAACACCGGAATTGGCCTATAAAATAGGACGCTGCGGTGGTTATGTGTTAACAGGGCAAGCGAAGCATCCACAGGTTGTCATTGGTCAAGATACACGTATTTCCGGCGCGATGCTTGAGTCAGCGCTTGTCGCAGGATTACTTTCGATTGGCGCAAATGTAATCCGGCTTGGCGTTGTTACAACTCCAGCTGTGGCATACTTGACGCGTAAGCTGGGAGCAACGGCAGGTGTGATGATTTCTGCTTCCCATAATCCAGTCGAGGATAATGGGATTAAGTTTTTTGGCGCAGACGGATTTAAGCTTACAGATGAGACGGAATTGGAAATTGAACGGCTGATGGATACGGAAGTGGATGAATTGCCGCGTCCGATTGGTGCGGATTTAGGAACTTTAACGGACCACTTAAATGCTAAATCACAATATGTTGATTTCTTGAAAACAACCGTTAAGGCTAACTTTGCAGGAATGAAAATCGTCTTGGATTGCGCGCATGGCGCAGCGTACCAAATTGCTCCTCGCATTTTTCGGGAATTGGGAGCCGATGTCATTACCATCGGAGCAGAACCGAATGGCTTGAATATTAATGATCATTGCGGCTCGACGCATCCCGAAAATTTACGAGCAGAAGTACTGCTGCAGAAAGCGAATTTGGGATTATCCTTTGACGGGGATGCAGATCGCTTGATTGCAGTGGACGAGACAGGCGCTGAAATTGACGGGGATTATTTATTGGCTATTTGCGGGGATGCTTTGAATCGCGCAGGCAAGCTGAATCACGGTACGATTGTAACGACGGTGATGAGTAATTTGGGGTTTTTCAAGGCAGTGAAAGATATGGGTATGCAAGCGGCGCAAACTGCAGTGGGCGACCGTTATGTGATGGAGGAAATGCGCAGAGGCGGCTATAATCTAGGCGGAGAGCAATCGGGACATCTTATTTTTCTCGATTATAATACAACGGGAGACGGCATCCTTTCCGGACTTCAATTGGTCCATACGATGATTCAAACCGGACAAAGCTTAAGTGAATTAAAGCAGAAAATGCGTAAATTTCCACAAGTGTTGGTCAACATTAAAGTGGGTGACAAAGGGAAATTGAAGGGCAATGGCGCGGTCGATGCCGCTATTCGTCAGGTAGAAGAGCAGCTGGCTGATAACGGTCGCGTACTTGTTCGTCCTTCCGGTACGGAATCTCTTATTCGTGTTATGGCAGAAGGACCTGAAATCACAGACTTAGAGATTTATGTGAAGCAAATTACGGATGTCATTCAAAAGGAATTAGCTTAGCAGATTCATAAAAATAGCGCAAAAAAGCGCTGTCGATGTTGAATTCGAGGGCGTTTTGTCTTTATTCCAAGCGGTTTTTGTCGAAAGAGGCTGTCGCAAAAAAAAAGTTGCATCTCAAGTGTATAATGCATAAGATGTAAATATGTTTTTGAATCCAGAAGGACAGGTGGGCAGAGGTTACTAGAGTTTTATAAGCGCCAGAGCTTGAGCGGGGAACAGACGATTAGATCGGTAATCGCTGACGTCAAGTTGACGAGGTGAAGGTGTTCGAAACATTCGGCGGGGACCTTCCGGCTTAAATCCTAAGCCGTGAGTTGGAGGGGAAATGGATTGGGTAACTGATCCGACAAGATTCCAACAGGATTACTTTATTTAATATGCGTGCTTGTTTCTATAAAAAATGGAGGTTATTTGCTATGTGCGGAATTGTTGGTTATATCGGGAATAAGAATTCACAGGAAATTTTATTAGAAGGTTTGAAGAAGCTGGAATATCGCGGTTATGATTCTGCAGGACTTGCGGTGTTTACGAAAAACGGTTTGGAAGTAACGAAGGCTAAAGGACGTATTGCCGTATTGGAAGCACAATTGGGAGGCGCTCCCTTACGCGGTACAGTAGGTATTGGACATACAAGATGGGCGACACACGGTAAACCGTCAGATGTAAATTCACATCCACATACAGATGATACATTGAAATTCTCGGTTGTGCATAACGGGATCATCGAGAATTATATTCATCTCAAAGAAGAATTGATCGCCAAAGGGCATGTTTTCGTATCGGAAACGGACACGGAAGTGATTTCCCATTTAATTGCAGAAGCTTATGACGGCGATATTGTTACAGCCGTACAAAAGGCGGTCAGACAGATGACTGGAGCCTTTGCACTTGGCGTATTGACTGAATATGAACCAGATAAATTAGTTGCCGTTCGCTTAGCAAGTCCTCTCATTATTGGCGTAGGGGATGGTGAGAACTTTATTGGTTCTGACATTCCAGCGATTCTAGAATACACTCGTGATGTCTATATTCTCAGTGATGGTGAGATGGCGGTATTAACCCGTGATGGTGTCGAATTAAGAACATTGGAAGGGAATTTTATTTCCCGGGAATTATTTCATGTCGATTGGGACATTGTAACAGCGGAAAAAGCCGGATTTGACCATTTTATGCTTAAAGAGATCTATGAACAACCCAAAGCTTATCGCGATACGATGGGAAGTCGGATTGACCCTTCAGGAACACGCATTGTATTGAATGAGCTTAAGATGACATTTGAGCAAATTTCCAGCTTGCAGCGTGTGCACATTGTAGCTTGTGGTACAGCGTATCATGCAGGCTTGATCGGTAAAAATGTGATTGAAAAACTAGTCCGTATTCCTGTAGAAATTGATGTTGCTTCTGAATATCGCTATCGTTCGCCGATTATTACTAAAGATACTTTAGTTATCGTAGTAAGCCAATCCGGAGAAACGGCCGATACTTTGGCTGCTTTGCGCGAAGCGAAACGTTGTGGCGCAAGAGTTGTGGCGATCACTAACGTGGTTGGAAGCACCGCAGCTAGAGAAGCGGATGATTGTATAACTACCTGGGCCGGTCCAGAAATTGCGGTCGCTTCGACCAAAGCTTATACTTCACAATTAATTGCCTTTTATTTATTCGGGTTATACCTTGCACAAACACGGGGCACTCAAGACAATAGCTACATTCGTAATGTCATTACTGCACTTAAGGCATTGCCGGAGCAAGTAGAAACCATCTTGAGCCAAACAGAACAAATTAAAACTTTTGCCAATGAGATTGCTGCACATAACAATTTATTCTTCATTGGACGCGGAATGGATTATGCCGTGGCGCAAGAAGGTTCGTTAAAACTGAAAGAGATATCCTATATCCATTCGGAAGCTTATGCAGCAGGTGAATTAAAGCATGGTACGCTGGCTTTGATCGAAGAAGGAATTCCAGTAATCGCCTTAGCTACGCAAGAGGATTTATTCGAGAAAACCGTCAGCAACATCAAAGAAGTCAAAGCGCGCGGTGCCAACGTTTTGGGCATTTCCGCCATGAACGAGCACGAATTAGTGAAATCAGTCGATCAATATTTTGCGATTCCCAAAACCCTGGATCTATTAACTCCTGCGCTTTCTGTCATACCCTTACAGTTATTAGCTTATTACGCTTCTATAGCTCGCGGTAATGACGTCGATAAGCCGAGGAATTTGGCGAAGAGTGTTACGGTGGAGTAGGGGGATTGTTCATTACTACAGGTGTTGTTCATGTTCAGTTACATTATAGTTGGTAAATTTACAATATAGTTGGTAAATGAAATATTCCAAAATCCCACTGACTTTTATCAAAATCGTCAGTGGGATTTTGATGTTTGGGGTTAAAAAAGTATTAGACTAGATAATAGGTTGTATTGGAAATTAGCAAATGGTTTAATTTATAAATTCAGCTTATGTGTAAGCGTAAAATAGTCCCCACCTTGAAACTAATGTGATATTCCATAATTGATTAGAATTGATTCATAATTGGTTAGAATTTTTGTTCCATAATTCGTTGTAAAAATTTCAGCTTTCTTATTTTATTAAGACATATTTATAATGATGTTGGCCAATCGGTTTAGGATGAAAACTTCCCTGTATCAGTTTCCTCAATGGGAGTGAGAACAAAGAAATGAATACCTTCATTGCCATTGATGTTGAAGAATGATGTGATCTCAAATGATTGTTTT
>JAQBPR010000200.1 GCA_028287395.1 Bacilli bacterium
ACAGCATTTTTGTTCTGAAATCCGGTAAAACTAACTTTTACTTCGATGGTGTGGTTTCTTGCTTTTCCGCTTCTGCTGTTTCTACGACTGGTGCTTCAAGCGACTCATCCAGCTTTTGCATAGCTAAAACGGTAACAAGCATTCCGTTTGGCTCAGATAAAATTTCCACTCCGTCTTGAACAGCCAGATCTGAAACAACCAAATGATCACCAATCCCTAGCCCGCTTATATCGACTTCAAACGATTCGGGCAGTTTGTTTGGCATGCAGCGGACTTGTACAGAATGCAGCTCCACTTGGAGGATTCCGCCTTCTTTTACACCTACGGGGTCACCGGTAAAATGAATCGCAACCACTGTTTCAATCTTTTCATTCATGTTAATTTGATGAAAATCGATATGCAGTAATTTTCCGGTTAATGTGTCCCTTTGAATTTGTTGAACCAACACAGGATGTTTTTTATTGGACGGTAAAACGACTTCGAGAATCGCACGCGAATTTCGCTTTAACGCTGCGAGAATTACTTTTTCGTCTACAACACCAGTAATACTACCGATATCTTTGCCATAAACAACAGCCGGAATCCGACCTTGTGCTCTCATCTGTTTCAATTGCGATTTGGTATGACCGATACGATCTGTTAAATGGATAGAATTACTCATTAATGGCACCTCCAAAAAGATTACGAAAGCAGCTGTAATACTTTAACAGTATTGCTCTCTTATTTGTTTACCCACTTTCAGGTGAATTCAAACAAATTATTTCTTTGGAGGCTGCAAGTCGTCTACAAGCGCAAACTCATAGCCTTCTTTTTTAATCGCCTTAATGATACGATCTAAAGCTTCAATGTTTTCTGTCGATCCTTGATGCATCAAAATAACATTTCCATCATGCAGATTATTCATAATATCATTGTACGTATCGTCTGTCCCATTCGTCCGAGGAACCCAGTCTTTCATCGCGGTGGACCAAAACACGGAAGTGTAGCCCATACCTGAAACTAGCGAAAGCAAATGTCTATTGTAGGCGCCATATGGAAACCTGAAATATTTGGGCAGCTCTTCCCCTGTTGTCGTTTTATATAATTTTTCGAAATCGGTAATTTCTTTCTTCACCTGTTCGTCACTCAGTGTTGTCATGTCTTTATGTGACATCGTATGATTAGCTACTAGCTGTCCTGACGCTGCCAGCTCCTTAAAAAATGCGGGATATGCCTTCAAATTATAGCCCGCTATAAAAAAGGTTGCTTTTACATCGTTCTCTTTCAGTGTTTTTAACAGTTTTACCGTGTCACCCATAGGTCCGCCGTTGTCAAAGGTTAAATACACCTTCTTCCCTGTACCAACCCAAATCGCTTTTTGCTCTGCAGTGAAGGTTTTCGTTTCCTTCGGGAAATCGGGGACTTTACCTTTGCCTTTTTTCATGTAATACCAAGATAATGCAGCAAATTGCGGGTCTTTTGATTTCACGGGACTGGGTTTCACTGACATTTTCGGTTGGTTTGGATCTTGCATTTGCATCCCATCCATTTTCATTGGGGATGGCTCCGGCGTTGGTGTCGCGAGCTTTTCTTCAGGCTTGGGAGTACTCGGAGTTGGAATTGACGTTGGAGTACTCAGACTATTGGTAGGTGAATTTGAAGGAGATTCTGCGGATTGATTGTTAGATTGAGCGCACCCAGCGATCATTGAAATGGTAAAGATAATGGCGGTTATCGTTGTAAATGTTTTTTTTCTCATGAAGTACACTCCTAAAGTTTGTCTATATAAAAGTGTGTTCAAAATGTATAGCTATGTTGCGTAATGAATGTGCTTTAAGCACATGCTTACGAAGTGAGTTTTCTTACGAAAACTTTTACCTCCGTTGAAAATGAGTTTCTTGAATGGACGAAGGTGGAAACTCATTTCAAAGTCGGCACAAGCATATGCTTCCGAAGCCATTTTTGCTAAAGCAAAACTTTCGACTTTACAAGCACACCCATTACTCCTCGTCGCCATTTTTTGAACACATGCTATAAGTTGAAGCTTGTTTTCTTCTTCATTCGACAAATTATAACGATTTCCTTGTTTTAACCATTCAATTCATGGACTGGATAACGCATGTACACCCCTTTAGTTGTACTCCCTCGCGGCTTATCATAAGACCATAACACAAGCTGATCCTGATCCAGACGGTCCGTCGACCATTTCCCCTTCATATGATAACGATTCAATTTCCCTGTTGAAATTTCTAAATTACAAATCTCTGTCCAATCTTCTTCAGCGGGAATCTCATTACTAAATTGTTGTTCTATATTGGGCTGCAATGTAAAGTACAATCTCCCTTTGTCGTAGATTATTTTTCCGAGATTTCCATTGTTCTGTTGAAATAAGGGAGCTACCTCTCCCTTTAGCAAATCTATGCTCAAGATTCGAAAGCCTTGAACAAGATAAATCATGTTGTTTGGCTGATCAAAATAAAATGAATTTTCTCCTTCTGTTGTATTGGTATATATCGCATCAGGCTCTCCTCGAGGAAAATCAATCGTTTTTATCCACGTACCGTCATGTTGAAAAAGCTGTATACGATTATCAAACATTATCAGGATCTTATCCTGATAAGGTATAATCCGTACATCCCCGCTGCCATTGTACATTAAACCTACATAATAAGAACGCAATTCCTTCGTCTTAGGTACGTATAGCCTCAAATATCCTGGCCAATCAAAATACCAAAGGATTTGGGTTGTTTTATCTTCGTAAAATGAGTTTGGCTTAATGTCATAACCTGATATTTCTCTTGCTTCGATTTGATTAGTTGGAACCTTTGCATACTTAATCTCCGTCGTATGGAGAATATCTAATTGTTGACTTAGCAACGTTTCTCCTTTTAAACTGACGACCACCAATTGTTCCGTTTCGGTAATATGAATTGCGGATGGTGAAGGCAGCGGAAGCTCCTTAACGATATTCAATTTTTGATCTAGCTTTAAAATGCGGTTTCCAACTGTGTCTGCAACAAACCAGTCATCCGCTAATTTGGTGAAATCCTGTGCGCCCAAACCAATGGAATAATTCGTGATCTGGATCGTTGTCTTAATGGGCAGTGTTCCAACTTCATTCAGTTTTTTATCTTGAAACACATATAATTTAGTTTCAATGAGAACATACCAGCTCGTGCCAACCTTACGATAGAGTACACTAGGGCTGGCATCTCCACTGCCTGAGAAAAATTGATCACTTACTACCTTTAACACATCCTCTGGAACAGGCATATTTGTATTTTGCTCCGAATTTTGCATAGCGGGCAGTTCTATCGTTTTTTTCGGTTCCGCTTCATTTCCTCTAAATGGCTTATCTCCCGCTGAAGTTTCGTGCAATGCTAAATCCTTCATCAGAATTTGACTAATATGCTGCGAAATTCCGTTGGTACTGGTCTCGTATCTTGTGGCATCGTATAAAGACAATAAAACGTCGTTCCCATTTTGCGTAAATTTAAGCAAGGGACCTAATTTTTCGACATATCGCAGTGAATCAAGCGAATACGCTTCACTTTTTATTTTGAAAGGTTTACAAATATCGCATTCATAGCTCACCGTTTCTAGATTTTTTGCATCCAGATGGTAAAAAGCATTCTCATGAAAGCTATTCCAATCCTCATGCCACATTTTTTCGGAAAAAGGGTAAAAAGCCTGCGTTCCGATTCGATTAATAAAATCGTTATTCGCCTTATCCTTCACACGAAGATAATACTGAGGCGAGCCGCCGTCTTGAAGAATTTGTTTTAATTGAACTACTTTTAAATCGCCGAAACGCATGATAGAATTGATGTCATTTTTCGAATAAAATATTGTCCCTCTCTCGTCTTCAAAGGTGAATGTTTTATCTGCCCATTTTTTAACGGGGTTTATAATCACGAGGTTTTTTTGTGGCACAGGCTTGTGCAAAAAATAAGAGTGAGCATAATAGTCTTGACCCGGTTCAACATTTAATTCCAGCTGCAGCGCTTGGAATAGCGAAGAATTGGGGTCAAATATATATTCGATTGGATTAGGCTGTTGAGCAAAGGTGATGAATGCTAAATCTGTCTCTGGGGAATATTTTATTTCCAACACTTTCTCTGGACCGTAAGCTTGATCTTTAAATCTGGGATCCTTTATTTCATGATACTCAAAAGGCATACCCTCTTTATCTGAAGGTCGCACATACTGAAACACACCTGTTGTGCCTTGCATCGATCCAATGAGAAACCCATTCCCCAACCGCCATATTTGGGCTTGAGCAGTTGACTCCCATCTATATAAAGAGACTGGAGCTTTATTAAAGCTCACGCTAAAAAGCTGACTATCTCGAACATACAACACCTTTTGGTTCGAGAGGTAAATGACCTGAGGCGTATCAGCATCCGTAGCGAAGGTATCGCCAATTTTTAACCACGCATTTGCTTCATTATAAGTTAAGCCTTGCTCTTGGTCTATGACAGGTAGGGGTTTGACCTCAATGATTGCGGTGGTTTGAGGTGCGATTGTTTCCACCTTTTTGTGATGAAAGGAATAAACAACCTCAAGCAGAACAATCAGTAAAAGGAGTGCGATGAAAATCAGCTTTGATCGATCGACCCTCATAAGAACACATCCATTCAGCAGTATAAACGACACTAACTAATAGACGCTCATTTCCCTAAAAAGTTCCAACGAATGAATTAGCCGAATTCTTCTCAAACGATTCATACCTCTTAAGATTAAAACGCATACTAAGCACATGGCAATATATTTAATAAAGGAGAATTTAAGCATGCATACGATGTGGAAGGGTGCAATCAGCTTCGGGCTTGTTCATGTACCCGTAAAAATGTTCGCCGCTACCGAAGACAAGGATATTTCCATGAAATATATCCATAAAACCTGTTCTACCCCTTTAAACTATGTTCGCAAATGTCCCACCTGCGATAAAGAAGTGGAATGGGAGGAAATTGCCCGCGGATATGAATATGAACCCGGTCGTTTTGTCTTATTTGAGAAAGATGAGCTGGAGAAGTTAAACGGTGAAGTAAACAAGGAAATTAAAATTTTGGATTTTGTTGATCTAACGGAAATTGATCCGATTTATTTTCAAAAAACATATTATCTTGCTCCAGGCGATACAGGGTCTAATGCTTATAGTTTATTAATGGAATCGCTTCGTCAAACGGGTAAGATCGGAATTGCCAAAGTATCGATACGCTCCAAAAGCAGTTTATCCTGTATTCGGATTATTGATCGCTGCTTAGCGATGGAAACTTTGTTTTACCCGGATGAAATTCGCGCGATTACCCAAGTCCCTAACTTGCCTGAGCAAGTCAATGTAAACGACAAAGAACTGAGTATGGCTAAAATGCTGATTGAGCAGCTCTCCACTCCATTTGAACCAGGGAAATATAAAGACAATTACCGCGAGGCCTTAATGGAAGCTATACAGCACAAAGTAGCTGGGGAAGAAATCGAAACCGCTCCTCAGCCGCATCGTGCCAATGTGATTGATTTAATGTCTGCATTACAAGCTAGTCTGGAAGCAGTAAAAACCCATGCCAAAACGAGCGATAAAGACCAAACCAATAAACCTGCAAAAACGAAACGTAAAGTTAAGGTTCCTTCTTGAAGTAAGGAGTATGGATGATGGCAGCAACAATAAAGGGAACGATTCAAGTCGAAGGCAAAGAAATTACGGTCACCAATCCCGAAAAATTACTTTGGCCTGAAGCTGGAATAACCAAGATGGATTATTTGCAAAAGCTAACGGCATTAGCGCCTTATCTGCTCCGCTACTGTCAAAATCGCTATCTAACGACCATTCGATATCCCAATGGCATACACGGTAAATCATTTTATCAAAAAGCGGTACCGCAACCAACGCCAAGCTTTGTTAAAACCGCTCTTTTAGGCGACGTGAATTATGTCCACCTCGATAGCTTGCCGACCTTGCTATGGCTAGGCAATTTGGCTTGTCTCGAATTTCATCCATCCTTTCACTTCATTAACGATGCCTTACCTGCGGAATGGATAGTCGATATAGATCCTTCTCTTGAAGAAGAACCACGCATGATGCAAGCAGCCCTTTTAGTGGGCGAAGCCTTGGATCGCATGGGAATTGAAGCTGTACCAAAAACCTCCGGGGCAACCGGAATTCAAATATGGATTCCGATCCAACACGGATATACCTTTGATGAGGTCAGAACGGTCGGGAAATTTCTTGGAAGTTATTTGGTTAAAAAATACCCGAACTTGTTTACCATCGAGCGCTTAAAGAAAAACCGCGGAGATTTAATTTACATTGACTACCTTCAGCATTGGCACGGTAAAACACTTTCTGCTCCCTATACACCCAGAGCGCGCGTCCATGCTGCTGTTTCTACCCCATTACGATGGGCAGAATTACACAACTGCAAAGCATCAGACTTCACCCTCCATACCATTGCGAGCCGACTTAGCAGCACGGGCGACTTAATTGCACAAGTTAAGCCGCAGTCTCTTGAACAAATTCTTACTCTACTGCGATAGAATTCACGATACAACCCCTTTGTTCTCATCTGATTCATTCACTTTTTCCAACTCTACGACCATTTCTTGCAGAATTTGACGTTCCCCATGCTCAATTTGAAGATAGTCATCCAGAATAGACTGTAATAATTGCTTATTTGGTTTAATCCTATACTTAACACAGGCATTTCTCGCTACCAACGCTTTTTGCTCTACCTTTTCAAAAGCCAAATAATAGCTCTCCGCCTGTTTTAAAATATTTTTTTCACCCATATACCGGATTCGTTCGAGCATAACTTTTTTATGCTCCCAATTCGTGTGTGTGAGACGAAGATCCATTGTTTCATTTAGCTCCCCAATATTGTATTGCAGATAATGAGTAAAAAGCTTATAAAAGTCCATGCCATAGCTAAATACATCCCTTCCTGCTGCTGCTCTGGTAGGAGGTCTTAAAGCTCGAAAAGTATTCGAAGAGTTGTGGCCGCTTAAATATTCCTTCAAGGACTGGATCACCAGCTTAAGATCAAATGGATATTCATATTGCCTATTATAATGGAATACATATACATATTTTTTGAAAGGAATATGATCCTCATACAATTCATCCCGATGACAATGATCATAGGCCTCCAAAAATTCAGCAAAATCGATCTCATATTGACCAAACATAGTTCGTTCATTAAAGCCAACGATATTGAGCTTGGACTCCGCTTTGTTGTAGCCATACAATAAAATCTCATGGGGAAAATGAAAGCTTTTGTAAGCTCTTTTGCCAGAAAGGAAATATTCATTCACATAGAGTTGAACATATCCATCCTGATCAATCCGATCCATAATAAACTGGAGAATGCCATTCGGATACTTGTCCACAATAGCTGTTTCTAATTTTTGATAGGTGAGGAATGGACACTGCAGCATATACTCGTACCATTGATAAAGCGGGGTATAAAAAGTAAAAAAATGTTTGCCTGGCAGATGTGTCGTAAGCTGGATGTAATGACTATAAAACCAGTCCAGGTACTTATCTTCGGTGGAAACGATAGATAGGGGATATGCGTTACACAAGTAACCGAATACGGGGGGAGAACCAATAGGCAAAATTTTCGGATTCATAACCAATCACTCCTTTCATAAAAATAATGTTAGGTGAATTAAATTTTCCTGTCAAGAATCAAAATTCCCAATAAGAGGTGGGTGATTATCGGTAGCGATGTTTATTTTTTATGCTTATTAGGGAATATATAAAAGAACACAAATATTACATAAAAAAGAAGGTCACTTATGGATAACCAAGATATGATTCAGCAAATACGCCAAAATACATTCCCGCTTCGCACAAAAGACGATCTGCAAAAAATAGTCGATGCGGTTGGAGAAAGAAAATACGTTTTATTGGGAGAGGCTTCACACGGAACCTCGGAATTCTATACGCTGCGAACAGAGCTTTCAAAAAGACTCATTGAACAGAAAGGATTTTCCTTTATAGCGGTGGAAGGAGATTGGCCTTCTTGCTATCATATGAACCGTTATGTCAAACAGTATGCTGGAGCTTATCAGACCTCTATTGAGCTAATTAATCAGTTCAAACGCTGGCCTTCCTGGATGTGGGCCAATCACGAGATCGTAGATTTAATGGAGTGGCTTAAACATCATAATTCCCAGCAGACCGAGAAAAAACAAATCGGTTTTTATGGACTGGATGTGTACAGCTTGTGGGAATCCATGGAGACAATCATCGGCTATCTAGAAAAGACCAACGCACCGCAATCTCAGCTGGAACTTGCCAAAAAAGCCTTCGCTTGCTTTGAACCTTACGGTGAGGATGAGCAGCTCTATGGCTTTTCCGCATGGTCAGGCGAAACAGATTGCGCGGATGAGGTGGCTCATTTGCTGCAGGAAATGCAGGCAAAGCGACAAGCAAATGTTCAAGAGGAGGAAGCCGACCTAAGTGCGGAGCTCAATGCGTTGGTAGCCGTAAACGCGGAGAAATATTACCGTTCCATGATTCAAGGCGGCCCGGATTCATGGAATATTAGAGATCGGCATATGACTGAAGTTTTACAGAAGCTGTCGGATTTTCATGGAAAAGATGCGAAAGCGATTGTTTGGGAGCATAATACACATATTGGTGATGCCAGAGCCACGGATATGTTAGCGGATGGAATGGTAAACGTAGGTCAACTGGTGCGTGAACATTATGGAAAAAAACAAGTTTTTGCTGTAGGGTTTGGTACCCACAAAGGAACCGTTATTGCTGCAAAAGCTTGGGGAGCACAAGCCGAAAGCATGAATGTACCTGTCGCGATACCCAATAGCTGGGAAGACCTTTTCCACCAAGTCAATCCTTATGATCAAATGGCCATTTTTAATGATCAACCAAGCGTCTTTACGGAAAATCACGGACATCGTGCGATAGGAGTTGTCTACCATCCCAAAAATGAACGAGGCAATTATGTTCCCACTCGTCTATCTTTACGATATGATGCTTTCGTCTATCTTGAACACTCGCACGCACTCCGACCATTTGAAATTGAAACCTATGAGCCCATAGCGACTTTTCATGTATAAGGAAAAGGGGGGAAAAAGCAGTAGATCTCGGACCCACCGCCTTTTACAACCTTGTTCGCTTTACCAGCTGCTCCTTCGCAAGAAGAATCAACTCGCGGACCATCAAGCCGCCAATCTTCCCGCCGACTTTTCCGACACTTTCGGTCGTCAAATTACCGTTGTCATTCGGTTTCAGTGGTATCCCCAGCTCCTTAGCTACCTCATACTTGACATCATCGGTACTGCTCGGATTAACTGCGTACCCCTCACGTCGCATTAAGTCTGTCTTAAAGGCATTCAGACCTTGCTCTGCATCAGGTACCAAAAGACGTCTTCTGCTTTTTTTCGCCATAACAACCCGCCTTGTCCAACAATTTTTAAAGATTCAACTATCCGGTTCATTTAGAAACTGAAAAGTGCTCAATGGCTCATACATCGGTTTACGCTTGAGGTGGCTTTGGTAAAGCACCATATGATTTACCGACCATTGTATTAAGCTTCCTTCCAGCTGTGCTAACTGCTGCTGCAAACCAGCTGCTTCTAATGAGCTTTTACCCAGATATTTACGAGCTAAAGTCAGATGGGGATGAAAAGGACGGTCTTCCTTTATGTAGCCAAGCGGGACTAAGGCTTCCTCTACTTGACGTTGGAGACGGGTAAGCAATTCAACTTCTCCGCCAATACCCGCCCAAAGAATACTAGGTGCTGCTGTCCGTCCGAAAGTGCCCCAACCTTTCACATTTAATAAAAATGGAACTGTCGTTTGGCTTACAGCCAATAAAACCTCTTGAATTGCTTCCACTTTTTCAGAAGGCGTTTCACCAAGAAATTTCAGCGTAATATGGTAATCTTCCGGATCGGTCCATTTTTGAAAAGGATATTTTTGCTGTAGTTCTTTACACTGAATAGCGATAATGACACGTAAACTTGGATCAATAGGCACAGCAACAAATAATCGAGGCTGCTCTATTTTCAATGTTAATCACCTCAAGTTTTGGCATTTGATATCCCTAGCATGCCCAACATAAAAGCAAGAAAATCCAAAGTATACTGGAAAAAGGAGGTGATAATATTGGGTTTGTTGAATACATATAATCCAAACTTTTATTAATAAAGGAGCTGATCCGATTGACGGACAAAAATAAAACGCACAAGGGAAAACCTTCAACAGGGATGGAAGAAAATGTGGCAGGCCTATTATGTTATGTCTTAGGTAAATTGTTTAAACTGCCCGTCATTGGAGACATTGCTGAAAAGCAAGCAAGTACGTTTCAAATTTAATTTAAAAAACAAAACGGGGCTGCGTAATTGCATCACCCCGTTTTTTATTATTTTTGGACTGATAATAAATTCATAATAATTGCTAATTATTTGATTTTTCATCAGATTGATAAAGATCGATAATTGCTTTCATCAAATCTTCTCCAAGAATGTAGTATTTCCCGCCTATATAGTTCGAAAAAAATTTAAGCTTAAGTAAATCTCCTTCAAATAAGCTAATAGAGTACGCGTTCCCTGTCCTCGGCGCCTGATTCGGATCTAACTTTAAAGTCAAACCTTTTACTTTATCTATCCATGCATTTACCCTGGATATATCTGTAAATGACCGAGAATTGGGTCCATTGCTTATTTCAACCTTACTAATTTTTTTGATGTCTCCTGGGTATATATCCGAAAAAGTTTTGTGACTTGAACAACCACAAAGTAGAAGAATTACAATTAACATTGAGGAAAATGTTTTCAAATATATACCCCCCTCTTTAAATTTATTTCTAAATTCAATAAACCTTAAAGGTGACGTCATTTATCGAGGAATAATGACTTCCATAGATTAAGTATGCATCACTTGTTCCACCCCAACCACCATTATCATGGATGATTAGGTATTGATGACCACTGGTTGAGTATTCTTTTGTACCAACTCCTACAATTGCATGTCCGCCAAACAAGTCCTGACCATGAACCAATATTTCAGTGGGGCCAATAGTTTGCATGTGTGATTTCATTGTTGAGAAGCTAGGACTTGAAGTTAACGAGGATGAGGAGTTGTAATTTAGACCACCAAGCTTATATTCCATTACATAACTTGATAATCCAGGAACAAGATTACTATCATACGTATCACTTCCTCCTGTGCTTGAATTGTAAGTTGTGCCCATATCGTTTCTCAATTTATTAATTATTTGTTCTCTAGTATAAGAGTACCATGTTGTTTTCAATATATCTTGATATTGCTCTAACCTACTATAACCTTTTATTGTTGCCCAGTAATGAATCAGCGTCGACGCTGCTGTAGGAGTACACCCCGAAGGTCCCGTCCACATTGTGCTGGTTATCTGTTGTTGATAATCTACATTACTTATTATAAAAGTAGTAACCGAACCGGTTTCAAATGACAAATCATTAGTCACTCCATCATGATCAGTTCCAATATCGCTCGTGCTTAATTTATCCCATTCCTTTCTGCTTTCTTTATTATATTCTTTTTTTGATAAATGTTCATTTGTGATATTTTGCTTTTCAATACTTTCAACTTCACCGCTATTATTATACATCTTAATTTTACCATTCGAATCATCTTTTAATGAGAAGTTTAATGGAGATGTCGAAACGATTTTTGTGTTTATATTCTTATCAATATGATTAATGTTTTTAATGTGTTCAATCTCTGTTTGATCCATTCTTATAGAAGAATAACTAAAACTTAATACTGGAAATTCGTCTTTAATTGCCGATATCTCAACATATCCTTTGGTCTGTCCATCTACTTTCAAGTTAACGATATAACTAATTAGGTTGTCATAAATATCATATACTGATATTGGATCACCTGCATTTACTTTATGTCCATTCCACTGGGACTCTTTATCAGATTTCATGTCTGTAAGGACTTGGTATAAGGCAGCTTTTTTAGCTTCCTTAAGAGTAACGATGTTATCATCGTTCGCAAAGGTAAATGTTGGAAGCAATAAACAAAACAAACTGGTAACTAATAGAATTTTAATAAGTCTTTTCATTATTATTCCTCCTAAAATTTTATATTCTTAAAAGAATGGTTATTCAATTAAATAATCTCATCATTTTTAAACTTGATGTATAATTTTGTTGCTTCTCTCCTCTCAATTAAGATTGTCCTACCACTATTTACAAAGTTAATTAAAAGTCCCATAATTAAGTTGTGTCTTTACTTTGTAAAACAGCATAGTAGAGCATCAGCAGAACCGTTTCCAAGGTCGCCCGCGAAGCAGACTTGGAGCGGTTCTATTTATTGTAAGCAGGAAAGCCTCTAGAAAGCCCCTGATACAAACAAATTAAAAATACCATCCTGAATAGGATGGCTTCTCCCAATCAGCAACTAGTCAACCATAGGAGTT
>JAQBPR010000070.1 GCA_028287395.1 Bacilli bacterium
GATTTGCCAGATGGTTCTAAGGTCACTTTAAAGGGTACTTTTGGAACATTGGATATCATCGGAAATAATTTGAATGTTGAACTTGCATCAGGAAGCATTCAGCAAATAACGGTAGAAACTCAAGCTATAGGTGTAACTCTTATGCTTGATAAAGGTACCAATGTTGTTGCGCTTACCATTAATGCAGCATTGAAAGTGACAGGTCAAGGTACAGTTCAAACAGCTACAGGAAACGTACCCGGATCAACTTACGAGACACAGCCTGTTACGGTTGTAGTTGGTACAATTCCAACACCAACAACTAGCCCTGGTGGAAGTGGTTCAGGTAGTGGTTCAGGTAGTGGAAGTGGTTCAGGTAGTGGTTCAGGTAGTGGTGATACATCAACTACAGGGACAGTAACGGGATATGTGTATAATAATCAGAGTGTTGGTCTTGCTGGAGTTACTGTCGCGGTATATTCCGGTGGTACGCTCTATACAACGGCAACAACAAACTCTAATGGTTTATTTACAATATCGTCTGTTCCAACAGGTACAATTTATCTGAATTACAATGCATCTGGTTATGTGCCAGTGACAAATTATGGTACAACAACCTTAAGTGCAAATGCAGTTGTTGTTATTCCTACTAAAAATTTATATACCTCAGAAATTACGGGTACCGTTGTTGATCCTATTGGTGCAGCAGTAAACGGTGCAACCGTTACGGTAACAGGCTCTGCTTATAGTAGCACTACAGCATCCAATGGGACGTTTCATATTTATAATATACCAAGTGGTTCGAAAACTTTAACGGTTACGAAAAGTGCATATCAAACAGTTACTTCAAGTTCTTACACAGTAACTGCAGGCTCGAGCACTCCCGTGGGGCCGATTGTATTGACACCTAACGTAATTATTTTATCCGCATCACAAGCAACTTATAGTGTTACCAATTCAGTTTATGTAGATATAACATTCAGCCAAGATGTTTATGGAAATGTAGGACATACCGCTCCAGTGACTGCAAGTGATTTGAGCTATGCATTCGCTCAGAACGGAGGGACGGCAACAAATGTGACCATTTTGTCTGTGAAGAAAAATGATAGTGAAGATCAATCTTCAGCATCTCCTTTAACAGGCGGTGAAACAGTCATAAGAGTGTTCCTGACAGTATCTGGAACTCCTAATGGTCAAGAAACTTTAACCTTTAAGCCAAATCCAGCACCATCATTAACGAGCAGCACTTCTTCGCTCTATTATGGATCTGGCACAGCTTCTGCATCAAGTAATGAGACGATAATTACTCATGTTCATCCATAAAGGCTTTATAGTTGGATAAGTTAAAAAGCATTTACAAAAAGACTCCCTTTGCCATTATTTTTGGTAGAGGGAGTCTTTTTTTTATGTGTGTACAAAAATAGATTGCAGGAGTATGATATGAAAGGCGTGAAACCATAAAAGGAGTTGAGATTTTTCATGGGTAGTCGAAGTACAAGTGAGCCTGAACCCGAAATAACAAGTGGGGGAGTCATGAATTGCAGCCGACAAACGAAGGTATTGTTGCTTATGAAAAGTTTTCAACTCTTTTGATTCAAGGTATGTTAATCGCCTGACTTCCTCGACGAAAAGAGGAGGCAATAAAACATGGGTAAAAAGAATTATTACAATAAGGCATCTGAAACGAAATTTGAAGAGGCTTCAAACATTCAAGGTTTTGATATTGAAATCAATAAAGACGACGCATCTCGAATTGATCGATTAGTGGATCATTATGAAAATACAATCCTATCCCATTTAAATGAAGAATACAGTCGAAAAACAACTTGGTCCAACCGTTTAGCGGACAAAATCGCATCTTTTGGTGGAAGCTGGCGGTTCATTCTTTTCTTTGCAGCATTTCTTCTTGTTTGGATTGTATGGAATGTGCTGCCGTTTACGTATCACTTTGATGTAACACCATTTATTTTATTAAATTTATGTTTGTCCTTTGTTGCATCCTTTCAAGCTCCGATTATTATGATGAGTCAAAATCGGCAAGCTGTGCGTGAAAAGCATGAATCGATCATAGATTTTGCGATTAATTACAAGTCTGAACAGGAAATTGATGATATGCAAAGTCATTTGCATCGTATTGAAGGGGAGCTTTTGGAAGTTAAAAAATTGATACTTGCTTTAAGTAAAACTGAGATTTGAAGATACAGAAAGCTGTCAGTGAATTTCACTAGACAGCTTTTTCGTACGTTGAAATTAAAGATTTAATCTGTCCATCAAGCTGCTGGCTCCAAACGAATGGTATAGCTGCTGCTAATATAAGTCTCCGCTTGCGGATGTGTAATAATCTGTCCACACATCATATCAGGCTGAGGTGTTTTCAGATTATAGTAAATGATCGCTTCGTCTTGAGAAAATTCAATTTTAACTATAGAAATTCCGTAGCAGTTGTTCGGTTTTTCTCCCCATGCCAGCGTTACCTTGTTGACATCCGGAGAAATTTTAGCTGTGTTCATTGTGATATCATTGGGAACGGATGTTGGTACTGGAGTAACATCATGCGTCTTCAAGAATTCTATTGTATTGTAAATCATCTCGGTTGCTTCGGAACGGCTAATTTCACTTTTCGGGTGAAATTGATTGTCTTTATCCAATGCTGCAATTTTTAATATGAGCAATTTTTGAATGCTGGACATATAGTCCTTTGTTACATTCTGCTCATCCGCAATATTGATCCAGAGGTCAATGATGGCGAATTCACCTTTGTGGGTAAGTCCTTGAAATAACAATTGAGCAAAGACTTCTTTGGTCATAACGGCGTTCGGATTGACGTCCTTCCCAATCGTTAAACCATTGTGAGCAGCGATAATGAAGCTTTTGGCATACCAAGCGTCATCGGATACATGGGAAAAGTAATCGCTAGCCTTTGGTGCTTTAATGAACTGGATATTGTCGATGTTAAGTTTTAAGCCTTTGACAATGAGTTGAACTCCTTGGGCATAAGTTACGGCCCCTTTAGGATCAAAGTGATCTGCATCCATTCCATTTACGATGCCTTGCTGCTGCAACGCCTCGATTTTGGACTGTGCCGGATCATTCTGCAAGTCTTGAAAGGCAAAAACGGCATTCCCCAGCATAAGCGTCATAGTCAATACTAGAATCATGATTAAAATAGTTTTTTTTTTCACTTTATAACACCTCCTATATTTCAGACGCAGCGGAATTAAAGTTTGTTGCACCATTTTATCTTCTTGAAAAACGACTTAAATAAGAAATAAAATAAATCACAATCGAGACGACCATCACATCAACAGATACATTAAATAAAAATAGGTGCTTCGTCAGGTCGGCTTCCCCGTCTCCGATAATCGGGATCACAAGACCAATGATGCCCAGTAATACATTTAAAAAGAGTACTTCCACGTAGACTTTATTGCGTGCGCCCTTTGCTAGGCGATGGTTTTTAAACAGCATGAAGCAGTAACCTAACGTTAATATAAACCAGAATAGCAGCGATCTCGGAAACGAGTCTTGTTTGAACGCCCCGTAAGCACCAAAAGTTGTACTTGTCTTCCCCGCTGCGTACCCATCGGATTTTTCATAGTTGCCTAAATAAAAGGGGCGGAATATAAAGGCATCTCGGACTGCAACCTGCAGCTTTTGGACAAATCGAGCGGGATGAAGGAGATAGTATTTTGCAACCTTCGAATGACTGATGTGGTTGTAAAACTCTTCCTTTAATTGGGGAGAGTCTTGTTTGATCGGCGTATCCGGTGTGAAGAAATTCGTATTGGCCAAAACGGCTAATTCTTTATTAATCCCCAATTTCTCCAGATCTCCGCCGGGGTCGGGTGAATCTTTGAGAATACCGTAGAAAACCGTTTGATATTCGTTGATTTCTTTAAATTCTTTATTCGTTACAAACAACATGATAATCGAGCTAAGAATCAAAATTGACGTAAACATTATCGTGAGGACCTTCCATGTTCGGTCACTCCTGAATCCAATCAAACGAATCCCGAATATTCCGAGCAATAAACCAATCGGTGCATTTTGAAACTTGGCCCATGCAAAAAACAAGGCGCAAATAAAAAAAACAATCAACATATATAGCTTAGGCGACTCCGATTTTGAAATTAACATTGCGAATATAAGCGTCAATAACATGCTTGTATAAGTAACGGCTTCACCAAAAAAAGAATTAAAGTAAGCGATATACCCAATATCGAAAAAAACGATGAAAAAGCTTAAAATGATAAGGATATTGTAATACTGATTTTTCTTTTTATGAAGCTTTACAAATAAGCTCATAGCGATAATCAATAGTATGGAGTAAAGGATAGAGAGAAAGCGAATATCGAATACTTGCAGGGAAAAGAAAATTTTATTGATCACAACAGCTGCCCAAACGAGCAGCAATTCAGAGCTTGCATACCCAACAGATATCGTTCCCTGAATGCTAAATTTACTGTGAAAAAACCCGAAAAACTGATCTTTATAATCTGCTGCAGGGTTTAGATAATTCAATCCAGACGAGTGCATAATTCTCAGAAAATCCCCATTGTCCGCAACGCCGATTAATGGTCGTAGAAATAATAAATATAATAAAAGTAAGCAAGCAGTAACGATAGAAACAAGCTCAAATGCATTTCGGTTCAAAATCTTCTTCATTTTACGATTCCCCAATTCATTATTATAAGACGGATAATTCCATTCATAATATATCATTCGGGTTTTTGATTAGCAATGGAATGCGGAAATGTTACTTTTTTTACTATTTAAGATATAACATTTCCAGCTCGGTCATCTGTTCAGTCCTCATTTGAAGTTTTTAATCCTTATTTTAACATTTGTTTGAAAAATGTGCTATTTGGGCGTATTGTAAAGATAAGGAAGGTAAAGGCCTTCATCAACGAATAAATAATGGGAGTGGTATATAAATGACTCAGTTGAGTATCGCTCGCGGCAAGTCAATATTGTTCAAACCGGAAGAAGTTTAGTCTCGTTAATTAATATAGGATCCTTATTTATTATGGCTATAATTATGGTAACTGATTAAGGAGATTATGCTGATGAGAATAAGAGATATCATTACCCCAGCTTCGGCCTTTGTACTACCCTTTTTATTATTTGAGTATTTGAGAATGCACTCTTCAATAGATCTTTTAATTAATGCCCCGGCAAGGCACTTTTATATTGTGAGCTCAGTGGCTATTTTAGCTACCATTATAGCGATTGCAGTAGGGGTATCAGGTAGTAGATTGCGGAATATCCAGGTGAGCTTTTTAGCTTTAGCTTTCATTTCCTTAGCCGAGACCTTTGCAGTGCATGGATTATCCACGCCGAATTTTATGCTTCATCTCGCGCATTTACCTGGGATATCAGCGCAACTGAGTGTTTTCTTAGCTGCTTTTTGGTTGTATATGTCCTCTTTACCTTCAGATGTAGCGCTTATTGTATGGCTGTCGCGTTTTAAAAGCTATTTGGTGCTCATATGGACATTCGCATTGGGCTTGTTGTGCTTATTAACGATTCTCTGGCCGCATTTGAGTGAGCATCTTCCCTTGGATCATAATCCGCTGCAATTTTTCGTGACCGTGGTGATCACGCTTTTATTTGCTGCAACGATTTATCGTTATTATCAATCCTATCGCTATTCACGGTTTCCTTTGCAGATTTCTATTGTTTACAGCTGCTGTGGGCTATTAGTAGCCCAATTTATTATTGCTTCGGGTGAAGTCTGGCGACTAAGCTGGTGGTTATATCATTTTTTATTGCTTGGTTCGATGCTGACTATGTTAGTCGGTTTGTACAAGCAGTATGCTGAAAGACAATCCATGGTACTGGCAATTAAAGCTTTATTCACTAATGACCCAATGGAGCGAGTTACCAATTGCATATCTCCCAGCGTTCGTGCCTTAGTCAAGGCTACAGAAGTAAAAGATACCTACACTGCGGGGCACAATGTTCGCGTAACTATGTATGCATTAAAGCTGGCGGAAGAGATGCAATTAACACCCGAACAATTACGTGCTGTTTCGCAAGGATCGATTGTGCATGATGTCGGAAAAATCAGTATCCCTGATCAAGTGCTTAATAAACCAGGGAAATTAACACAAGATGAAAGAGATGTCATTGAAATGCATCCTGTAACAGGATTCGATATGTGTAAGAATCTCGGGTTTATGAAAGAGGAACTCGATATTATACGTTCGCATCATGAAAAATGGGATGGAAGCGGATACCCCGACCGTCTGGCAGGCGAGCAGATTCCTTTATTGTCGAGGATTGTTGCGGTTGCAGATGTATATGACGCCTTGACTTCTAATCGCGCTTATCGCAAAGCATGGACCCATAGTGAAACCGTTAAATTTCTCGACGCGAATAAAGGTACTCATTTTGATCCTAATTGTGTTGATGTCTGGGTTCATGCATGTGAACGAGATCCGCAAATTTATCAGTACCCGGCTAGTTTAGCCAATGAAGCTGACGAGATGGTGCATAATGGCAGCAGAAAACAACCATACTTGGAATAGAATCATCCAAAAAGTTGAATTCATCGAACAAATTTCTGAGCAGAAAAACATGCTGCTTCCAAAGACGCCTCAACTAGAGAACATATACTGATGGGGAATGCTGGACTAACGCTATCGTCTAAAAAGACGGCATTGCCGTTTATCTTTGTGTGATATAATAAACTTCAGCAGTTGAACTTAATATAGGAGAGATGAACATGAATGTGTATGATAAGGCGTATGAATTGGCAAAAGGACTCAAAGAGAGTACAGAATATATAGAAATGAAACAACTGAACGATAAGATAGCAACTGATACAGAAGCAAAACGAATTCTAGATGATTTTCGTGCTCGTCAGGTGGAATTGCAGCAGAGAATGATGTCCGGCGATATGCCGCCTAAAGAGGACATGGAAAAGATGGAGAAAATGTACGAAGTGATTATTCTCAATCCCGAGATTCGCAAATTGTTTGAAGTGGAACGCAGATTATCGGTCATTATGGATGATTTGCAGCGTATAATAACGGAGCCGATTCAGGATATGTATAAGTAACAAAACAAAGACCAAATAGCTTTTAGCTTTTGGTGCTTTTTTTTTTCAATAACGGATGGCAATTATTTGAAAATCTTTGGCAAATGAATTATCTATTTCACGATCCCTTGCCCGTATTTGTCGTTCAATATTCGCGAGATCCAATAATTTTTCACCAGTTAGTTTATTCATACCGGAGACAAGATCAGCCAAGAAGGTATTGACTTCACCACACAATCAATCTCTCCATAAGTTGTGGTATATTGGTGTAATAGGATCTGGGAACGGCAGGAAGAGAGGATCGTCAGAAATGAAAAATCACATAGAGATGACTTTAAGGCAATATTCAAACAGCAAGGAACTAGATGTACCTTCCTTTTTAACCGTCGCTATAGGATTGGCAGAACTTGTCGGTCGGCTTCATCAAGCCGGTGAGATGAACAGGACGCTGAGCCCCAATCATCTTATCTATAATTCGAAAACGGGACAATTCGAGCTGATCGATTTGCAAACCGGTTTGTCCGGGGATGCAACCAGCAGCTATGCCTACATGTCTCCTGAACAAACGGGGCGAATGAAACGAACCATCGACGGTCGCAGCCATTTATATGTATTGGGCGTTATTTATTATGAGCTGCTTACGGGGCATCTTCCCTATCACGCTGACACCGCGGCGGAGTGGGTGTACGCTCATATGGCGATTGCCCCGGAACCGCTGTCCGCAACGGACGCAACCCTTCCGAGCATGATCTGCGATATCGTGATAAAGCTCCTTTCCAAGCCTGTTGAAGAACGTTATCAGAGCCCATTCGGGCTTGGCATGGATCTTAAACGCTGCTTGGAGGAGTGGCAGCGAACCGGCAGCGTAGAACCTTTTGTCCCGGGGCTGGCCTACGCTTTAAGCCATTTTCAAATCCCGCAGGCACTTTACGGCAGGGAAAAAGAAACAGTGGAGCTGCTCGCTGCATTTGAGCGGATTCGTTTCGGCAGGATGGAGCTTTTGCTAATCACAGGAGCAGCCGGTTGCGGCAAAACGATGATGGTCAGAGAATTTAAAATGACCGTGCTGAAACAAAGAGGGTATTTTATCGCAGGGAAGTTTGACCAATTCATACGTGACATCCCAAATATTCCGTTTATTCGGGCTTTTCAAGATTTGATTAGGCAAATTTTGGCTGAGAGCCCGGAGCGGATCGCCCTTTGGCGAACAAAGCTTTTGGAGGCTCTCGGCCAAAGCGGCGCTGTGGTTGCAGAAGTGATACCGGAAGTTGTTCTTATCATCGGAAAACAGCCTCCCGTCGAAACTCTCCCGCCTGCTGAGGCAACCCGTCGATCTCAGCAACTGTTTCTTAATTTCGTCCATGTCTTCGCCGACAGCCGGGAATATCCACTCGTCCTGTTTCTTGACGATTTGCAGTGGGCGGATTTGGCGTCGCTGCGTTTCCTGCGGGTTCTCTTGAATGGACCCAGAAGCTGTAACCTTCTACTTATCGGCGCTTACCGCGACAATGAGATTCACGAGAGTCATCCCCTAAAGGAAATCATGGACGAGGAATTCGACAACATAAATACCGTTTCGCACAGAATCAACTTTAAAGCGTTCCAGTTATCTGAAGTGCGCCTTTTTGTTGCCGAAACCTTGCACAGGGATCTGGACGAATGTAGGTCCTTGGCAGAAGCGCTTTTTCAACAAACAGCGGGCAATCCGTATTATTTAACCCAAATGCTGCAGTCCTTATATCATGACAGGATCATTTATTTCAACGAGGACACTATCCGTTGCGAATGGGATCTTGGAGCGATCAAGGAAAGGGAAGGCTCCAGCGATGTCCTTCAATTGATTATAGAGCGGTTCGTTAAACTTCCTGAACGAACTAGATTACTATTGCGCATGGCAGCCTGTATCGGAAATGCATTTCCTCTTTCGCTTTTGTCGTCCGTGTGCGAACAATCTCTTCGTCAAACGGAGCAAGACCTGTCGGCCGCTCTATATGAAGGGTTAGTGCTCATTTCTAACGAACAGCAGACGAGTTATACGTTTTTGCACGACAAGGTTCAGCAGGCCATCTATCAACTCTTATCGGAAACGGAAATCAAAGAAAACCATCTTGCCATCGGTCGAATCCTTCATCAGCAAGGAAGCCTGGAACAGTCGGATGACTTTCTATTGGAGACCGTTTACCACCTGAATCAGGGAAGCGAACTTGTGACCGATTCGACAGAACAACGCGAACTGGCGGAACTCAATCTGCGGGCAGGGAGAAAAGCGAAGGCCTCCGCCGCCTATGATACGGCTTTAATCATTTTACAGGTGGGAATAAAGCTCATGCAAGCCGAAAAGTGGTCCGGCGTAGACTCCTTGTATTTCGATTTATGGCTCGAGCGCTCCGAATGCGAATATTACTGCGGCAATTTCGCTCAGGCGGAAGAGATACTAGACCAATTACAAGAACATGCCAGGAGCTTACTGGATTGGACAAATATATATTTCATTCAAATTACCATGTATGCATACCGGAATCAACATGACGAGGCGATCGAAATAGGCATACATGCCATGGCGGAGTTTGGCTTAACCATTCCGCTAAAGCCGACACCCGTTTCCATTATCGGAGAATTGTTGCGGATGAGGTGGTGGCTCAAGGGAAGAACAGATCCATTCGCAGATCTGCCGGAAACCCAGGATCCCCATCAGAAGGCGCTTTCCCGTATTGTAACAGCCGCCGCTCCATCGGTAACGATCGTCAATCCGCGGCTGTCCGTCATCCTATTCTCAAAATATATCCGACTGGCGCTGAAAAAAGGGGGTTCGGAATTTTTTCCGCTTGCGCTCAGTAGTTATGCGCTTATGCTTTGTTTGGGATTCGGAAAGTATAAAGCGGGGCTGCACCTGTCGGAAAAGGCGCTTCCTTATCTAGAAAAATTGAACAGTGTTAATCTAAAGGGCAGAACTCTTCAGATCTTAGGGATGATTCTACTATTTAACCGGCCGCAGGATGCCAGGTCCTATTTTAAACAAGGAACGGCGTATAGCTTGGAGTCAGGTGATTTGCTCTTTAGCGGTTATGGTGTCTCATTGCACGTTGTGAATTTTTTGGGGGATTTGCGAGAGTTGTATCCCTTATGTATGCATTATGTAGAGACGGCCTCTCGAAGCTTGGATCCGGTTACTGCAAGGATGCTGCAAAAAACGATGCAGTATGTCAGGATGTTTCAGGGAACAGCGGTAGGATCTTTAGCCGATGTCATCAATGAGGATGGCCTGTTTCCGGAGCAAAACTTGTGGATCAGGAATCATTACTACTATTGCTATACTTGCGAGATCGAGGTTCGCTATGTATTCGGATATTATGCGGATGTGATCGAGCTAGCAAAAAGATCGGAACAATGGGAAGAAGACATGAATGGCAATCCTGCAAGGAAACAATGCTATTACGCCTTTCTGGCGACGACGGCGCATTACGCGTCTATTCCTGTCAAGGATCGAAAGAAAACTCTAAAGATGCTTAGCCGACAGCTTCGCCGAATGAAGAAATGGTCCAAAAACGCGTACGATGCCGCGATGCATAAGTATTTGCTCATGTCTGCGGAAATGGCGCGTCTGGCTGGCAAGGATAAACAAGCCGTCCGGCTGTATGACCAAGCGATGAAGTCCGCTAAGGAAAATGGCCTGGGCCTGCTGCAATACGAAGCCATCGCCTGTGAGCTGGCTGCCCGTTATTATCTTTCCAAAGGCGAGGACAAGGTTGCGGAAATCTGTATGCGTGATGCTTGCCGGGGGTATCTGAAGTGGGGCGCGAACGGCAAACTCCAGAGCTTGTGCGAGGCCTATCCGGCTTGGTTATCCGAGTTTTCCGAAATGGATTTGTCATGGATGGGCGAGGATTCGGTGGCAGCCGCTGAACAACAGGCAACCGATGCGGAAAGCGCGTCTCCCTTCGAGAATCTTTCCGCTGCTCCTGCTGATAACGTGATAGGCAAGGAATTGGATGTAAGTACGATTCGTCAAGCTGCCAAGATTGTTCTAGATGGAAATGCAGACGAACACCAACACTTCCCGGATCAGTTTCTTCATTTAGCCTTAACGAACGCGGGGGCGGAAAGAGGCTGCATCATAAGGGACAAGGGTGGAGAGTGGATCATTGAGGCAGCCAAAGGGATAAATCGAAGCAGCAAGGCACCCCATGCTGACGTTGTGGATGGAGATTTCTCTGCGGCGGTTGTCCAATTCGTGCTGCGAACCGGCGAACCTGTTGTGCTTGGCGAAGCCCTATGGAGCATGTTCGCCTCGGATCCTTATATGAGACGCAAGCGGCCAAGATCGGTTCTTTGTTTGCCGATTCGATACCCGGACCATGGCGTTGGTGCGGTTTATCTGGAAAACAATTTAACGGCGGATGCCTTTACTGCCGACCGCCTGGAAGTATTGGATATGGTATTCTCGCGTATGGTGCATCTAAAATCACTATATGAACAAGAGGACGCTCTTGAAGACACCGCCGAAATCGGGGAAACAATTCAGGTGAAATCGCACCCGCCTCTGGTCGAGTCCTTAACGAATCGGGAAATGGAAATCTTGCGCCTGATGACTGCAGGTTTGTCCAATAAAGAGATTGCGCTGCGGCTCTGGGTGACGGAGGGCACAGTCAAAAACCACGGCATCAATATTTATGGCAAACTCCAAGTGAAAAGGCGGACGCAGGCGATCACTAAAGCAAGGGAACTGCATTTGCTTGAATAACAAACATGAGGACGGAAGGCGAATGCCTATCCAAACAAATGCGAAAGCGTGAAGCACGCAGCGACTGGATAAGTTGGCGATCGTGCGAAAGTAGAGGGAAGACTATCTTGGGTTCCCTCTGCTTTATTGCGTTTATTTTCAACATTATCGGAATACATGACTAAAGTAACATCACTTATCAGCAAAAGTAAGCTATGATAAATCTCGTTTGCTGCTTCCAGAACACGCAGCGGCTAAAAATTTGTTGAATGAGGAGAATTTAAAAATGAGCAAAAGGTTAATGGCTTTATTGTTATCTTCTGTTTTAATGCTTGCATCAGTCGGAACAGCACTAGCTGCAGATGCTGCCAGTCCACAGAATTGGAACGTTTCCGTTGGAAAAGAACAAGGTCAAACATCTTTTGATTCCATGTTTCCCAAAGTCATTTTCATTCATGAAGGGGATACAGTAAAGTTTACAAATGGGGCAACATTCGCACCACACACGGTTACATTTCTTGCAGGCACAGCACCGCTGAGTTCGGCGGATCCGAAGAACCTAGCCCCTACGGCGCCAAGCGGCAGCAAGTGGGATGGCAAAAGCTTAATTAACTCAGGTATCCTAGAACCGACTAAAGATTACTCAATTACGTTCACGGCAAGCGGGTCATATGCTTACAGTTGTATATTGCATCCGTTAATGACTGGGACGGTTGTTGTTGTACCGGCCGGTGCTTCAATTCCAAGTCTAGTCGAGCAAACAGCAGGCGTTAAATCCGAAGTGGATGATCTTCTAGCTCAAGCTGATGCCTTGACTCATGTCAATATGGATTCGAATTATATGAAAAATGCAGATGGAAGCATGATGTATATGGTCGATGCGGGCATGGGACATCGCGGCTTTTCGATGAACACGATGATGCCGGAAACGATCTTTATCAGCGAAGGAGATTCCGTGCAATGGATGAACGACAATGAATATGAGCCTCATTTTGTCACCTTCAATAAGCCGGACGATCTAAGCTTCTTTGGTCCGCACGGGGAATTTAACCTCAAATTCATGGCGCCTGCGGGAGGGAATACGTTCGACGGCAGCGGTTTTGTCAACTCCGGTATGATCATGGCGCATAAATCCTACACCTTGACTTTTACCAAAGCGGGAACTTATAAATATGAATGCTACTTGCATTCAGGCAGTAAAATGACTGGCACCGTAGTCGTTGCGCCTAAAGGCTCCGTTAAGCTTTTGGTGAATGGCAAACCATTTATGACGGCATCGGCTCAGCTTTATAATAATCACGTTTATGCGGCTATTATTCCAGTTGTAGAATCCTTTGGTGGTACTGTGGAATGGAACAATGAACTTGGTGCCGTGGTTATAAACCTTGGGGGTAAGCATGACCTGCCTGCTAAGCTTTTACCTGCACCAGGTGTTAAGGTTGTGATCAATGGACAGCAATTCATGTCCGATCTTGCGCCGCAAATTATAGATGGTCATAGCTTTGCTCCGCTTCAAGACATTGTCAGCCTGCTAGGTGGCAGCTATAGCTGGAACGAAGCATTACAGTTGTTCACCGTAACCGTTAAGTAAATCATTCATGAAGTAAAGATCAGAGGAGGGGCGTTTGTGCTTCTCTTCTGTTTTTAATTTGGGTTTAACGAAGTGGAGGACTGCCTTATGGGTAACGGATATTCAAAAAAGAGGCTCATGCGCATAGGATTTTTTCTTGTATTCGCATTAATGATTAGCTTAAACTGCTATATAGGCAAGCCGGCACATGCCGCTCAAGCGGATGGAACCGGGGAAATCAAGAGGTTTCATTTGTACGCAACCGATGGGTATTTAACCTTGCCTGACAAAACACAGGTTTACGTCTGGGGCTATAGCTTGCAAAATGAGAAAGGCACGGCTGTATTTCCCGCACCGACCTTGACAGTTAATGAAGGGGATCAGGTAGAAGTAACCTTAACCAATATCGGTCCCAAGAAAGAGGGAATCAAGCGGGTGGCGCATACAATCCATTTCCACGGTCTGGATACGGATCAAGCCAATGACGGCGTGCCGCACACTTCCGAAGCTATTCTGGTTGGCGACAGCTTTACTTATCACTTCACGGCAACGCACGCAGGAACCTATTTTTACCACTGTCATGTGGATACCGTGGAACATCTTCAGATGGGCATGCAGGGGGCTTTTATCGTCAAGGCTAAAGACGGTGTTAACCAAGCTTGGACAGGGGGGCCTGCGTATGACAAAGAATATACTTTTGTTCTTAACGAAATAGATCCCGCTTGGCACAAAGCGGTCGAGGAAGGCAAGCCTTATGACCGTACCGATTTTCATCCGCGCTATTGGACGATAAACGGCAAGGCATACCCGGATACGGAAGCGGACCCAACTACGATGATTGAAGGGAAAGTTGGAGAGACGGTGCTCGTTCGGCTCATTAATTCGGGTTACCAAACGCATTCGATGCACCTGCACGGAAGCCATTTTAAAGTGATTGCATCGGACGGAAGGCCGCTTCCCGAAGTGCTTGAGAAAGATACGATTAATGTGGGTCCCGGGGAACGGTACGACTTGCTGATTACGTTCACGCAAAGTGGCGAATTTCCTTTCCATAGTCACAATATCATCGATAATACGAATAATGGCGTTTATCCAGGTGGCTTGCACACGATGGTCAGCATTGCTTCTGCTGCGAGCAAATCCATTGTACTTCGCGCAGGGAACGCCGATGTCCAAATAGACGGGAAAGCGATAACGCTGGATTCACCCCCGCAGTTGATCGGCGATACGACTTACGTCCCCCTCAAGTTTATCGGGAATCAGCTGGGAGCAGATGTTCAATGGATCGATGCGGAAAGATCCGTTGTATATACAACCAAGGATACGAAAATTCAGCTATGGATCGATCAAAACAAAGTCGTTGTGAATGGCAAAGAGCTTACGATGGAGCAGCAGCCGATCATTCAGAACGGTTCGAGTATGGTGCCGCTGCGATTCGTGTCTGAAAACTTGGGAGCAAAAGTCAGCTACGATCCTTCCACCAAGGCTGTTACATTAACCTACGACCCGGATCAGCACGGAAAGGACATGAACATGGATATGGGCGGACAAACACCTGCATCCAATCCGAGCATTCCAGGCACGCCCGATATGCCCAACGTGCCAAGCACGCCTGCGAATCCGCCGTCACAGAATTCATCAGAGGAGCCCGTCGTTACGATCGATCATTCGACGTTTTCCGTGAAAGAATTAACAGTCAAAGCCGGAACCAAGGTCACTTGGGTAAACAAGGACAACATGACCCATACGGTGACAGAGCTTAACGGTCTGTTTGACAGCCGGAACATGTATCAGGGGGATCAATGGAGTTATACGTTTACAAAAGCAGGTACGTATACGTATTATTGTTCCACACATCCGAGCATGGAAGCCAAAATAATCGTAGAATAGGCGGTACAAATCAATGACATTCTTAATTATCATTCACGTACTATCAGCAATTATCGGAGTTGGGCCTACTTTTTTTAGTCATGTCTTACTTCGGAATAATCAATCTTTGGAGGAACTGCGGGCTTCACTGAAAATGGCGCACAGGTTGGAGTTGTTTCCTAAAATCGGTGGAAGTATCGCGCTCATTACGGGGCTTTTACTGGTGATGATAGGAAATTACGGTAAATTCGCTCAATTGTGGATTATCGGTTCGTTGGTTGCTTATGCGCTCATTCAAATTATAGTGATTGCTGTTATTTCGCCTAGTCAGAAGAAACTAACCGGCTGGGTACTGGACATCGCGCACCGGAATGAGAAGACGCTCCCGGATGTGCAGAGCAAGCTCTTCGTGAAAGTCAGCAATCTGTACTACGGACCGACTGCGCTAGGTGTCATTTTGTTTATCATGATGATTGTTAGACCTTCTTAATTTCGTTATTTTCACTCATGGGTAATGTGGTCTTGTTCGACTTTCGCAATTGCGGAGAATCAGAGGGAAACGTCACATCGTTAAGGCTATATGAAAAGCAGGATCGATAAGGAAAGGGCAGGTCGAATGCATTCATTCGTCTGCTCTCTCTGAAGTCGAATAATCAAAATCGGGTATCTTTGTTCAGTTGTAATTGTTGCACCAAACCCTTATTTCCTACCAAGCATAAGCTTGCGGTGCTTCTCCACCTGGGCCGGGGAATATTTGATTCAGCCGTTCAAGGGTCGAAGCGTCTAATGAAATTTCAACAACACGCAGCGAGTTTTGCAGCTGTGCTAATGTACGTGGACCGATAATGGGTGCGGTCATTGCTGGATTAATTAAAGTCCAAGCCAAAGCGACATTGGCATCACTTTCCCCAAGCTCCTTGCAAAGCGCAGAAAATGCTTCGATTTGCGGACGGAATTTCTCCACTCGTTTGTCTTTGGAGGTTCTTGAACCTGCCTCAGGTTTTAGCGCATTTCCCCCAAGCAATCCTCCGTCTAACGGACTCCAAGCCACTACACCTATGCCATATTCTTCTGCTGCAGGAAGCACCTCTAATTCCGGTAATCTGCAAAGCAGACTATACTTATGCTGTTCGGAAACCAAACCGAATTTATGCTTTATTTTCGCCTCGTATTGGGCTTTAACTAAATCACGCGCGGCAAAATTACTTGAGCCAACATAGCCGATTTTCCCTTGATTTTGCTGGACTTGAAAAGCCTCCCATAGTTCGTCCCACGAAACATTTCGATCGACATGATGCATTTGATACAGCTCAATATGATCCGTTTGTAAACGCTGAAGGGAAGCGTCTAAATGACGACGAATCTTATAAGCAGATAAACCGCCTTCCCCATTCGGTCCGTCCAATGGATTATGCATATCCCCATAGAATTTGGTAGCGAGAACGACTTTTTCTCTGCGGCCTCCGCCTAAGGCAAACCAACGTCCGATGATTTCTTCCGTTAATCCTGCATTTTCTCCCCAACCGTAAATATTCGCTGTATCGAAAAAGTTAATACCTGCATCCAAGGCAGCATCCATGATCCGAAAGGATTCTTTTTCATCCGTATCCACGCCAAAATTCATAGTTCCTAGACAAAGCTTGCTTACTTTTAAACCGGAACGTCCTAAATACGTATACTTCACTACAAATTCCTCCTTAATGTTTTCTTATCGCTTCTTCATTTCGAAAAATTCGCATTGATCTCTGCGGTGATAGGCTAGCTCGCTAACGCTGCCTTGGATGGAAATTATAGTATCGTCAAATTTACTGATGATTCCACCTGAATTTATAATATAATCGTGCTGAAAAACGCGTACATGGACTTGGCGTTCCATGGCCTCTTTAAAATCCTCATCTGTTTCAAGCCTGCGGTTCTGTGCCATGATTTACTCCTTTGAGTGGAAACTTTTTACTCCTAGGTACAACTATATAGCAGCAATTGCGCGTATTTCTGACAATGTTGCTTCATCCAACGTCACATCTACGGCTGGCAAAACGTCTATAATATGGCTTGGCTTACGCACGCCAACAATCGCGCTAGTGATAGCAGGATGAGCCACAACATAAGCCACAGCAAGCTGCGGTACCGAAATGCCTAAACGAGCAGCTATTACTTTCAATTTATCAACTCGATCGACATTCTTTCTCAGGCCTTCACCGGTATGCGCGGCGTTTCGCGAGCGCCAGTCGCCTGGTTCGAATTTGGTATCGTACGTATAGTTGCCTGAAAGCAGACCCGAGGTCAACGAACTGTATGCGACAACACCGATCCCTTTTTCGAGGCAAAAGGGCAAAATTTCTTTTTCTACAGCGGGTCTAAGAATAGAATAGGGTGGTTGTAGCGCATCGACGTGCCGAACGGCAAGCGATTCTTCCAGTAAAGGAACGTTGTAATTGCTCACGCCAACATAGCGAATTTTACCGTCTTGCACGAGTTTGTCCATCGCTCGCATCGTTTCTTCTGCCGGCGCGTTCAAATCCGTATCCGGCCAATGCATTTGGTAGAGATCAATATAATCGGTACCTAATCGGCGGAGTGAGGATTCCGCTTCACGAATAATCGAGTCGAAAGTGCCGTTTTTGGAAATCGTCTGGTTCTCATTCCATACTAAGCCGCATTTGGTGGCTAAAACAACTTTATCGCGGTCACCTTTTAAAGCTTTTCCGATAATTTCTTCAGAATATCCAAGGCCATAAACGGCAGCTGTATCATAAAAGGTTACCCCGACATCTAACGCTGCACGAACGCTATCGTGTGATAATTGATCATCCTGATCACCCCAAGCGCTGGCCCAGCCACTCCCGCCTATAGCCCAAGAACCAAAACCAATAATCGATATTTCAGGTCCGTTTTTTCCAAGCTTGCGATATTTCATCATTTCATCTCTCCTTCGTAGTTTGGTCTCTCCATTATAGACAACCTTCTGGTGATTGATAAGGGCTGAATTTATTTTAACCTAGTAACCTTTAGGTTATTGACGAACAATTGGCGGCGTATATAACTTGAATTAAAATGGGTCAAATGCTATAACTTTAAACATAGACTGAGTTCGGAGGAGATTGAAATGATCAAGGTATATCCTGCAGTTTCGCGGTATTCGGTGGATCTTGGCTGGTTGCGCAGCAATCTAAGCTTTTCTTTTGGTGATTATTACGATCCGAATAATTCGGAATTTGGTGTCATGCGTGTTTGTAACGATGATTATCTTGCGCCTGGTCGCGGGTTTGGTGCGCATCCGCATAGCGATATGGAAATTGTAACAGTCGTTCTAAGTGGAAGCATCAGGCATGAAGACAATTTGGATAATATAGAGATTACTTCTTTTGGTGAGGTGCAGCGTATAACGGCGGGGTCGGGAATTATTCATGCTGAATATAACGCATCGACAACGGAGGATTTAAATGTCATTCAAATGTGGTTCGAACCGAGGGAAAGAGGTTTGAAGCCTTCTTACGAAACAAGTCGATTTGATCCCGATCAGTTGAATGATGCGCTGCTGCCCATTGTTTCTCATCAAGCTTTAGAGAATGCGGCTCTCGTCCAACAAGATATGACCCTTTATTTAAGTAAGCTTGCGAAAGGCAAGCAGCTGACATTTAAACAAGCGGAAGGCCGTAAAATATTTCTTTTTATTATTGAAGGTGAGATTGAAGTGAATGGTTTGACTTTAGAGGCGAGAGACACGGCACGATTAGAATTTGTAAGCGAGCTTGATATTACAGCCCATCATGCTGCATTTTATATGCTGATTGATTTACCTTAGATGATGCTTACGAAAACTTTAAGGGGGTAATAGGATGAAAGAAACATTAATTATTAAGCATGCAGTGGGCGGCAGAATATTTATTGATTCGACGAAGCAGGGGATAAAATTTACATTAGAAAAAGCAGGAGAGGGCTGGAAATTCACAGTCCATCCTGCAGACAATAGCAATATGGCGGAGCTCTTGAGACTGAAGGAAGAATTGAATGTCTTCGTATTTCAAGAGCTAGCTGATCAACCGACGCGAAAAACATGGTTTTACGTCAATGAAGGTCCTGTGGAGTATGATCCCGAGCACAATCGGTTAACCGTTTATGCGCAATCACGAATCGACTATCAACCCGAAAATTTTTTAAGCTAGCTCTAATTATCTAATCTCACGGACTACAACTGCGGTGCCGTAAGCTACTACTTCCGACATGGTTTGACCTATTTCGCTTGAATCAAAACGCATCATAACGACAGCGTTAGCCCCCATAGAGCGAGCATTTTGGATGAGGCGTTCCACTGCAGAATTACGGGCATCTTCGAGCATCGCCGTATATTCTTTGATTTCTCCGCCAACGATACTTCTCAAAGCGGCTGTTATGTTACCGCCAATGCCGCGGCTGCGCACGATAATGCCAAAGGCGCTGCCCATCACTTTTTCAATTTCATACCCATGAATGTTTTCCGTTGTAACGACTAACATCGAAATTCCTCCTTTAAATGTTTCTTTGCTTATCTGAACCCTACCATTTTTAACGTATCCAATGCAATACATAATATTGCAAAATGCAGCATGAAAGGGGGAGTCGCGATGATCAAACTAGTCCTCATTCGTCATGGCCAAAGTATTTGGAACCTGGAAAATAGATTTACGGGCTGGACAGATGTAGATTTATCAGAAAAAGGACTAGAGGAAGCTAGGCAAGCGGGAGGTATTCTCAAGAAAAACGGATATCTCTTTGATGCAGCTTATACTTCGGTTTTGAAAAGAGCGATACGTACCTTATGGATCATGCAGGATGAAATGGATCTATTATGGCTGCCTGTTTATAAGTCATGGCTGTTGAATGAAAGGCACTATGGAGCGCTGCAAGGTTTAAATAAAGCGGAGACTGCCGCCAAATACGGCGACGAACAAGTGCATATTTGGCGAAGATCGGTCGATATAAGGCCACCTGCTCTTGAAATAACTGACCCAAGATATGAGGCTGCAAATTCGAGATATAAGGATTTGGGCAAAGGAGAATTTCCGCTTTCGGAAAATTTGGAGGATACAGAACGAAGGGTTTTGAAATACTGGCACGAAACCATTGCACCTTCAATCAAGGCGGGTAAACGTGTTATTATAGCCTCACATGGCAATACGATTAGATCGTTTGTTAAATATTTAGATGAAATCCCTGCGAATGGGATTGCTGATTTAAATATTCCAACGGGGATTCCGCTTGTCTATGAGCTGGATGACAATCTCAAGCCAATCAAGCATTATTATTTAAGGAAATAAATTTAAAATGATGAAGGCTGGTGTTGAAATTGATGTTTTTAAGAAAATGGATGATTCCGTTTGCACTTATTTTAATCCTATTTTCTCTATATGTTGTGCCTAATACTTCTTTAGCTGCAACTACCGCGATCGATTCGATTGAGCAAAGAGGAGCCGAGCTAGTGTTTGGACACAATGGATCGACAGGAGCGTTACATTCTAATTTCACGCTATCTCCTGATTTACATATGCATTCTGTACATCGGCTTTGGGATGATTCGTATGCTGCTTATTCGAACAATAGCACAACATTTACGTCGGATAATGCTTCTAATAAAGACCTTAATGATGGGCTAACGCTTGTAAGTAAAGAGGGGATTAGTCAAGAGAGGATTAAGCTGCCAAAGGAGATAGAGCATCCGAGTCAACAAATGGGGCTGGGTTCGTTGGCCCGCGACGATGACGGACATTTTTGGTCTGTGAAACAAGGCTCAATCAGAGAAGATTTTCCGCTCCCAGCACTGTCGCATGGAACGCCTTCTGATAAACCTGCAATCATCACCTATTATCATTCCCAAGAACTGATCCAGTTTGATAACGAGCAAATCCGTTTAAGTTTGAATATAGCAAAATATCTTCCGCATACAGACATTTCAAAATATTGGATCAGAGAGCTCTTTTTCGGTGGGGGTGTCCTTTATGTACATGTAGGTGATAGTCTTTTGCTTGCTTTAAACCCGCTTGATGGCAGCTTATTAGGCAGCATCACTCTACCTGCTTCCACTGTTCAGATTGCTCCGATGACGAATGGAAGAGTAGCCGCATTGGTTGTTGCCGAGAATGAGCAGACGCAAATTAGCGTATTTAATGCAAATGGTACGCAGAATAAAAAGCTGGGACTTGCTTCGGTGCTGCCTTTCTTTTCTGCTAGTAATTATGTAAGCGCCATTTATCCCTTGGAAAAGGGCGAGAAATTCATCATCGAAATCTATGGGCAATGGTATACAGTGGATGGTGAGTTTACTCGTGTTTTATCAGAATCAAATGGGTTTAATCCTTATAGCCAAGGCACCTGCATCTGTCCGAACATTACAAACACGATAAAACCGCTCAGTGAAAATGTTCGAATGACGCTGGCTGGAAGCGAAATCGGCATCTATACATATATCCCCATTCAAATCCAAAAGGCAGGCCAAATGCTGCTGACAGATTCGCCAAGCTATTTGGATTCCACAGAAGGGCGGGTTTGGGTTCCATTGCGAGCAACGGCTGTTGCTATGGGAATTGATGTGGATTATAACAGGGATACGCGAACAGTTACACTCCAACTTAAAGATCGCAAGCTGGAGATCAATCAAGACCATCCCTCAATCGAGATGAGAACGTTAAAAGAGTACAGCAAAACATATGTCTCCATTCGGGAGCTTGCTACTTTATTGGACGTAGGCGTTCAATGGGATCAAGATACGTATACGGTAACGATTGACGGAAAATGAAGGTACTATTTATGTTAAGATTAGACAATATATAGCTTGCAAATTTTGACTAAAGGTGGAACCGGAGCAATTGCTAAGCAAAAATATTACGTGGTATGGGTAGGCAAAAAGCCTGGGATCTACACGAATTGGACCGAGTGCCAGGCACAGGTAAATCAATTTTTTGGAGCGAAATTCAAGTCTTACGAATCCGAAAAAGAAGCGGAAGCGGCCTACAAAGCAGGTCCAAGCAAGCATTGGGGACAAGGGTCCAAGCCGAAAGACACGACTTCCAAGCCAAAAGAAAATGATGCTATTGGAGAAATTGAGCTGGACAGTATTTCCGTGGATGTAGGCTGCAGTGGTAATCCCGGCATTGTGGAATATAAGGGAGTGGATACGAGAACGAGTGAAGTCATTTTTTCCGCTGGACCGATTAGTAAAGGAACGAATAATTTGGGTGAGTTCTTAGCGATTGTCCATGCTTTAGCCTATTTGGAGAAAAGCGGCAGTAAGCAAACGGTATATAGTGATTCACGTACGGCGATGAAATGGGTGAAGCAAAAGGAAGTCGCTTCGACTCTTGCAAGGGATGAAACGACAAAAGAAATTTGGCAGTTGGTGGATCGTGCAGTGAATTGGCTGAAGAGCCATCGTTACGAAAACAAAGTGTTGAAATGGGAAACGAAGGTATGGGGAGAAATCAAAGCGGATTACGGGCGAAAATAAAGGGCGAATAGACATTTTATACCTGCAGTAGAGAATTGCCGCTGAAACCATCCTTCATATAAGTGAAGATAGACCTATCAACTTACATCCCATTGCATGGTTAAATACCCAATATGCCGAGGATCCTCATTGGTGAATTGGGGTTACGTCTATATTCGAACAGATGCGTCGTGAAATAAAGGTGGCTCGGCTTTCAAAACAACATGAAGAGTAGTCCAATTTAAGCAAAAAATTCAGCTAATCTTCAGCTAACCTTCAGGTTTCATTCGACTATTCATTGTATACTATGACTATTAAATAATAAAAAAGGGTGATCTTTTTGAGTATCCAATCGATTAATTCTGCAAATTATGCGAACTATCAAAGCAGTCAGGTGAGTCAAACAAATCAAACACAAGTGACGGACGGACAGGTTACTCACAAACATGGTCATCATCACCACGCGCATAAAACGGATTCAGCTGATATTAGCAAGGATGCATTGAATGCTGTTCAGGATGCCCAAGATCCTTCTGAAGACTCGCAATTAAGCCCGATTGCTCAAATCATCGAAACAATAAAATCAGCATTAGGTGCTCAGGCTAATCAAGATTCTACCCAAAGTCCTGTACAAAATTCTACACAGGCTTCAAATACCGACCCCACCACAAAAATCATCCAAGATGTTATAGCATTTCTTGATTCTAAATCAAATCAAGGTAATGGACAAACTTCAAAAACGGATCCAATTGCCCAACTCGCTCAGGATATAAGTTCAGCACTGGAGGCGCAATCATCTCAAGATACTGCCCAGCAAGCAGATCCACTTAAAAAACTCATACAAGATATAAAGGCTCAATTAAATGCGCAAACGAATGATTCCGAATCTTCTTCAGCAGCCTCCTCAATCACCTTAGGATAGAAGTATTAAAAAGCCCTCTGTCTGACCTTAAAGGTCGCACAGAGGGCTTTTGTAAATTGACTTCTTATATAAACATTTTGCTTGCTTCTAAATGCTCTTCTGAGCTGCCGGCACCATGATCAACTGGCTTCGGCTTCCGCAATAAGATTCCCAAAACAGTTCCGATGATCGCAATAACGACGAGAATTTGAAAAGTATGTCCAAAGGCATTCGTCCACGACTCAGGTGTGGGTTGTGTATCTTTGGGAGTTAGCTTCGTTAACCGACTTGCGAGAATGGTAGACAACCCGGCGACCGCAAAGGAGGACATTACTTGCTGCGCCGCATTCGTTAATGATGTGACACGACCCACCAAATTTTGCGGGGATGCCTGGATTAAATGGGTGTTAAGTGGCATCATGAAAAGGCCCATACCCGCACCGAGTAATGAAAGTGGCAATATCAATGCTGAAGTGGCATCCAACGCGGAAATACGCGTGAGTAAGAATGTCGCGAAAGTAACAATTGCCATGCCTGCCATAACAAGGGGACGCGCGCCAATCTTATCAAACAGCTTCCCGCTAATAGGCATGAAAACGCCTGCGGCTATGGCTTGCGGCAGCATGATCAAGCCCGTATCAAATGCGCTTAGATTTCTAGCGCTTTGCAGAAATAAAGGAATCATGAACATGGTGCCAAACAGTGCGATTTGCGAGATCCACTGGATCACGATACCTCGGCTGAAATCGATTGATTTAAATACACGAAGCTCAAGTATCGGCTGTTTTTGACGAAGCTCTACGATAACGAAGAGAATCAACGCAACAATACCGACGGTCAAACCTGTGATTGTCTTCGATGTGGACCAGCCGCGCAAACCACCTTCGCTTACACCATAGGATAATGCTGCAAATGCGATGGGACCAAGCAGCATGCCCAAAATGTCGAGTGCTGCTACGGATTGCCTTTTAATTCTTGGAAGCGAGCGGATACCGATAATTAATCCAATGATACCAATCGGTAAATTAATGATGAAAATCCAATGCCAAGTGTGATAATCGACCAACCATCCTGCCAAAACAGGACCTAATGCTGGAGCGAGCAGGATGGGTATGCCCATCATACCCATGACAGCTCCGACTTTATTAGGGGGACTTAGGCGATATGTAAACGCCATTGCAATCGGCATCACCATACCTCCGCCGATTCCCTGCAGCAAGCGATACACAATCAATTGGGTTGAATTGGTTGCAATAGCGCAAAGCAGCGAACCGATGGTGAAAAGGCCAACTGATATTAGAAAAATTTGCTTGGCTCCGAAACGATCAGACAACCAACCGGCCAATGGAATAACAGCTGCATTCGCGAGCGCATATCCGGTCACTGTCCATTGTAAGACAGATAATGAGCTGTTAAAATCCTTCACTAAAGTTGGAATCGCAACGTTGACGGCAGTACCGTCAAGTATGACCATGAACAATCCGATGATAATGGCAATGAGCGGCACCATGATTTCCCTAATTGTTTTTGGGGTTTCTTCTAATTGTTCTTTTTTGGCTGCGGCAGACATTCTTAAACCTCCTAATTTATAATTTTGTTATTATTGTAACATACGGGTTTCTCTTGTCCATTAGCGTTAAGCGAAATCGCTAATATCCAAATCGATTTTTGGGTAAGACAGCGGAAGCTGTTCCATCGCGGTAACGATAATTTTCAAGGTTAGATAATCTCTGTACCAACGTTCGTCGGCAGGAACAATGTACCAAGGGCTTATCTTTTTTCCGGTGTGTGTGAATACATCTTCGTAAGCTTCAGCATATTGATCCCAATAATGACGTTCTTTGAGGTCGTTAGGGTCGAACTTCCAGTTTTTTTCGGGAATTGAAATGCGATCTTTGAGTTTCTCCAACTGAAACGATTTGGAGATGTTTAAAAATATTTTTATAAGCAGAACGCCATTATCACTAAGTAATTTTTCGAAATTTTGAATATGCTTAAAGCGTTTAGCTGCTTCGTTATCTGTGATATTTTTATGGACGCGAGTAATTAAGACATCCTCATAGTAAGAACGATTGAAGGCGGTAATATAGCCTTTTTGAGGCAGGACCTTGTGCGTTCTCCAGAGAAAATCATGTGCGAGCTCTTCCTCGGTCGGTTTTTTGAAGCTTTCTGTGCGGAACCCCTGCGGATTAAAGTTTGAAAGTACTTTTCTAATCACGCCATCTTTACCGCTGCAATCCATTCCTTGAAATAGGATGAGTACAGAGTGCGTTTTACCCGCGAATAGTTTGTCCTGGTATTCCTTAAGCTTTTCTTCCAATTGTTCATATTTTTCATGAACCTCATCTTTATGTGTATATTTACCGGTATCTTTGGGATCGAAGTCTGCAAGCTTAACTTTATCACCTTTTTGCAAAGTATATTTCTTTAGCACAGGGATCTTCCTTTCCTTAAAAATAATTTCTCTTATTATACCACGGTTAGATATAAACTCCCATGTCTTGCCAAAGTCGGATGTCTCGAAAGGGTATAGCCGTAGATCAGCGAGTTGATTTTTATTTACTGGCTTTCTCAAGCAGTTGTATTCGTGAGCATTCCAAGCTGATAATCATCAGTTCCTCAATAGCTTACGGAATAGGTCAAATAAACATGACCGTTGTTATGCAGGTTTTGCAATACATTGTCGCTTTATGGCAATCGTTTGCACTAACCTTGATTTTGCATCAATTAATCTATAAAGAGCAGTAATGGAGAGTAAATCGGATTTAATTGAAGCATTTTCAAATAAAGATGGCAAAAACGATCCAATTATTCGTTTGTAAACTCAAGTTTATTTCGCTATTATTTAAATTATCTAAATGAAAGCGATACCAAAACATAATTTGAAGGCACTGCTACCTGAAACAGGTACATCCTCGTCTACAATTGTAAGCGTGGAAGTGCCTTTTTTGTACCTTTTTTCATAAAAGGGGGGTATTTGTGCAATTGTGGTATCGTTTGCACAGCTTTTTGAGAGGTTTAAAAATTGAATGTAAAAGGGGATTAGGAAATCATGATGATTCATTCGAACAGATCCATGAAATCTTTCGTATCGGTTGTTTTGGCTTTTATGGTCTTTATGCAGCTTTGTATAAGTATGGTTGGTGTTCCAGCAGCAAGTGCGGATCCGATTACGCAGACGACGGTCAATTCGGATAGTACTGTTACCTTCGCGCTTCCAAAGAGTGATGTTACAATCACAGCCAATGGGGAATTTAATAATTGGACATCGGTTACTTCAAGCACTTATACATTAACAGACTTAACGGACAGCGGTACATATTCGTTAGTGATTCACGGTTTAACACCTAATTTGAGCTATGCCTACAAGTTTTTAATGAATGGTCAATATGACGGTGCTGCCAACCAAACAGCTGCTGCGGATGCTAACGGTGATTTGACGCTAACATGTACGCCGTTGTTCTTTATGAAAGGGTCAATAGACGGTTGGAGTACTAAGCATGCGATGACTTTTCAAAATGGGGTGTGGAGTTATACTACGGCTGCGTTGGCAGCCGGGAATTACGAATACAAATTTATTTGGAATGCGCCTTCGTTTGATAATTACTTTCTTGATCCGACGAATGCAACAACAGCGAATACGAACTCGTCTGTGACCGTTCCTTCAACAACACCCGATACATCTCCTGCTCCAACGGCGGATACTTTTATAGATCAACCGGGCGGCAAGCATACATGGATTGCGGCAGGAATTCAAAGTTGGAATATTAACTCGACGGAATCACAATTAAAGCATTTGGTGGGAGATTTTTATGCTTACTCTACGGTATTGAATGCAGGTTCATACGAATTCAAAATAGTTCAATTGGGCACTTGGGATGGTTATTCCGATAACGGAGGAAATTACAAATTTACTTTGGCCGCGAAAACCAAGGTGAATTTTTACCTGAATGAATCCTTGCAAACAGCTCCATTGCGCATGAATATCAGCGGTGTCTCCGGAAATGTGCCGCAGTATGTTCCGGCGCTTGCAGAGAATAAATGGCCGCGTCTGGTCGGTTCCATTCAAGCTGTTTTTGGTGAATCGGCATGGTCCCCTTCAACAGCGAATCAGCTTTTTGTTGATTATAACTTTGACAATTCGATCTATAAGCTGCAGCGGACCATTCCAGCGGGAAGCTATGAGGCGAAGGTCGCTTTTGGTCCGAATGGTGATGAATCCTACGGGGACGCTGGCAATAATTTAAAGTTGGTAACATTGGATTCGGCCAATGTCACGTTTACGATTGACTATTCAAAGTCAGGCGCCGAACGGAATTTAGCGCATGATTATGTTGCGGCAGAGGGTAACTTTGACGGACAAATCGATTCGACGAAAATCGTCTTCGACAGCCGGTCCATTACTTATAAAAAGCCGTTTGGCGCAATCCCGGAGCAAAGCAAAGATTTAACGCTGCGTATTGCCGCAAAGCATGATGATGTGCAGCTTGCCAAGGTTGAATTAACCAATGCTGGGGGTGTCGCATCTTCTTTCGATATGAAAAGAGCGACTACCGTTGGGGACAAAGATTATTTTGAAGTTGTTATTCCGCATAGCGTATTTCAAGGCATTGGCGTTTGGGGCTATAAATTTATTTTGGTTGACGGACCGACAAAGGTGGAATATGGCGATGACGGGCAAAGTGGAGGAGCGGGAATCGTTTCCAGCGAAGGCGCTATTCCCTTCAATTTAACCGTATATAAAAGCGATTTCCAAACACCGGATTGGATGAAAAATGCCGTAGTGTATCAAATTTTCCCAGATCGTTTCTTCGATGGCTCGAAAGCGAATAATCGCGCAAAAATCGTCGATGGCTACCGTGGGCCTGTCGATTCAAAGGCAACGAATTTAACCGCAAAAAACGGCTCCAAGCTGCAATTTTTCGATGGCGGTGTGCCGAATGATCCGGTTGCCGCAGATGTATGGGGCAACTGGTCCGACCTTCCGGAAAATCCGGATCGAGTCCTGCCGCAAAACAAGCCATACTATCCAAACGCAAAAACGGATGGGGTTTGGACGAATGAATTTTATGGCGGAGATATTCAAGGTGTGCAGCAAAAAGTGAATTATTTGAAATCACTGGGTGTGACG
>JAQBPR010000255.1 GCA_028287395.1 Bacilli bacterium
CAATTCTTGCGGCTTCTGCTGCAAGCTGTTTTAAAGCTTCAGCAAGCTTTTGTTTGTTCGCATCATCTTGCTTCTTCTTTTCTGCATCATTTGCTTTTTTCAAATCATCGAGCTTCTTTAATTCCGAATCCTTTGCCTTTTGTAAAGCATCGTCTACCCCGGCTGTTTTATCCAATGGCACAACTTTTGTTAAATCAATTTTCTTGCTTGGATCATTAATTTGTTTATTTACATCATCGATTACTTTATTAATTTGATCCTTATCTACTTTATTGGAATCAATCGCTGATTTAACAACGTTCCCAATTAGGTTATCCAAGTTTTTCGATACTTTATCCAATGCGCTTAGATCAGATGTTGTTAAAGAAGAGTTTGCATCCCCTCTTGAAATGTCTGTATTCTCTTTTTTGTCAATTTTATCCTTTTGAGATGCGATAAATTCCGCATTTTCTTGGTCTATGTTTTGTTTATCCTTTACAATGGCTTCGATAATTTTCGCTGAAGATGTAGATACCAGTTTATCCGGATCGATAATCGCTACTTTGCTTTCCAAATCATTTACTTCTGTACGTGAATCCAAACTAAGCTGTTGGGAAGGTGCTATCAGAACAGTGTTATTACTACTAGTATTGTTTGTATTACCGTTACTATTTATATCTTTCTTTGTATTCGTATCCGCAGAAACAGTACCTGCAGCAACGGCCACGTAAGTTTCACCTGTTTCAGGATTAACATTGATCAGAACTTTCGTTCCGCGAACAGCCATGACAGCCGTAGGTGTTTCCACTTCATAATCGTCGCCACCGCCAAGCTTTTTAACGCTGGACCATAATGAGCCAGCCCACATTTTAATTTTTGATTTTTTGCCCTTGCCTTTATCAGATAAAGTTGATAAAGAAACTACCGCGTTTGAACCAAACGTCAATTCATCATCATGATCCTTAATCTTCAATGTGATAGAAGAATCATCACCCGTAGTTATGTAATCTCCTTCACTTAATCCCATATCAACATAAGCATCGTATTCTTGCGACCCCCCTGAGCTTTTAACTGAGGCCGATCCCGTTAAATCAGTAATAACCGCAACACGATTGGACTTCCCTTGAACGGGCTTGGCGATTGCCGTCGAAATTAAACCAAAAGCCAACGCAGCACATACAATAATCGACAAATTTCGTTTTAACATCACAATAAATTTCCTCCTTTATAAATCTATGAATAATATGCGAAATTTTCCCTATTCTTTCATGTTAATTTATGTACTCCATAAATTTCAATAGTGCTTTCGACTCTATTGTAATTATAATGAAGCCCTCGCAATATGTATGATACTTTTATTTTAAAGTGTTAAGGCCCAAAAAACAATATATTATTTGTCGGGAATTGTAAAATTACCAACTTTTTTATTAATTTATATTGTGAACATATTCCTTTTGTATTATTGTTTTTATATATACATAAATTTAAAGAAAAGTGGGAGCCAATTATCTATGAAAAGAAAATTATGGACAACAGCTATTATCGGTAATATTCCTGTTTTACTGCTTTGTATTTTATTGATTAGTCCTTTACTTGTTTTGAGCAATGCTTTGTATGATCAGGATATGAAAAGTTCGATGACGAATGATTATAAACATAATATTGTCATCGTCGCGATCGACGACGAATCTTTACATCAAATCGGCACCTTTCCTTGGAAACGTACAACCTACATACCTGTTATTGATAAATTAGAAAAAATGGGCGTAAAGTCAATTGGTTTTGACGTTATGTTTAACGAAGCGAGCAACGAGGCAGATGACAATGCACTTGCAGCGGAATTTGCGAAGTATAAAAACATCATACTGCCTGCTCAAGCTGAATTTTCCGGTAAATTTAACGAAATCGATAATTCAGCTTCATCTATTAAGCATCCTAATGAAGCCGTAAAATCCAAGGATGTACTATTACCGCTTCCCATTTTTGCTAACGTAACACAAGTTGCGCAAGTAAATGCAATTTTAGACAAAGACAATGTTATTCGTAAAACATTTCTCCAAATTAATACAGGTAAAGGGATCTATGATTCATTAGCTGTTAAATCAGCTGCTAACTTCGGGGTAGATGTCAATAAATTCTTAAACAAATATCCAAGCAAAGACATGCAAATTAAATTTGATCTCAATTCAAGCGATATTCAACTCATTCCATTTACAAAACTGATGAATGATACCGGAAAAATCCATTTGAAGAACACCGTAGTTTTAATTGGGTTTACAGCAAACGGTATTTCTGACGATGACGGGAGAACACCTATCGAGAAAAAGACAAAGCTGGTCTATGTCCATGCCAATATCATTAATCAATTAATTAACGATACTCACCTATCACCCGAGAATAAAGGTCTCACCTATCTCTTAATCTTCCTTTTATTTGCACTTGGCATATTCTTTTCTTGGAAATTTAAGCCAACAACCAGCTTTATTATTGTTTTTGCCATTATTATTGTTTTACTTTTCGGACAATATGCGATGTTTGCGTATCAAGATGTTTTCATCAATACAGTTAATCCTATTTCCGCTCTACTCCTGAGCTTTTTGGTTAATATCTCCATCAAAACCTATTTTGAAACGAAACAAAAAAATTATATTACAAAGCAATTCGGACGCTATATTTCACCTGATCTGGTTAAAGAAATTGCCAAAAGCGATAAAGAAATTCAATTAGGCGGGATTAGCAAAGAGCTTTCTGTACTGTTCCTTGATGTTAGAGGATTTACTCCACTATCGGAAAAATTACAGCCAGAGGAAGTGGTTGGGTTCCTTAATATGATGTTTAACTTAATTACAGAAAAAGCTTTGGAAAATCAAGGGACGATCGATAAATTTATCGGTGATGCCGCGATGATTTTATACAATGCACCGCTAGATGTAGTGCACCACGAATATTACGCTGTTAAATCTGCTTTTGAAATTCAAAAAGGGATGGTCCAGGTTAGAGAAGATGTATTAGCCAAATATGGCGTAACCATCAGCGTTGGGATTGGAATTAATACGGGACTAGTCGTTGTCGGAAATATCGGTTCTTATTTACGTGTCGATTATACTGCTATAGGAGATAACGTAAATACAGCAGCGCGGATTGAATCGAATACACAGCCAAATCAAGTGCTTGTTTCCGAAGCAACCTATGAAAGAACAAACCAATATTTTGAATACAATTGTGTTGGGGAAAAAATGATGAAGGGTAAGTCAGTGCCTGTAAAGCTTTATGAAGTCATTGATCACATTAAAGCACCTGAATAAGAGTGAAATGATAAAGGCTGCTCCCAAAGATAGTATAACCTATCTTGAGGAACAGCCTGTATTTGTTTTGTCTAAATAATAGTTTAGCCTGCTTTGTTAAAAGCAGCATCTGCAACTTTAATTGAATCTGTTGGGCAACCATCTTGCGCATCTTGTAGATCATCAAGTAAGTTATCAGGAATAGCTGTATTTCCCTTATTACCGTCTCCGTCAAAAATTACTTCTGCTAAACCTTCATCGTCATAATCATAAATATCAGGTGCTGTTGCACCGCATGCACCACAAGCGATACATGTATCTTTTTCGACCCAAGTGTATTTAGCCATAACTAAAATTCCTCCTCATTAATATCATCATGTAAACTATAATACAAATCGATGGAAAGTTCAAATATTTATGTCGTAGTTTTGGTGAAAATATTCAATCTTCATCGAAATTTCTTATTTTCAAATGATCCATCTGTAAAGATGTCCCACGCGCCTTGTGATTACGTATCAATGCAGACGGATCATTAGTAATCATGCCGGCAGTTAATAGAGCATTTTCACCATACTTATCGCGAATTTGATCCATCGTGCGAGTCAATTGTTCTTTCTTTGGTTGTTTGGAGAAATTAAATAAATCAAGCTGCAAAGCAGAATTAGCCTTATCCATAAGATTCTGCAGTGTGATGCCTAGTAAACGTACAGGCTTGCCAATTTCCCAATGTTCAGCAAACAATCGACATGCTTGGTGATAAATATCATCCGCATTTTCAGTTGGCGTTGGTAAAGTAAACGAGCGGGTAATGGTTTTCATCTCTGGATTGCGTATCGTAATCTGCACCGTACCTGCAGTTAACTGCTGCTTACGTAACCTTCTTGAGACTTGATCGGCTAAATTTAAAAATACTCGCTCCACATCGGCCTTTTCGGTTAAATTTTGCGGCAAGGTTGTCGTATGACCAATGGATTTACTGGCTTCCTGCAATGGGTTAACCAGCGATTCATCTATTCCGTTTGCCGCTTGTTTCAGCCAAGAACCAACGACACCAAAATGTTTGACTAGAAAGCTCTCTTCTGCAACCGCCAGATCTCCAATGGTTTGAATATTTAGCTTGCTTAGTTTTTCCGCAGTTCGCTGTCCTAACCCAAATAAATTTACGCAAGGCTTGGTCCATAGTAAATGCGGAACATCCCTGCGGCGCAATATCGATATACCATTGGGCTTTTTCATGTCTGAAGCGATTTTCGCTAACAGCTTATTTGGCGCTATTCCAATGGAGCAAGGCAAGGCAAGTTCAATCATGATGCGTTTTTGCAGCATCTGGGCAATTTCTAATGGGGCGCCAAATTGCTTAGAGCCTGTAATGTCCAAATAGCATTCGTCAATCGACATCGCTTCAATAAGAGGCGAATAGCTATAAGCAATTTGCATAAAGCGACGCGAAAAAAGCCTGTACTGCTCGAAGTCCGGTTGAATAAGAATAAGCTGAGGACACACCTTTAGGGCTTCACGCACTTGCATCCCTGTCTTTACCCCAGAAGCTCTGGCTGTATAAGAAGAGGTGACGATAATCCCTTTTCGCAGTTCCACGCTTCCGGCAACAGCAATTGGCTTTCCGCTGTATTTGTCTGGTTCCAACGCTTCATGAACCGAACAATAAAAAGCATTCATATCAATATGAAGAATGACTCTCCCATTCTTCGGATAAAACTCATCGCTCGGCTTCATATTCGGCACGAACCGTTGTGTAAATGCCACCACGTACGTTGAATTTACCAGTCACATGAAGTTTACGCGGTTGAATGAGTCTAACAAAATCTTTTAAAATCATATTGGTGACATCTTCATGAAAATGCCCCTCATCACGAAAACTCCATAAATAAAGCTTAAGCGACTTTAATTCTACAATATAAGGCCCGGGAATATATTTGAAAGTAATGGTTGCAAAATCAGGCTGACCGGTTACTGGACACAAAGCAGAAAACTCCGGGCATTCAATTTCCACTTCGTAATCGCGATCTTCATGCGGATTTGGTACAGGCAATAAAGTTCTAGATGGATTCGTCGTCATAAAGTAAAGCACCTCCGTAAAATAGTAAACCACTTACAGCATACAATTCCACTGTATTGCGGTCAAGTGATCGATTTGCGAAAAGCGTGTTCTCCATGTGAAATTATGTTATAATATTTAATGATAATTTGATTTTTAGTCGTTTTATCTTATACTGATTCAAGCCATTTTTAGGGGGACATACAATGACTTCACAAGTGAAAATATTTGACACTACATTAAGAGACGGCACCCAAGGTGAAGGGGTTAGCTTATCCGTTGAGGATAAAATTAAAATTGCGCAAAAGCTCGATTTATTGGGCGTTCATTATATTGAAGGTGGCAACCCCGGGAGCAATAGCAAGGATATAGAATTTTTTGAACGCGCGAAACAGATTCAGTTAAAAAACGCTAAATTCGTTGCCTTTGGCAGTACACGCCGCAAGGATACACCTGTTGAAACAGATGCAGGGTTAAAGCGCATCATCGACTGCGGCATGCCTGTAGCTACTTTGGTTGGTAAAGCATGGGATTTCCATGTGCATACTGCATTACAAACTACATTAGAAGAAAATCTGGCGATGATATATGATTCCTTTAAATTTTTAAAATCCAAAGGCCTTGAAACCATTTATGATGCGGAGCATTTTTTTGACGGCTACAAAAATAATCCGGAGTATGCCATAGCTTGCATCAAAAAAGCAGAAGAAGCCGGAGCTGATTGGATCGTACTTTGTGATACAAATGGCGGTACTTTGCCAGGAGAAATTTATGAAATCGTATCTAAGGTTTGTGAAATTATGACAGCACCGATCGGAATTCATACCCACAATGATTGTGAATTGGCAGTAGCCAACAGTTTAACTGCAATCCAGGCAGGGGCTCGTCAAGTACAGGGTACGATGAATGGCTATGGCGAACGATGCGGCAACGCTAACCTGTGTTCCATTATTCCAAATCTGCAATTAAAGCTTGGCTACGATTGTCTAACGGAAGAGCAACTGAAAAGTCTAACTTCTGTAGCGCGCTATGTTAGCGAAATCGCGAATGTCCATATGCCTGTGAACCAGCCATATGTCGGAATAGCTGCCTTTGCACATAAAGGCGGTATTCACGTCTCTGCGATAATGAAGGATGCTAGAACCTATGAGCATATCGTTCCGGAGTGGGTCGGTAACAAACAACGCGTGCTTGTTTCTGAATTGGCAGGGCAAAGTAATCTCCTCTTTAAAGCTCAGGAGTTGAACTTAAATTTAAACATCGAGCAAGCGCAAACCAAAGAAATCATCGATAAAATCAAAGATATGGAGCACCAAGGCTATCAATTTGAAGGTGCAGATGCTTCTTTGGAATTATTGCTGCGACAAGCATCAGGTGGCTTAGATGAATTATTTAAGTTAGAGTCGTTTAAAATTAGTGTGGAAAAAACAGCCAGTCAAGCAGTTGTTTCCGAAGCGATTATTAAATTAAACATTCGTGGAGAAATTGTTTATACCGTAGCCGAAGGCAACGGTCCGGTCAATGCTTTGGATAATGCGCTGCGCAAAGCCCTCATCCCTTTCTATCCAACCATTCAGAATATGCATTTATCAGATTATAAGGTTCGGGTTATCGATGAAAAAGACGCCACCGCTGCAAAGGTACGCGTTTTAATCGAATCCAGTGATTCTAGCAATACCTGGAATACTGTCGGTGTTTCCGAAAATATTTTTGAAGCCAGCTGGCAAGCTTTAATCGATAGCATCCGCTATGCGCTTATAGGAAAAACTCACATTACTCAAGAACCGGAAGTACAAAAGGAACGATTTGGATTAGTGAACCATTAGTTCAGTTCATATTTAAAGGGGGCTGTTGAGAAACCTAACCGTTGCGAATTTGTATGTCGTTGCAGCCGCTCTTGAAATTGCATCCTCTTATTAGACGAAGGGAACGATGCAATATTCAAAGGTGGCCCGTAAACTTTCCACTCGACATACAAATCCTTCACTTTTGGCTTCTCAACAGCCTTTTTTTGCCGAAAGACTTCTTCAATTCACCGCGTTAATTTGGTATAATACAGGTGACAAACCAAGGATGTGAAGCCTATGTTGAGTTCCAATACGAATCAACAAAATGCTTATGAATTTATTTGTATCACCATCATTTATAAAAAAAGTAAGCCCAGAAAAACTAGGCTTACTCAACAGCCCTCACTGCGTTTAGGGCAAATATATTGGTGTAGGGTAAGGATCATAGAGAACCGGTGTTGCGCTCCAACCCGAATTCCCCGGCCCTTGAATGACCTGCAAACCGTTTGCAGAGCCAAAGAAACTACCTCTCCCTAGCTTGGATGCCGTCACATTGTTGAATGTAACGGATCCGCCATTGGCCCGGCTTTCTATAGCGAAAGTGCCCGCACCGATAATCTGATCACGGTTAAAAGTCACATTGCTAATGCTCGATCCAATGAAATGAATGGCTTCATAATTACTATCAAGTATCTGATTATCGTCCACATTGATAGTCGCCGTCATGGCCGTGTCGAGCGCATAAAACCACAGCGCACCGGTACCAAAATTCCAGCCTTGGTAGTAGTCTTCAGAACCACAGCGGATAATCACATTGCGTGCAATAGTGATGATGCCGCTAACCGGTGTTACAGGGGAGAAGCGATTGCCAACATGAATACCGCCGCCCTCAGCCTGCTGGTCAGCAACGTAGTTGTCGGTGACGCTGTTGTTTGTTCCGCCATAGAGAGCAATACCATTGGCAAGAACTGGCATTTCAACTCTATTATGCGAGAACGAGTTGTTCGCATCGGCTATAGAATTTCCACTTGAATCACTCCACATCGCTAATCCATCATCACCCGTATTGCGGAGTATGGATTGTGTGACACTAGAATTAGTGATGCCCTTATGGAAATTGACACCGTCGGCATTCTGGTCACGGATGATAACACCAGTAATCTTCAGGTTGTCGAACGGACCATCCAGCCACATACCGCATTTGGTGTGTTCGATCCAGAGTCTGTCTATTGTGGAATTCGACAAGGAGCCGCCGATACCGTTGATCTGGTCGTTATCGTTGCGTACCATAACCTCTCCCAGGATGGCGAAGTCGGAAAGATGCACGTTGGTGCTAGGATTTGGCGCATAATTTCCATAGAAGCCCTCACTGTTGCCGGTAGAAGTTACGAAATGGAACGTGGAATACCACATGCCAGCTCCCTTAATAGTCACATTATTGACAAGGATCTGGGAGTTGATCTTGTATGTCCCCTGTGGGATCCATAACACTTTGCCTTGGCTCGATGCGGCATTGACCGCATTTTGCGTAGCCGTTGTAGCATCCACTGCTCCGGTAGGATCAGCGCCAAAGTCAGCAGTAAGCGATAAAGAACCGGCTGGCTGCGTGGCTGCAGGCGCAACTTGTTCAAAGTCCATCAAGTCGATGGTATATGAACCTGCGTTATCGCCCGCATCAAGCTGAACTCTGACTTTGTCGCCTGCTGACATCTGGCCTACCAATTGGTGTACTTCATCATAAAAATGATGTGGTCTAACATCAACGGGATTATTGTTAAATGGATAACCGCCGTAGTACCACCCATACTTTGAGGTAAGCGTTAAATCTGTTTGACGCTGACCCTTGATATAAAGACTAAGCGGCGCGGTGATTCCAGTACCTGCGGCATTGTCGGGAATGCTGTAGCGGAGGACGATGGAATTCGCATTCTGTGGTACAGTAAATTCCACATATTGCCCTTGTGAGCTAAGCGTTACCGCTTTTCTTCCGGAAGCTTCTCCAGCCAGGCTTGGATAAGCGCGACTCGGGCCAATCACAGTGCCGTTGGTGGCAGCATCTTCGGCTTGAACTTCAACATAAGGAATATTAGCGCCTTGGCCTACATAAAGACTCGTCGCCAAGGTATTGTTGGTCTCGTTAGTCTCAGTGATCGAGTTCAACGGATCAACTGTCGCCGTAATAGCCGCTGCTCCATTCACAGCAGTCCAAGTTCCCGAGATGCTGACAGTGCCTGAGGTTCCTGCCGCGAGACCACCAGCTAAGGAACCGTTAAGAGTAGTAGTCCCAACAACGACTCGGGCAGCTATAGCTCCGCTAGCCGGATCGATACCCTGATTCTTGACCGTTACAATGAAGCTTACAGCGTTGCCGGGCTGAGGATTGCTGGGAGACCAGGACACACTCTGTACGATTAGGTCAGGTCCCGGCAGTTGGGCAAGAGTCAGAGATTTGGACAAGGAATTGTTATTTTCGTTCAACTCGCTGATTGTGTTATCCGGATCCACAACGGCGGATACCGTGTAGTTGCCAAAAGATGACGACCAAGGAGTTGAAGCAGAGATGGTAGCTTTCCCATTGGTTGCGATACTCAAAGTGGCAGTACCGGTTGCTACCTCACTTCCATTAACCCGGAAAGAAACCTTATGGGCAGAATTCGCCGTTGCTCCGGTTCCCGAATTGGTAACTTCTGCGCTAAAAGTTACAGCTGTTCCTTCATACAATGTGCCTGTCGGCGTCCAGGTCAAATTGGTGACCGTTAAGTCAGGTTTTTGCAGCGTGGTTGCTCCGATTGTGATTTGATCCAGGTTAATGTTGGCTCCATCACCAGCATCGTACTTGTATGCAATGGTGTTGGCTCCGGCATTCAAGTAAAAAGTCTCAGTCTTGGTAAGCCAACTATCCCAGCTGCCTGTTGTCGGCAGAGAGCTTTGTACCGCCTTGGTTCCATTGACGTAAACCGAGATGCTAGAAGCAGCAAAACCGTTACCGTAGCGAAGCGTCACATCCTTCCATCCGGCAGTCGCGACAGACACGTTGAAGGTTGTTGTCGCTCCTTGGGTCCAATAGCCTTCAACGAAGCCGGTTCCCAGATATCCAGTATGGTTAGTTGTCGCAGCGGCTCCACCACTTAAAGTTGCACTTTCAGCTTGATAAGTGGTTGTCGGCCCCGGTGTAGGTGTTGCAGTAGGAGTCGGAGTGGCCGTTGGTGTGGCTGTAGGTGTTGGTGTTGGTGTCGGTGTAGGCGTTGGTGTCGGCGTTGCTGTTGGTGTCGGTGTTGGTGTAGCTACAGCGCTTCCATACACCTCAAACTCGGATACTTGCGCTCCGGTCGATCCGGTATTAGCCGTAAAGTTCAATTTGACATAGCGAGTGCTCGTCGCAGTGAAATTGATAGTTACCGTGTTCGCACTCGGACTAAACGTATATGCCGCTGATGTGATAAGCGTAGTATAGTTTACATCGTCAGCGCTTCCCAATACAGACAAGGTTTGCGTTCTTGCACCCCAAGCTGTAGGAAGCTTAAGCACCACTTTATTGATACTGCTGGTACCGCCCAAATCGACGCGAATCCAGTTCGGATAGGCGTTAGCTGCACCTTCCCAATACGTCGCTTGATTTCCATCGTTTGCATTAGTTGCTACATAGGATTGAATGATACTGCCTGCAGTTATGCCTTTACTTAAGGCTAAATTGCTGCCAGGCACGGGTGTTGGTGTTGGTGTTGCTGTTGGCGTTGCTGTAGGAGTAGGTGTAGGGGTTGGCGTTGCAGATCCGTATACCTCAAATTCAGATATTTGAGCTGCTGTCCATCCCGTATTTGCTGTTACATTAATTTTCACATACCTTGCACTGGTTGCAGAAAAATTAATCGTCACCGTATTTGTGCTAGCTGGATCAAAAGTATAAGCAGTTGATGCAACCATCGTGCTATAGTTCACATCATCCGCGCTTCCCAATACAGACAATGTTTGGGTTCTTGTTCCCCAGCCTGTTGGAAGTTTAAGAACCACTTGATTTACTGTGTTAGCGCTTCCAAGATCCACGCGGATCCATTGCGGGAAGGCATTGTTCGTACTTTCCCAATACGTTGCTTGATTGCCGTCATTCGCGTTGGTTTCTACATAGACGTCGGAATGACCGCTTGAGGTAATGGCTTTTCCTAACGCCAAATTCGTTGCCGCTGATGTGACCGAAGGGAAAAATGAAAACTGAGATAAAATTAAGGCAAAAGCTAGAAAAAGAATCACTAACGGATTTCTTTTTGAAAAATTAATATTTGCTAACATATAAAACCTCCTCGTTGTTTTTGTTACCTATAAGAGTGGTTGATCCCGTCATCATTTATTTCTCGAAATCCCTCCTAATTTTGCGCTTATTTTCTTGCTATTTTGCCTAAGGTTCTTTCCTACCACCTCCTTTAATGTTCTAAAAATGATAGCGTTTTCATATATTATAGGTGAGTGTACATGTATTCCACGATGAGCATCTTTATGTTTTCTAAGTGTAATATTACGAAGTTATCAAATGATTTCAGTCCCCATAAAAGCACAAAAAAACTCCAAAACCACAAATAAAGTGGAATTGGAGTTTTGATTTTCTAGCCTTTGATCAGTTTTTTAATTTTGCTCTCCAGTTCTTTGGCTGTCAGCAAATTAACAACTTCGACTACGACGCCATTGCGATCAATAAGAAAGCTTGTTGGAATAAACGAGAAGCGATATAAATCAGCTGCCTTACCTTTTGTATCCAACAAAATTGGAAAGGGTAAGCTGTGACTTTTAACAAAAGCTTGTGCATCCGCTAAATGGTCCTTATCGGTTGTGTTTACGGCATATAAATCAAATTGTCCTTTATATTTGTCATATAGTTGCTTCAAGTCCGGCGCTTCTATTTCGCAGGCGTCGCACCAAGAGGCCCAAAAATTAACGAGTACTGGTTTATCACGCTTTCCACCAACTTTGTACGTCTGTCCATCCATGCCCTCTAAATCAAACGCTGGTGCTTGAAAATGAGCTTTTGGAGCTACTTCCAGGGTATTGTTCACTTCATTCTTTTCTTTGCCATGTGCATTTAGGTTTTGAAATATAGCCACACCTACCAATAGCATTAAAACAATGAACACTGTAATATTTTTGTTCATGCTGGATCAACCATTTCAGATCACTTCTCCATCGTTCAAATTATCATTTGCTCGTATGATTGTTTTACCATGCGGGAATAGTAAATGCAAATACATGAGCGAAGGAGTTTTTCCTCTTGGCAACTACAAAAACAAAAAAACGATTAAACGTTTCGTTTGAAGGCTCCATGCAAGCTGAAGAGCAAGAAAACAAACAGAAAAAATCCAAATCCAAAGGAAAAGCCAGTGAATTTTTCGCCATTGCAACCATTCCGCTCGTATTGGTTCTTGGAAACTCCATGCTCATTCCAATTTTACCACAAATGGTTACTCAGCTCGGAATCACTAAATCACAAAGCAGTTTTATCATTACGCTATTTTCTTTAACCGCGGCCATTTTCATCCCCATAGCCGGCTATTTATCGGATCGTTTTAATCGCAAAGCCGTTATCATTCCTTCCTTAATCTTATATGGTGCCGCCGGCATTCTGGCAGGCTTCGGCGCGGTCTGGGGGTCCTATACTGTAATTATCATATCAAGGGCATTACAAGGGTTAGGCGCGGCAGGTACAGCCCCTATTGCCATGGCACTTGTCGGCGATATGTATCAAGGTGCTACGGAGAGTAAAGCGCTAGGGCTAACTGAAGCCTCCAACGGCACCGGTAAAGTAATAAGTCCAATTATCGGTGCGCTGCTCGCCTTAATTGTTTGGTATGCCGCATTCTTTGCTTTCCCGATATTTTGCCTTATTTCCTTTATCGCTGTAGTTTGGCTGATCAAAGAACCAAAGAAACAAACACAGCCTCAAAAATTAAAACAATATGTTTCCGCAATCGGTAAAATTTTAAAGGAAAAAGGACATTGGCTGATCCCGTCATTTTTTGCAGGCTCCCTTGCTTTGTTTACTTTGTTTGGGGTTTTGTTTTACTTATCCAATATTTTAGAGGATCCGCCCTATAACATTACCGGGGTAATGAAAGGACTTGTGCTCGCCATCCCCCTTTTAGGCATGGTGACCGTTTCCTACATTACGGGGAGTGCGATTAAAAAGAACGGTATACTGATGCGCTGGCTGATGAATATTGGTTTAATCTTAATGACCCTTTCCTTAGCACTAACCATTTTTTGGTTTAAAAATATTTATTTGTTTATCGGCTTACTGACAATAAGCAGTATCGGCACCGGGCTTCTGCTCCCCTGTTTAAACACGATGATTACAGGCTCTATAGAAAAAGCAGAACGGGGTATGATTACATCGCTTTACAGCAGTTTGCGATTTCTAGGTGTTGCCTTGGGGCCGCCTTTATTCGGTTGGTTAATGGACGTCTCCCATGCAGCTATTTTCATCTCCGTTTCCGCGTTATCGTTCATCACCTTAGGACTCGTCTTTTTTACGATAAAGCCGGATGCGAAAGTAAGTTAAAAAGACCTTTATACCTTCCTTTCTTTATACAGTGTATAATGTATTAAGCTAGGATTCATGGTATATCGGGGTGCAAAATGATTAAAATTTCAGTTGAGTTAATCCAACAGATAATTACCTATTGTAACGAAAAGCTTCCGAACGAAGCTTGCGGAGTACTGTTTGGCGTGGTCAAGCCGGATCAAATTCTAATTAACTCCATACGAGGCATTTCTAATGCTTCGGAGAATCCCGAACATCAATTTTTATTTGCTCCGCATGAATTGGTCACGCTTTTATATCCTTCCGAAATCAGTGAAAACTGGGTAGGTATTTTTCATTCTCACCCTGCTACTTCCGCTTTTCCATCCAAGCTTGATCTGCAAGCACATTGGAATTTACCAACCTATTGGATTGTATCATTTGAACGTGTCAATCAACCCGATTTGAAAGCTTATAAAATAGACCTTGCAACAGAAAAAAAGCCTATCTCCATCACAGAGCAGGCGATAGTGCTTTTTTAATTTAATAGTGGCTTAAATGAGCGTAAAGCTCGCCTAAATTACTCACTTCCCTTAATTCCATTTCCTTCATCAGCTTGCACCACAGCTTAGCTGTCATTAATGAATCACCTAAAGCATGATGCCGCTGCTTTTGGTCTACCTCAATTTCATAATCATCCAGCAATGAATCCAAACCATAATTTTTGCGCTTCGGCTGCAGCCACTTAGCAATCATCATCGTATCCAGCATCCGGTGCGACAAGTTTACTTTCGATGTTTTCCATAAGGCGGAATTAAGAAATTGCTTGTCATGCCCAGTTCCATGGGCAATCAACACACGCCGCTGAACAAACTCTAAAAATTTACGCAGCGCCTGAATCAAGTCGGGAGCCTCGGCAACCATTTGATTCGTAATGCCTGTTAATTTTTCAATTACGGCAGGTATATTGCGTTTTGGATTCACATTGCTATAAAACGTTTCCTCGGATTTAACTTCTACCCCTTCAACAACAACGGCCCCAATCGATATAATTTCATCTCCATTATATGGGGAGAAACCTGTCGTTTCCAGATCAAACACAACGGCTTGTAAATTGTCCAATTGTACATCGTATAACGAGTTTTTCCGCTGCTCTTTCATGATGGAGCGGATGAAGGCCATTTGCTGCGCATTTTGCGGGTTAAACATCGAATTGATTGCCGGTGTTATCCCGCCCATTTTATAGAGCTGCCACATCCCACCGGAAGGTTTCGTCTCCTTCATCCGCTTCCAACTCCTTTACTGTAATCTCTCTATTTCTTCTTTAACTTTCTTTTGCACGAATTTCTGTAAATCGATGCCTGCATGAAGGGAGAATTTTAATTCTTGACGAGTTTGTTTGGTCAATAGATGGACAGAAAGCTTGCCTCTTGAAGAATAAAATCCTTCCGTCAATTGATAAGGAGTCTTGGAGCGCAAATCCATATTTAGCAAGAATGCCCGCTTCCATTCCGTCGCTTGAACATTTGCGATAAATCCAATGGCCAACAATTGATCAATCCGTACTAAAGTCGATGTCTCCGAGATTCCAGCTTGAATCGCCAGAAGTCGAATTCCATTCACAATCGGAATATAAGAGCCATACTTAATATCGACTCCACCCGCATCTTCACCGTATCTTTCCTTAAGCAATTGCCCAAAAATACCTAATGAAGTTTTACGATGCAGCGTATTGCGCAGCATATCCTCCAGAATACTTCGGTGATCTTGCACATATCCAAGGAAAAATGACTTCAATTCCGCTAAAATAGCGGATTTTCCATAAATACCCCGCATATCAGCAACAATTAACAAATAGCGAATATGCTCCCAATTCGGCTCAGATAACCAATTAAAGAGCATTAACTTCCAATCTTCCAGCGATTTACACCATAAAGCATTGCTGCAAATGACATCTCCCTCGCAAGGGGGGTAGCCCAATATTTTCAAGCCTTCAACAATAGACTCAGCCAAGGTTGCAAAATAAAAACTAACCTCTTCCATATTCGCTTCTGCATTAAGCCCGTAAATTAACCCATTGTCTTGATCGCTCCAGAGCGTTTGCTCTCTTCTGCCACCGCTGCCAAAAAGCACGAAAACATAAGGAACAGGCGGTGAACCGAATCCTTTTTCTCTGAGGATATTTTCAGCGAGCTCGACACATCGTTGGATGAACCAGTCATGAATATCATTCGTTTGCTCGTTCCATTCATATGAACTAGCTAAAAGAGGATGCTCCTGCATCATCACATGCACTTGATCCCGTATCACTCTTAAACCGGCGTAATCATTAGCCAATTCAATGTGCTTACGGCTCGATTCAAGCGAGCGATTATACATGGTGCGATCCCCTTCCGCCAAACAACGGTTACTTTATATTTTAATTATTGATTAAAGTGTTTGTCCAGCTTTCTTCATTTGTTCCGGATATCCATATGAACCATGCTCGCTTAAATCCAAACCGATAATTTCTTCTTCTTCTGTAACGCGAAGACCCATGATTAATTTTATTATACCAAGAATAATAAAGCTGAGTACAGCTACAAATGCGAATGCTGCGAAAACGCCTTCGGCTTGAACTCCAAGCTGATGTAATCCACCACCATAGAACAATCCCGCTTGACCCACACCATTTTTTGCAGCCAATTCCACTGTAGCAAACAATCCTGTAGATAAAGTTCCCCAAATCCCGGCAATACCATGAACGGAGAAAGCATAAACCGGATCGTCTAAACCAAATTTTTCAAACCATTGTGCCGTGAAGAACGTAATGATACCTGCCAGTGCGCCAATGATAATTGCAGACAAAGGGGTAACATATGCGCATGCCGCAGTAATTGCTACCAATGCAGCAAGCACACCATTTAACATACTCGGAATATCAGCCTTGCCAAAGTACATCCATGAAATAACTAACGCTGCTACACCTCCAGCCGCCGCTGCCATATTCGTGGTCAAAGCAACATAACCGAAGAATCCATCACCCATAGCACTTAAAGTACTACCAGGGTTGAAACCAAACCACCCAATCCAAAGAATAATAACACCTAAAACGGATAAAACTTGATTATGCCCTGGAAGCAGGTTCGGTGAACCGTCCTTGTTGAACTTCCCAATCCGTGGTTTAAGTAAAATGGTCGCAACCAAGGCTGCTGTTGCACCTTGCAAATGAACGACAGTCGAACCGGCGAAATCCTGCATACCCAATTTGGATAACCAACCGCCGCCCCAAACCCAATGCGCTACGATCGGATAAATTAAGACTGTGAACAAAACGCCGAAGATAAAGTATACGGTTAGCTTAGCTCTCTCCGCAAAACCACCCCAAGCAATCGCTAATGATACACCAGCAAAAGCAAGCTGGAATAAAAATTTAATACCGATATTCACATCAGAAGCGGACATGGAGCTAAAAAGCTTGGCACTATCTGAAGTACCGTCTAAAAAGAAACCCTGCGTTCCAAAAAAACCATTGCCATCACCGAAAGCGAACCCAAAACCAAGCGCCCAAAATGCAAGAGCACATATTCCAAAGGTTAAGATCGTTTTCCCTGCTACGTGGCCTGCATTCTTCATGCGTGTAGAGCCCGTTTCAAGCAATGCAAAACCTGCTTGCATAAAAATGACTAACACAGCGGCAACCAAGACCCAAACCGAATCGATCGCACTTGTTAATTGCGGGATCGTGGCATCATCGGCAAATGCCAATGTGGGGAATAACAGGACCATAAAACATGTTGCAAGTAAAAATTTCTTTAACATACGACTCTCTCCCTTTTCATGTTAGAATATTTAACATATAACGTATATCTTATTGTCATTATATACAAAACCAGTCATTTTGACAACAGGTATTTTCCCAAAACACGAAATATAATTAAATATCTAACATAATAATTCGGAATTTCACTATATATCACATACTGTGTTATGTATTAACGTAAAAAGTATGACCTTTGACTGTACGGTTTAAATTAAGTATCATAATATAAAGGGTTGAACAAGAGGAGAGGTGAGTTCGAATGGAAAAATTTTATCGCATTGGCGAACTGGCTAAGCTTTCCGATGTCAGCCAACGGACCATTGATTACTACACTAAGCTCGGATTATTAGAACCCGACAAAAGATCGGATAAAAATTATCGCTATTATAGTGATGAAACCTTATCTCGATTAAAACGTATTGAAACAATGAAGAAAGAGAAATATACCCTAGAAGAAATCAAAATCGCCTTTGAACAATTGGATAAAGTAAGTCACAATGGCCAAGTCACCGATAAACTAACATCCCTTCAGGTACATATGCATCAATTGGAGAAGGAATTAAAGGAACTGAGTCCAATGATTGATCAACTAAAGCCAAATCAAATAAAGCAAGCGTTTAAATTTATTACCCCGCAAAGCGCCGCTTGTATTGAAGCGATATTGATATTACTCGGAAAAGGTCCTCTTCTTTAAGGAAGGATGATTGGCTATGTTTTATTTCACTTGGGTGGATCTACTCATTTTACCGGCTTTTATATTATCTATGTGGGCTTCGTTCCGTGTTAGGGGTAATTTTAATCAATGGTCGCAAGTGCCTAATCAAGCAGGAGTCACAGGCTATGAGGCTGCACGCAGAATGCTGGATGCGAATGGCTTGTATGAGATAGCAGTTGAGCCTATTCAAGGGACGCTCACAGACCATTATGATCCCACACAGCGAGTTGTTCGCTTATCCGAGCCTGTTTATTACGAAAAATCGATATCAGCGATATCAGTCGCTTGCCATGAAGTCGGTCATGCCATTCAGCATAAAGTTCATTACCCTATGTTAGTGGCTCGGCATCATATCTTTCCCATCGTTAACTTTAGCTCCGGGATAGCGCCTTTAATGATCATGGCTGGCTTTATTTTCTCGGGTTTACACTTTTTACTTGGCATAGGCATTCTATTTTTCTCTATAGCTGTCTTCTTTCAATTAATTACTTTACCGGTAGAGTTTAATGCAAGCAATCGTGCACGAAGAGCAATGGAACCATTAGGCTTTATTCATAGCAATGAACAAATCGGAGTTGGAAAAGTATTAAACGCCGCTGCGTTAACCTATGTCGCTGCTGCATTAATCTCTGTATTGGAGCTTCTCAAATATGTATTGATCTTTACAAATCGTTCAGACGATTAAAAACAAGCTTCCCTTAGCGTCTAATGGCTAAGAGAAGCTTGTTTATTTATTTCTAAAATATTCCGTTAGAAAGCTATGGAATCCTTCAGCTACAGGCGGGATTTTTTCGCCTTTACGACGAATCAGACCAATGGTCCTTGTTACTTTTGGTTCTTGCAAGCGAACTTTGGCTGGCTGCAGCGGACCCATTTCTGTAATAGCCATTTCAGGCAGCAGGCTAACGCCTAAGCCAGCCGCAACCAGGCCGCGAATCGTATCCGTCTCGTCACCTTCAAATCCAAACTTCGGAACAAAACCAGCTTTTTTACAAGCTTCCAAAACAATGGCACGCAGTGAATAGTCTTCACTAAACATCACAAATGGTTCTTCTTTTAGCTGAGCTAAATGAAGCGATTTGGCACCCGCCAATTCATGCTGAGCGGGTAAAATGGCAAACAGCTCTTCTGTCAGCAGCAGCTCGCCGGAAACTAAAGCATGATTTTCCGGAAACGGTGAAATAAATGACAAATCTATCTCTCCATTAATCACATCGCGAATTAAACTATTAAACGTTCCTTGCTTCAAGCGAAATTTCACGTTGGGATAATCTTTGCGAAAACACGCCACCACAGTAGGCAGTAAATTGATTCCCAAGCTGTGCGGAAACCCTATGCGAATTTCGCCTTTATTCGGATCGAGAAATTCATGCGCTTCTTGAACCACACGTTCCAAATCAGAAAGAATCATCTCTATTTTGGCTAAAAATAATTTCCCCACAGGCGTTAGCTGTAGATTACGCCCTTTTTGTACAAAAAGACTAAGATCTAACTCTTCTTCAAGCAAATGAATTTGCCGACTTACAGCAGATTGCGCCACATGCAGTTCTTCTGCCGCTTGGGTGACGTGCTGCTTTCGAGCTACACTAACAAAATATTGCAGTTGTCTAAGTTCCATTTCGATCCTACCTTCCAAATTGGACAAGTGCCTTTTCTACATATTATAATAACAAAGAAACCATTACCAAGTATTATAAAAAATTTTAGGAGGAATTATTCGTATGTCGCAAGAACGCACTGGAGTTGCAACAATAAAAGGAAACCCGCTTACACTTGTTGGTACTAAAATCAAAGTGGGAGATAAAGCACCTGATTTTAAAGTAAATAAGGATTTAATGAATCAAGTGTCCTTACACGATTTTGATGGAAAAATTAAATTAATTAGTGTAGTTCCCTCTCTTGATACTGGTGTCTGCGATGCGCAAACCCGTCGTTTCAATGTTGAAGCCGCTAAACTAGGAGATAAAGTGACTGTTCTTACCATAAGCATGGACTTGCCTTTTGCTCAAGCCCGTTGGTGCGGAGCTGCAGGTGTTGACCAGGTTGTCACGCTTTCCGACTATAAAGAAGCTTCATTCGGAGTTGCTTATGGCGTTTTAATTAAAGAGCTTCGTTTGTTAATGCGCTCCATTTTTGTTGTGGATGCAGACAATAACGTTCAGTATGTGGAGTACTTGGCTGAAATGACCAATCCCCCGGATTTCGATAAAGCCATTGAAGCGGTTTCCAAATTAGTGTAGGCCTTTTGCCAAAAAAAAGCGAGGAAGAAACCCTTCCTCGCTTTTTTATGTAATTTTGTATGCAGCAAGCTTTTGATCCAAGGTCCGATAAATTTGCAGAATAGTCCGATAATTCGCTCCTAAATCACCCAAAGAGCCCCGTGAAGCAGAGTAAATATCTATAGCAGTTTTCGAAGGATTAATCGAAAATAACGTGACCGTAATATCTAGCCTTCTGCCTGTAATCGTCTTTTTTTCAAGTACAATTTCACCGACATTTTTTACTTCGTGTAAAATTTTGTAGCCATTTAATTTTTTCAAGGTGGTCGTCACTTCTGTCCACGCTTGGTCTTTAGACATTCTATAATGCTTGGTTTTTAAAGCCGGGTCCTTGGCCTTTTCTCCAGTTTGATCAAAACTACGCATTAGGCCGATTAAAGTACGTTTAAGCAATACGCCTTTCCCCCCTCATAAAGTCCAGTGAGATGAGCTCTCTGTTTCTATGCTTCCACACTAAATTTAATCTTACCATGCTTTTGATCGAAGAAAAAGAGGAAAACGCAAAAGAACCTGCAAAATTCAACTTATCTTTTTATAAAAGCGTTCATTTCTGAATCCAAAACATCTTCATTACTTATAGTTATATCCACATTTTCAAACAGATTCCATTTTTCATGATGACTTACCATTTCATTAGGCTCCACTAGTTTCAACTGTCCCAGTGTTTCTAATTCTAAAAAGAATGAATTGGTATAAGCTTCAAAGGATACACCATAATCTGGATAAGATGCTTGCATATCGTGAATATATGTTTTAACAAATAATTGGCCATAGTTATAATATGCTGCCCATCCATCTTCATTATTAGTGCCAAATTTAAAAGGACTGGTTGCTGCAGCCTGCTGCTTCAATAGAATGAACTTATCGCCCCAATAAACACGTTCATCATTCATTTTACTGTAAGCCCAAAGAGAAAGGATTCGATTTGCCAAAAACCCTGTTTGCCGTTTTGCTTGCGGAACAATTGCAGTCCCGCCTGCAGCCATAACAGATAATGCCCACGGTGAAAATTCAATAGGCCAAGCGCCCACGTTGGTTACACGATGAATGACGGTTATTTCTCCATTCGCAGGACTCATACTTATTTCAATTTCTTTTTGCAGATTATTCCACTTTTCAGGTTCAGGTGTCAAGACAATGCCGTTTTCGATTTGTTTCCAACTAACCTTTTGATTATCTGGATAAGTCGTTCTGGGAACTACTTCAGGGCTTGTCCATAATCGATGTCCACCATATATATTCCATACATCACCACCAATTGGCGCGAATACATCGTCATCGTCCTTATGTTCCTTGTCCTCAAAAAACATGTTTTCTCTGCCTACGAAGCCATATCGCAAAATTCTCGGACCAAAGTCAACACTAGCTACTGCTTCAACAACGCCGTTGCTTATTTGAATCGCATTTCCCCATTGTCCAAATTGAATCGTTTTTATCGAAATTACCGCCATGCTTGATATCTCTCCTCTACTATATTCTGCTTAAATAGCTTTAAAACCTGAGTGATCCATAAAGCTTAAAAACGCGTCTGCACCAAACGAATCTCGCTTATAAACACCTGCATCCAACAGCACATTTAAAAATTTATATCCAATCTCATTTTGCAGGCAAAATTCAACGGCTTTCCTTGATTGATTCGTTCCATATTTATTCAGTAATTCTTTAATCCAGTCCGCATGTTTATATAATACATGCTGTGGATTCTCGGTTATTTGCGCATCGAAGCTTAATTCGCCCGTTAAAATGAGCGTTATTTGCGCTAATTCTTCCTTTAATCTACCTGGTAAAACAGCTAAGCCCATCACTTCGATTAGACCTATATTTTCCTTTTTAATGTGATGAAGCTCCTGATGCGGATGAAAAAGTCCAAAAGGATGCTGCGCGGTTGTGCGATTATTTCGCAAAACCAAATCAAACTCAAATTGTCCGTTTGTATTTATTCTTGCTATAGGCGTAATCGTATTATGCGGAATTGAATTGGCGTCCTGCAAGGTATGCGATAAAATATCCACGCTCGGATCACTATAAGCTTGCCAACATGCATACACTTGAGTCGCCAGCTTAACTAAAGCTTGACGATTCGGACTGGAGATTCGAATGACTGACATTGGCCATTTGACGATTCCTCCTTGCACTTCCGGAAAACCGGAATGTGTAAAGGACACTTCAACGGGCGCTTTTTCCATTGGAAAGCTATGGTGTCCGCCTTGGAAATGATCGTGGTTTAAAATCGAACCGCCGACAATCGGTAAATCAGCATTTGACCCTACAAAATAATGCGGAAACTGTTCCACGAAATCAAGCAAGCGAGTAAAAGTATGTTCACTTATTTGCATGGGAATATGCTCGCTGCAAAAAACTATACTATGCTCATTATAATATACATAAGGCGAATATTGGAGAAACCAATTACCTTTATCCAGCTTCAATGGAATGACCCGATGATTTTGCCGCGCGGGATGATTCAATCTCCCTGCATATCCAACGTTTTCAAAGCAAAGCAAGCACTTTGGATAATTGCTCTGCGGCAAGCTTCGTTCCATAGCAATTTCTTTCGGATCTTTTTCAGGTTTGGATAGGTTAACTGTAATTTCCAACTTGCCATAATCGGTTGGCGTTTGCCAATATTCATTTTTACGAATACGATCCATATGAATATAATTGGAATCAATGGAAAATTGATAATAGTCGTTCGTTGCTTTCTCAATCGACTCAGCCTCAGCGGTTTGCCAAAAACGACGAATGACCTCAGATTGACGAGGCAGCAAAAGCCCCATTATTTTGGCATCCAACAAATCACGTTGTGTCAGATTATTTTCGCTAAGTATACCAACCGATAGGGCATAGTCCATAATATTTGCCAAAATGTCCACCGCACTATCCTGATGTTCATCAGGAAGCGTCTCTGCTAAAGGCTCACTTACATTTAATAGCTCCAACAAAGCATTCGTCGCCGGAACAGCATCCCATTCTTCAAGAAGGTGATGGGAAAGCGCGAATTGCACAAGCCTTGCAATCTCTACTTGAATGCTATGCTTTAAGTCCGCTGGCTCTTTACTCATTTGGCTGTTCACCTCAGTTTTATTGTTTGCTGTATCCATTTGGATGGTTTTGGTGCCAGTTCCAAGCTGTTCGAATGATCATATCGAGATTATCCCGCTTAGGGTTCCATCCTAATTGCTGCTTTATTTTATCTGAAGATGCGATTAAAATTGCAGGATCGCCGGCTCTTCTTTCTTGTACAATTGCAGGAATCGGATGTCCTGTTACTTTGCGAGCCATCTCGATCATTTCTTTTACAGAAAACCCTTTACCGCTCCCTAAGTTATAAATATTGCTTTCGCTTCCGCTGCGTAAGCTTTCTAAAGCAAGAATATGGGCATCCGCTAAATCGGATACATGCAGATAATCACGAATACAGGTTCCATCCTGCGTTGAATAATCATTTCCATAAATGGAGACATGATCTCTTTGACCTAATGGTACTTGCAGTATAACGGGAACCAGATGTGTTTCTGGCGAATGGTCTTCACCGATTAAGCCGTTCTCATGTGCTCCAGCAGCATTAAAGTAACGAAGCGCAATAAATTTGATGCCATGCGCGATATCAAACCATTTCATCATTTTTTCCATAGCCAGCTTTGTTTCGCCATAAGTATTGGTCGGAAATGTTCGATCATCCTCGAGAATGGGAATGCTCTCCGGTTCACCGTAAGTCGCCGCTGTAGAGGAGAACACAATTTTTTTAACGCCGCAAACTTTCATTTTTTCTAATAAATTAAGCGCACCATAAACGTTGTTATGATAATATTTCCCTGGATTTATCATACTGTCGCCTACTAGGGAATTAGCCGCAAAATGAATCACGGACTCAATCTCATTCTCCGCGAACACCTTGTCGAGAAATTCATTGTCACGAATATCTCCTTTATAAAATTTACCACCCATAACAGCCGCCTGATGTCCCTGCTGTAAATTATCAACAATGACGACTTCCTCATTGCGATCCAATAATTCAGCTACAGTATGTGATCCTATATATCCAGCGCCGCCCGTAACAAGAACTGCCATAATGAACTCCTCCTACTTTTCTGCTAAAATTGTAATTCCGTAACGCCATCCCCGATATCGGCAACGTAAAAATCTGCTCTCAAATTGGTTTGATTGGCATATGCCGCTGCTACATTAGCTATAAAATCATTTACATAATCCTCATGCACAAGCGATACGGTACAGCCGCCAAAACCGGCACCGGTCATTCTAGAGCCAAGGACTCCCTTACATTGATGTGCTGCTTCAACCATGACATCCAATTCTCTACATGTTACTTCATATAAATTTTTTAATGAATAATGCGAGGCCGTCATCAATTGCCCGAATTGGCTTAAATTATTGTGCTTTAAAGCATCTACTGAACGCAAGACGCGATCATTTTCTTCAATGACATGCTGTGCTCTTTTACGGACGATTTCGTCAGAAATAAGATGTTTATTTAATTCAAATTGCTCCAAATCAATCTCTGCCAGTAAATGCATGGTTGGATATGCAGCTTGCAAATATTGCACTGCCTGTTCACACTGACTTCTCCGCGCATTGTATTCTGAATCCAGAAGGCCTCTGCGTTTGTTCGTATTACCGATCACAATTTTGTAACCTTGGCTTTGAAAAGGAATATAATCATACTGCAAATCATTGCATTTTAGTAAAATAGCATGGTCTTTCTTTCCCATGGCCACCGTAAATTGATCCATAATGCCGCAATTTACTTTCATAAATTGGTTTTCAGATTCTTGGGCAATGAGTGCCAACTGCTGGCGGTCAATCGAATGACCTTCCATACTCATAAAACCAAATGCTGTTACTAACTGAAGCGATGCTGAAGAGGATAAACCTGCTCCGTTGGGAATTTCACCATGATAAAGTAAATCGTACCCGCCAAAGTTAAAGCCGCGCTTCATTAAATGAACTAAAATCCCTTTAGGATAATTAATCCAATCATCTTCTTTGAGATTAGTCGCATTTTCTAATGTGATCGTCCTTTGCAAGGAAGAGTTATCAGAAGCCATATGAAGTTCTCCATCTTTCCTTTTGCGCAGCAATAAGGTTGTGCCAAACGTCAATGCCGCAGGAAAAACATAACCTCCATTATAATCCGTATGCTCTCCAATTAGATTGACTCTTCCGGGTGCAAAAAAATAACGAATACCTTCTTTCGTTCCGCCATGCAGATCAATGAAACGTTCGGTTAATTGTGTTAAGCTTTCCATGTTTGATTCACTCCCATATTTGATATGTAGATTCGTTTGTGATCATTTGTTTTCGTTTACTTTCATTTATATTGTAAGTCATCCTAATCCATTTGACAATAGCTATTATTCCCTAACATAAAATTAATTCGATTCCTAGTTCACGGATTTTTTGTGCCGTAGTTTCCGGTAATAGCTTGTCTGATATTACTGTATGAACGACATTTAAAGGAGCAATTTGCGAAAAGGTAACCTTGCCAAATTTACTGTGATCCGCGACAACAATAACCTTCTTAGCAATCGAGATCATTTGGCGATTCGTATTCGCCTCCGATAAATTCGGCGTGGTTAAACCTTCGTTGAAATCAAACCCATCTACACCAAGAAAAAGCTTATCCACACGGATCCCACTTAAGGCTTGATCAGCCAAAGGTCCAACCATTGCAAAAGATTTGTTTCTTAATTTACCGCCGGTGAGAATAATATCAATCCCCGACTGGCTTCCAATATGTGTTACAATATTAGCTGCATTGGTTACAATCGTTAAATCCTTCTTTCCAATAAGCATACGCGCAAGTCGCATATTCGTTGTTCCTGGTGTTAGAAGTATAGCATCCCCATCTTCGACAAGTTTCGATGCAAACTCAGCTATCCGTTCCTTTTCAGCGGCAAACGCTTCTTCCTTTTCAGAGAAAGATTTCTCATAAGCAACCTCATGCGAATTAGGCTGAATGACCATGGCTCCACCATGTGTGCGTGTAAGCAGCTTTTGCTCTTCGAGTCTTTCTAAATCTCTGCGGATAGTTACAGAAGAAACGGCTAAACTATCACTTAGGTCGCCTACAGTTGCTTTTCCTAATCGAGTTAATATTTCCATAATTTTTAAAAGTCGTTCTTCAGCAAACATAATATTTAGCCCCTTTGGTATTTTTAGATAGGATTACTATTCTTCGTTTATGATCATTTTCCTTCATCATAGCATATTTATGTCAATTGCATTCGTACAGATCCGATAAATCCATAAATAAATGAGGAGCAAAGCAGGAATTTCAAGATTGCCTGCGAATATATTATACAATAACTTAGTAAATTAATTAAACTAAGTCTTTAGACATTATTTTATGAGGTGATTTTATGGCTTATTTTTTAGGTATCGACTTAGGAACTTCAGCGGTCAAATGTATTTTGGTGGATGAACAGGGCAACGTAAATGGAAATCATAGTGTGGAATATCCTTTACTTCAACCTCGCCCAGGCTGGGCAGAGCAAAATCCGGAGGACTGGTGGCTTGGAACGCGCGCATGTATTCAACAATTATTGCGTCAAACGAAAGCTAAAGATGAGCAGATTCTAGGTATCGGTTTATCCGGTCAGATGCATGGCTCTGTATTTTTGGACGCGCAATTAAATGTAGTTCGTCCTGCATTATTATGGTGTGATCAGCGCACCGCAAATCAATGTGAATGGATTGAAGCCACACTTGGCAAAGAAAAACTCGGAAAATTAACAGGTAATAAAGCTCTTACTGGTTTTACAGCGCCAAAGGTACTTTGGTTAAAAGAAAATGAACCCGATAATTATGCAAAAACAGCTCATTTAATGCTGCCCAAAGATTATATTCGTCTAAAGTTAACTGGAGCATTTGGAATGGACGTAGCGGACGCCAGCGGAACGCTTTTATTGAATGTAGCCCATCGCCGCTGGTCCCACGAAGTAATAGATAAGCTGGGTATACCTATGGAATGGCTGCCACCCCTATTCGAAAGCAATGAAGTTGCAGGATATGTTACAAGTGACGCTGCTGCATTGGTCGGACTTAAAACGGGAACCCCTGTGGTTGCTGGCGGTGGAGATCAAGCCTGCGGCGCTGTAGGGGTGGGCGTTGTCCGCAATGGGATTGCTTCCGTTGCGCTTGGCACTTCCGGTGTAGTTTTTGTACATGATGACAGCTATCAGGTCGATGATCAATTCCGCCTTCACTCCTTCTGTCACGGCGTCCCAAACAAATGGCATCGTATGGGCGTAATGCTATCCGCAGGCGGTTCCTTTCAATGGTGGAAAAATCATTTTGGCGGCGATGAAATAGAACGCGCTAAAGCAGACGGAAAAGATGTCTATGAGCATTTGACTAACTTAGCCGAAACAGCTCCGCTTGGCAGTGAAGGCTTATTGTTTCTTCCCTATTTAACTGGTGAAAGAACACCTCATCCCGATCCTCAGGCACGCGGCAGCTTCATCGGCCTTAATCTGCGTCATACCAAAGCACATCTCACCCGCGCTGTGTTAGAAGGGATTACTTTTGGGCTGCGCGATTCATTAGAATTGATGAAACAATCCTCTATTTCTATTAGCGAGCTGCGGGTAAATGGCGGAGGAGCGCGAAGCTTATTCTGGCGACAAATGATTGCTGATATTTTCGGATACCCTGTAATCACGGTTAATACAACCGACGGTCCTGCTTATGGAGCTGCAATCATGGCTGCTTCCGGTGTATTAAAACAAGATATAGAGCATATTTGCGAGAAATGGATTAAAGTAGTGGATCGGGTTGAGCCAAACACATTAAACCAACAAAAATATGAAGCATATTACACCATTTACCGAGGCCTATATCCAAAATTAAAAGATACTTTTCATCAATTAAGTGATCTAGCTCAGTCATAAGCTTAAAAAACAAAAAAGGCGGTTCCTTTATTGAGGACCGCCTTTATATTTATTTATGCTATGAAAAATTAGTTAAAACGAGCCTAATTTAGCACTTTCCCAATCTGCTGTAAATTTAGCAATCCCCGCATCAGTTAGAGGATGCTTTATCATTGCTTGGATGATTTTAAATGGACATGTTGCTATATCAGAACCTGCTAACGCCGCTTCTATCACATGCGTCGAATGGCGAATACTTGCTGCAATGATTTCTGATTCAATGCCATGTATTTGAAAAATATCACTGATCTCTTTAATCAGATTCATCCCCACTTGATTAATATCATCCAATCGCCCGATAAATGGCGAAACGTAAGTTGCACCTGCTCTTGCAGCTAAAAGCGCCTGTGTAGAACTAAAAATCAAAGTGACATTAGTCTTAATGCCAAGTGCTGTTAATTGCTTTACTGCCTTCAATCCTTCTTCACACATCGGAATTTTGACAACAATACCCGCTCCTATAGCGGCCAGCTTCTTACCTTGCGCTACCATTTCATCTGACTTCATACTAATCACTTCAGCGCTTATCGGCAGATCTCCAACAATAGAAATTAATTCTTTCAATGTCTCAAAAAAATCTTTACCTTCTTTAGCAACCAATGAAGGATTCGTTGTAATTCCTGCAATGACACCAAGGTCATGCGCTGCGCGAATCTCATCTAAATTAGCCGTATCAATAAAAATCTTCAAATTCACACCTCCCAATTGTTTTAAATAAAAATAAAAAACCCGCCTATGCCGTCCGATTCATGTGTTCCAAACCCGCCTTAGCAGGTGGGTGACCGCAGAAACACTTTTGAGATCCCTTTTCGGGGGCATGTCAGCCATGTTCCAATCATTGGTCTCCCGGAAAACAGTCATTGGTTTAAAACAACTTAAAACCGTAACGTACATCGCAGGAACTGTGTATTCATATTATAGATGTTCCCCAATTGAAAGTAAACTTACACGGATGATTATGATTTGGTTTCCTCTGATGATTCCGCTAACTTTTCTTTTTCCGCATTGTTTTTTTCAAATTTGGTTTGAATTTTTTGCAGATTACGATGGAACTGCCAAAAAGTCGCGATAGCCATCAAACTGCCAGTGAAAAAAACAAAGATAAAGCCATGTCCAATACTATAGCTAAGGTAAAGCAGTATGCCATTCACCGCTAAAATCCCAATCGACTGAATCGGATTACCCAAGGTAAGTAAGATACTATTCTTAATAATCTGCAGCATTTTCATATGAAAATGGACCACGATGGATAGAAAATTAAAAAAGGCAGCAATCAAAAATACGAATAATACAATAAACAAATAAACTAAAAAGCTAAGTGATTTAAGCGTTGTACCATAATATTGGACGTTCACATAAAGTATTATCCCTAAGATAACAAAAATTAAACCGCCAAGCATGCTTTGTAAGTAATTTTGTTTGTAGCTGCGAAAAAAGGTTTTTAAAAGCGGTACATCCTCATCACCTGTGACCCATTTCCTTGCAACTGAAAACATCGCTGTTGTAGCTGGAATAAACGTAAATGGCGCAATAGCAGCAAGCAGCATAAGCCCTTGTTTTAGAAAATCCGCTTGAGATACACCAGTAGATGCTTCAGGTACAAGAAATACAACCAACATAATGTAAAAGAAAGGTATCGAACAAATGATCCAAAGTATGTTTATAACCGCTAACCGCATAATCCATTCACTAATTTTATAAAGTCCACCCATCATACCTTTAAATTCCAAAGCTTTGTCCCCCTTAATTATATAAGCGCTTCCATATACATCGATTTATTATAGCGGAAAAAAGGATAAATAGGTAGCGTCTATCCAAAGAAAAGGGCGATGTCAGTTAAGACTTCGCCCACTTTATATTCTGTTTTATTTATTTACAAAATCTTCTTTACTGCGCGATGGCTTAGCTGCATCACGGTTATACCCTTTGTTTTCTCTGCTTGAAGGTCTGCTGTCGCGACCTTCCCAGCCGCCTTCTTTACGAGGTCCGCGTGAACTGCTTCCGCCTGAGCTCCCTGATCCTGAACCGCTGCGATCATAACGTCTTCCGCTGTTTCCTGAAGAACCACCTGAAGGCCCACCTGATGTATATGAACCGCTTGGCCGTCTGCCTGACGAACGAATGTCTGAATGTCGCTTTTTAGCGCGCAACGGATCTTCTGGAGTCAACTCAATTGAAACTTCTTTACTATCCCCTGTTAGCAATTTAAGCGCAGAAGCAAGCAGATTCACGGAATCGTATTGTTCTAGCAATTGAATCGCTAAGCCTTTGAATTCATGACCTGTATCATTTTGTACAGCATCCAATATTCTTTCAGCTGTTGCTTTTTGTTTTCCTTCAATTGCTTCAGCAATGCTTGGCAATGGCTTTTTCTCAATTTTATGACGAGTAACTTTCTCAATAAAATGCAAATGGTCAATTTCACGCGGTGTGACAAAAGTTAATGCTTTGCCTTCTTTACCGGCACGGCCCGTACGGCCGATACGATGAACATAGCTCTCAGGATCTTGCGGCATGTCAAAGTTTATTACGTGAGAAACTCCTGATACGTCCAAACCTCTCGCTGCCACATCTGTCGCTACCAGAACATCAATACTGCCATCACGGAATTTACGCATAACAGCATCCCGTTGATTTTGTGACAAATCACCATGAAGTCCATCTGCAGAATATCCGCGTTTTTGCAAAGCTTCCGAAAGCTCATCCACGCGACGTTTGGTGCGTCCAAAAATAATCGCTAAATCGGGTGCTTCCATATCGATTAAACGACTAAGCGCTTCGAATTTTTGCTTTTCATGCACTTCGATATAAACTTGTTGAATAAGCGGTGCGCTAACTTGTTTCGACATAACGGAAACATGTTCAGGATTACGCAAAAACTGTTGAGCCAGCTTTTGAATGTTCATCGGCATTGTTGCCGAGAACAACATGGTGTGGCGAGTTGCAGGGACCAATTTAAGAATAGATTGGATGTCATCCATAAAGCCCATATCGAGCATTTCATCCGCTTCATCCAAGATCACCGTTTGCACATCTTCAAGCTTAATCGTTTTACGGTTAATATGATCTAACAAACGACCAGGTGTCCCAATAATGATTTGCGGCTTCTTCTTTAACGAACGAATTTGCTTGACAATATCTTGACCGCCGTAAATCGGCAGTGAACGAATGCCTTTAAATCGTCCGAGTTTCTCAATATCCTCGGCAACCTGGATAGCCAATTCGCGTGTTGGACACATAATCAAAGCGACAATTTTATCTTCCGTCACCTGGATTTTATTAATTAAAGGAATACCAAAGGCTGCCGTTTTGCCCGTTCCAGTTTGAGCCTGGCCTATTAAATCGCGTCCTTCCATGGCAAGTGGAATGGTGATCTCTTGAATCGGTGTTGCTTCCTCGTACCCTAACTCAGTAATCGCACGAAGTACCTTGGGTTCAAGGTTAAACTCACTAAATGTTTTCAAATGACTTCAATCTCCTTTTATACAGGGTAGGTTAAATCACCCATATATTTCTTTATACCCTTAAGTTCGACTTTTCTATACGCATATAGTATCCTCATATGAACATATAATCGATACACAAACAAAAAAGTATTTTCCTATCCAGCAGGAAAATACCGCCGTACTTAAGAACATCCAAACTATTATATCACACATTACATAACAATTACCATATAGTATTTGATTTTCTAAAATATAATTTAGGTTTTGAAACCCGATTGCGATAAAACCGTATTAAGAGTATGTTTCAATTGTATAGATCGATATCATTTAAGGAGCGTTGAATCCATGTCCATATTCAAACGTATCGGAGCTATCATTAAAAGTGAAAAAAAACAACAACCGCTATCTACTACGAATTCTTTTGAAGAAACCAATATAGGCGATGTTGTAACGGTTGATTTGGAAGAATATATCGTATCCGGCAAAGTCGCTTATTTTGATCGCGGTTATACTCCTCATCGGTATGCTTATTATTTACAAAACGGCAAAAGCATCTCTTGTTTGCTTGTGGAAAAAGGACGAAATTATGAATGTTTTCTCTGTGAATTTCTTGAGGGTGCTTTAGATGACCCTAATGATGTGCCCACCAAGCTTGATATTGACGGTGAACTTTCCTACGAATTAGAAAATCATCGTACAGACGTGACCCGAACAGAGGGGAATACCGACTTTCGCAATGGTGACGATGTTTTAATTTGGCGGTATTTCTCGACCGAGGATCGCTATTTCTTTTTACAATGGCAGGATGGTAAGTTTATTGCCTTGCAGGGCAGTAGAACATCTTCTGCGCAAATTCAATTTATGAAAGCAAGCCGGTAAAAGCAACCAACGAATCCGGAGGTGAAGGAGCATGAAGCGTTGGACCGGATGGATATCGCTGTTTTTAGCTTTTGCATTGCTAGTGGGTTGCTCTAATGCAGGAAGTTATGTTCAAAGTCACTATCCACTTGTTGATGTGCAAGGGAATGGGAAAGATACAGCAAAAGTTTATTCCGCAGAGAATAAAGATGTACCTGTAGTAGCAAAAGAACTCGCTAATAATGAAACACCGCAAGAAATGAGTAAACAAAGCCAAGATAAGATGTTTTTAATTTACAAGGATAAAATCATTAATATTCAAAAAGATCCCGCTAACGATCAAAACTCGCTGGTAGAGCTTGATACCATACAATACGCTCAAGAAAATTATGGTTCAACCTTTTTACAGGGCTATTTAACGGCAACTGTATTACAATCCATTTTTGGCGGCGGTTGGTTTCATAACAGTCAAACGTCTGTTTATCACGGTTATACCTCCGTTCCTAAAAGCCCTTCTACAGCGAGTGATACCAATAAACCGAGCACTTCAGAGCGCACAGGGAGCTTTAGCAGCAAATCTTCAACTTCTGATAAATCAGCCCTTACACGAAAAAATGATGGTTCAAAACCTTCTTATAAAAGTTCTGGTAAGCCAAGCACAGGAAACCGTTCTGGCTCTTTTTCCAAAAGAAAGTAGGATTTAAAATATACATCATGTGACAAACTGACAGTAGGGTGAATGAAGATGCTTAAAGCCTTCGAATTACTTATTGTTATTATCGGCGCCGCGTGTATAGCGATCAGCTTCAATCTGTTTCTAATTCCCCATCAATTAATAAGCGGTGGACTGTCGGGAATGGCGATGATCGTCGGCTATTTTACAAAGTGGAATATTGGTTGGATTTATTTCATTGGCAATTTACCCGTTCTCGTTTGGGGTTTTATTGCTGTCGGCCGCAAATTTATTGCTTTAAGTGTCGTTTCAGTTATATTTACTGTATGGTTCATGCAAATGATCCCAATCGATTCATCTGCAATTGCTTTTGATCAGACGATATCGGCCGTTTTCGGAGGCGTACTGTTGGGCATTGGTTCTGGGATAACCTTACGCGTTGGCGGTTCTTCAGGCGGGTTTGATATTGTTGGCTCTATTTTAACCCGCCGGTATGATTTTCCATTAGGTACGTTTTTGCTTGCTATTAATGGAATGGTTGTCATTATCCTCGGTTATTTTAAACAAAATTGGAATTTAGCGCTCTACTCTATGCTATCGATGTTTATTGTCAGCAAACTTATGGATATGATCCACATAGCACATTTGAAGGTCACTGCATTTATTATTACAGAGCAAAGGGAGTTACTGAGCCAAAGACTATTAAACCTGCCTCGCGGCGTGACATTAATAAAAACTCAAGGTGCCTACTCCCATCAAGAAAAAGATCTGCTAATGACTGTCATCACCCGCTATCAATTAGCCGAATTCAAAGCGATTATTAAAGAATGTGATCCTAAAGCGTTTGTAAATATAGTGGAAACAACATCCATAATCGGGGAGTTTCGTAAAATAAAATCATGAAATAGCGGATACCTATATATTTCAAAATATGCTATACTAAATTTGTACTTAATTTCATATGATTCTGGTTATGAGCTAAGCTTCGTTTCAACTTTTTTCTAATCGCAATATCAATTCGATTGGAGGGGTGGGGCCTGTGGAAACTGTAAGATTATCCAGGATTGTAATGATGTTGACTCCAGAGTTATTCCCTTTCCTCAAGCGGAACGAATTAGAATTGGAAATTGTTCTCGTGAATGGATTTGCGGCCCTCGCAGCCGAAGATGCAATGGAAATTATTCAATACAGTATTTATGAGCATCAAAAGGACGCCCAATTACATTAAGGGCGTTTTTTTTCGCCCCTCACTTAACAAATTTCAACAATGCACGACAACGCACGACAATATGCGTCAAATTACCTGTGGGCGTATGGCGTAGATTATTTTATAATGTAAGGAACAATAGAAATTAGGAGAGAATTTACAGATGGATATCTTACTTGCGGCATTGATGATGATTTGGGGAAATTTATCAGGCAGTCATTCAGGTCTTACTATGGATCAACTCGTTCAAGCTTCTTTAAACTCGAATAAACCACCGGAAAAAGTCGTCGCTAATTTTCCAAAGGATGTTGCATTAATTCCCATTAACAAGCAGGATCCGCAGAAAGACGCACCCATCGTAAAAGGAATCTACTCAACGGCGTTCAGCGCTGGCGGCGGAAGATTTAATACATTGGTTAAGCTTATCGATGATACTGACTTGAATGCGATGGTCATTGATGTCAAAGACGATGATGGTTATATCACCTTTGATACCGGTAATCCAGAGCTCGCAGCATTTGGTACCACGCAAAAATACATTGCAGATATCGGCAAAGTAATGACCACCTTAAAGGAACATAATATTTATCCGATTGCGCGCATCGTCGTTTTCAAAGACACCGTCTTAGCTAAAAAACGACCGGATTATTCCTTTCTTAATCCCGATGGCACCATTTGGAGCAACAAAGCAGTAGGTGGATCAAGCTTTGTAAATCCATATAAAAAAGAGGTTTGGGACTATAACGTTGCTGTTGCTAAAGAAGCGATTAAGGTGGGCTTTAAAGAAATCCAATTTGACTACGTTCGCTTTCCTGAAGGCTTTGAAACGCGAGAAAACATCTTGAAATATGAAAAAGACAATCGCACAAGAACGGATGCCGTCTCTTCCTTCGTAAAATACGCAAAAGAGCAAATCACACCATTGGGTGCGCGTGTTTCCGTCGATATATTCGGCTATGCCGCTTCAGTTCCAGCTGCGGATGGAATTGGTCAAGATTTTAATAAGATTTCAATGAATGTGGATGTGATTAGTCCCATGATTTATCCAAGTCATTATAGTACAGGATGGTTTGACTCTAAGGTTCCAGATGCAGCACCGTATGTCACGATTAATGGAGCGATGAAGGATACGCATAAAAAACTAGAACTAATCGATGCCTTAAAGCCTGTAGTACGTCCTTGGATTCAGGACTTTACCGCTTCATGGGTCAAAGGCTACATCAAATATGGCAAGCATGAGGTAGATGAACAAATCCGCGCGTTAAAAGATAATGGCGTCAATGAATTTTTACTTTGGAACGCTGGAAATACATTTACGCCGGGTGTGAATTACACGCAATAAACAAAGAGTGTGTT
>JAQBPR010000001.1 GCA_028287395.1 Bacilli bacterium
TAGCATCCAAATACCAAGTAACCCTAAGACGATACCTGCAATTTTTTCCGACCATTCACCCAAAAATGGTTTTAATTTAGCTCCGTATGTAAGACCCAGAAAGGTAAATATAAATGCTTGGAGACCAATGAGAATAATTGTAATAACGATGGGCACACCAATCAATCCTATTGAAAAGCCAACAGCTAACTCGTCCAGTCCAATGCTTAAGGCGGTAATTAGAAGTGTCCATCCAACAAGGTTACGTTCCAGCTTTTCCTCTTCTTCATCCTCATCCTCAAAAAATATCAACCATACAGCTACGCATATTAAAGCGATTCCTCCAATGAGAGAAGCCCAATTCCCAACCAACTGTCCTGCTCCTTGTCCAATCAAAAGACCAATTAAAGGCATTAGAGCTTCTACTCCTGCAAATACAACAGCGATTTTGAGTTTGCCTTTTGTTTTTACCATACCTAACGATGATGCAATAATTAAGGTATCTATCCCCAATGACAAAATAAGGGCAATCATTTTAATGATTACCATCTTTGAATTTGCCCCCCTTATTGTTGTGATCACATTCTATTTCGACAAAGCATGCTCAAAACCTGTACTTTCAGTAAATCACCTAGGTATACGGTAATGCATTAGAGAAAAATGTGGATACAAAATCTCGCCGGAATATGACATATTTGCTGAAAGTGTACTATTTTCTCACAAAAATTCATTAAAAAAGACACTTAAGAGATGGACTAAATTTTTACAATTGTTTATAATAAAAAGTATGTAGTTACAAGATTTGGAGACTAAAAAAGACAATTTAACTTGCTTATTCCACTAAAAGAAGGAGAAGTGCCTGCGTGAATATGCCCTTTAAAGTATTAATTGTGGATGACCATCCGATGCTGGCTTATGGAACCAAAATTATTCTTGAGAACCTGGAAAACGTGCTTGTGGTTGGCGTTGCCGCCACCGGAGAGAAATGCATGGAATACGTACATGAATTCATTCCAGATCTTGTTTTATTGGATTATAATCTACCCGATCAAAACGGTTACGAACTAACGAAGCTAATCAAATCGTATCGTGAAAAGATTCATGTTGTTATTTTTACAGGTACCGATATCTTCCCCATTTATAATGAATTGCTTGATTTGAACGTTAGCGGTATTCTGGCCAAAAATGCAAGTGAAGATCAGTTGTTTAATATGATAAGAAGCATTATGGAGGAGCAAACGGTGATTCCTTTAGCTTTATTCAAACAATTGCGGTTAAACAAAATCTTAGATGTTCGCGGTGCTTTAACAGAGCAAGAAATTAGTATGATGTCCATGGTTGTTGAAGGATTTACGCAAGAACAGATTGCGGATACTATATTTGCCAGTAAGCGAACCGTAGACAATTATTTGCGAAAGATATATGAGAAATTGGGTGTCAAAAGCAGGATTCAAGCGGTCCAAAAGTTCGTTGAAAACAAGTCGAATTAGAAGGGAAGCTATGATGGACTCTCGATTTATCAAGGAAATGAAGCTGGTTGTTGACCAACATTTTCGCGTAAAGGATTTAAATGACTTTCTTAAAGAGTGTATCGATGAGAAAGTATTGGAGAACAGCTCTTGGGGTGAAAACACTTTACAGCTGCATTATATGCTTGGCGGAACTTCTCCTTATATTTATCAATTATCTGCATTTACAGAGCTGCTTATTCTGGCCTTGGATATCATCGACGATCTAACCGATCAGGACAATGTACATAAGCCTTGGATGCAGGTGCCGCATACGATTGCGCTAAACGCATCTGTTGCTATATTAATTGCTGCATTAGGTGAAATCAGTAAACTAAAAGAACAGCATAGTGATTTACCACTGCCGCTTACAGGAGAAATTAACACTTTTCTTACCATGGCAGCCAACGGACAGCATGAAGATATTGTTAATCAAAGCATTGAAACGGAAGAGGATTACCTCAGATTAATTCAGACCAAATCCGCTCCATTACTAGCCATCTCCTGCTATATGGGCTATTCCGCCGTGAAGCACTGTGAACAATCCACAAAAGATAAAATCAATGAGATGGTCCTCCATTGGTCTATTGCCGCACAAATTCATAATGATGTGAACGATCTGATTCGCTTCGATATTAAAAATGATTTTTTGGATAAAAAAAGAACCTTTCCTGTGCTTTATTTATTATCGGAATGCTCCGAACGCTTCCCGATTTTTCAAGATTATTATCAAGGTAGGGTGACGCGGGAATATTTTTTAAGTCAAAAAGAAGCAGTGATTCAACAAATTCTCCAATCCGGCTGTGTCGAGTATTGCAAGGTTGTTCAAGGTCTTTATTACAACGAAATAGAGCGAATTATGAGCTCGATTCCCGGTGACCCGCAATGGAAAAAGAAATTTATGGAAAGAGCCTTCTCTGCTTATAAATAATATTTGAATCCATCAAAAAGATCGTTGGCGAAGTCTACGTTCATTGTTTCATTTACTGTGAATTTAATTCTTTTGAACGACATACTTTGAAGTTTTGTTATTAAAGTTTAATTGAAGTTTGGCGTCACCAATGGTTTCCCATCTCTACTACGTCCGATTAATACTATCAGATTTTTGTGCAATTCTGGAGAACTGACCAACAGTTGGTTGCTTCACACTTGTTTCATTTCACGAGGAATTGTTTAATATCTACTACTAAAACTTTTTTGGAGTGCAGCGAAGAAAGGAACCTCATGCAAATTGTAAAACTTCCAATTAAGTTGAAAGATCTAAATAAACTAAAAATCCGCTTCCCCCAACGTAGATGGCTGAGGTGGCTAATCATCGCCTTGCTTGCCTTTTTCATACTGAGCGTGATTCTTGCGATTTGGTTTTCAATTTGGTTCGTCAGTCTGGACATATCTAAGCTTGCGGTACCTCTGTCGCTGCCCACGCTGATTTACGATAAAAACGCGAAGCTTGCATCAGAGCTTTCTTCGACGAAGATTGAGCCGGTTACTCTTGCCCATATTCCCAAACAGCTGCGTGATGCTGTTGTTGCCACAGAAGATCGCCGATTTTATGAGCATTCGGGCGTTGATCTGCGTTCGATTACCCGTGCTCTTTGGCATGATTTGCGATCCCATGGCTTCGTTGAAGGCGGCAGTACCATTACACAGCAATTGGCAAAAAATATGTTTCTCCCTCTGGATAAAACAATGAGCCGTAAACTGAAGGAAGCCGCCTATGCGTTGAAAATCGAACTGTCCTATTCGAAAGACGAAATACTCGTACTCTATTTAAATAGCATTTATTACGGAGAAGGACAATGGGGTGTACAGCAGGCAGCCAAAACCTATTTCGGCAAAAATACGGAGGATCTCACTTTAGTGGAAAGCGCAACATTGGCTGGGCTTCTCAAGGCACCTAGTAAATATGATCCGCTGCGCAACAAAGATGGCGCGTTGGAACGCCGGAACATCGTCCTGACATTAATGAATGAACAGAAAAAGCTTTCCTCTGCTGATTATAAGCTCGCTATAGCGAGCCCGCTTGTCTTAGCTATACAAACTGAGGACAAATCCAAGCAAAGCTATCCCGATTTTATCGATGCCGTCTTGGCGGAAGCCACCGAATTATACGGTTTTACGGAGGGACAACTATTAACCAGTGGACTCAGCATCTATTCAACTATGGACCCGTATGTACAATTAGCGGCTGAAGCGGTTTATTTAGACACTCAATTCTTCCCGGAGAGCAAGCCGGATCAATTGATCCAAAGCGGTACCGTTATCATCGATCAACATACCGGCGAAATTCGCGGGATTGTTGGACATCGCGGTGAAAGTGTATTCCGCGGCTTTAATTTTGCTACGAAGCTGAAGCGTCAACCAGGTTCCGCTTTTAAGCCGTTGTCAGTTTATGGGCCTGCTTTAGAACAGGGCTATACCCCAGACTCCATGCTTTTCGATAGCGATTTGAACATCAACGGCTACCGGCCGAAGGATTATGACCTTCAGACTCGAGGCCAAGTCACCCTCAAGGAGGCCATCGCTAATTCCTATAATATCCCCGCTGTGTGGCTGCTGCATGAAATAGGCATTGATGCAGGGATTAATTTTGCCACGAGAGCCGGCATTGCGCTCACGAAGGACGACCGCAAGCTCGGCATAGCGCTTGGCGGTATGTCTGAGGGGACCTCTCCACTTCTGATGGCACAAGCATTTACTGCCTTCGCCAATCTGGGAGACATGCATCCCGCTCATGCCATCAGCCGAATCGTTTCAAGCACCGGCAAAGTATTGGTGGATGCTAAGTCTCTACCTGTGAAGGTTACATCACCAGCGGTTGCTTATACGATGACCACACTTCTCGTCAATGCAGTTAGTGAAGGGACAGGAAAAGCAGCGGCGCTTGACCGACCGATCGCAGGTAAAACCGGCACGACTGAACTGCCCGATACTGCAGAATTTTCCGGTATTGTCAGTACCGGTTCCGTTTCCAAGGATGCCTGGTTCGTTGGCTACACACCCGAGCTTACGGCTGCTGTGTGGATGGGCTACGATAAAACTGACAAAGATCATTATTTAACATCAGGATCCTCCGCCGCGGCAAAAATTTTCAAAGAAATCATCTCGCGAGCGTTGCAAGATCAACCAGTCGTGCCATTTCCCGTACCCGCTGAATTAGCTTCTCATGGCAATGACAATCCCAAAGACAAACAGAATTCTAAGGATGACAAACACAACGCTAAGGATGGAAATTCCATTCGAAACGAAAATAATTCTACCGGCGATCATGGTAAAGGCAAGGGGAAAAAGAAGTGAACTCGTTCAATTAAGCTGATCGGATATCCGAATTCACTTATCTTCGCCAAAAGCTCCGGCATTAGAATAGACGATGATGTTGACTTTATCGCCATACTGATCCAGGAATACTTAGCCATTAAGAATATAGCTGCGGGGAATTGGACCCCAACAGATTAAACGGCCTTAGTTCAGTGAAACACCGAACTAAGGCTGTTTTTAACTTAAGGATATTTCACTCCTGCATAGTAATCCAAGATATCACGAATTAGCAGGAATGACTCGCCATTCGTTAGTTTAGAAGGATCGTTGATCAGCTGAGTCGTCTCTTTATTCAACCATCCATGCGCTTGCAAATCTGCAGCAGCCTTTTCTTTAGTCGTTGTTAAACCCATACTTATACATAACGTAAACGCCGCTTGATCGAGCGTAAGCGGTACATTCGTGGGATTGCTAATACCTTGAAGTGCAGCATTGGGATCACCTTTGAACGCATTCTGATGAGCCATGCGTACATTTAACATCCGATAAACGAAGCTCTGCGCATTCGTCTTATTATCCAGATCCCAAGTTTTGTTGCTATAGCCTCCACTGGTTAATAACATGCTGACCGCAGCTTTCAAGCCTGGATATGCTTTATGCTTCGTATATTCCGGTGGATTAAATGCATTCATCTTCAAATCCATCTTCTGCTGGACAAGCTTCGCTCGCAGTGCAGTAATGTCATCCTTCGATTGCGATAACTGGCGGAACGATTCATGCTTGTCTATGGCTATCTTAGCAGCAGCCCCGGCAGCTTCTCCTGTCGCCATACCGAGTGGAATGACGCGAGCGCTGCCCGCCGGCACCGAATTAAAACTAGCCGATCTTCCGACTACAAGTAACCCGTCTACTTGAAGCGGCACAAGAGTGCGAAACGGTACGCCGTATTGGATTGGCTTCATCATGACATTGCCTGGATCGGTATAATTGGTGCTTTGGATATCCACTTCATAAGAGCCGTATGCGATTGCATCCCAATAATCACGATTTTCCATTAAATCCGCCATCGTTAGTCTATATTCACCCTCAATATGACGGCTCTCCCGTACATACAGCTCCGGTGCAGTACCCACTAGCTTAACGTCCTTAAACTCACTGAAGTTTTTCTTCATATATTCCACAACATGCGGAGCTTCCACCTTGCCAATTTCGATGCCTTCCTGTACGGATTGTGGATTCAATGGATCTACTCCGAATATTTGCATAGCGTTAATCAAAACTGTGTTATCGTTTTGCCGCCCAATATTCAGACCTCGCATTCGCACTCGTTCCTTGTTCGTCGATGTGTATTTTTTCATTTCGCCAAAGCCTGAAATGCTGGTTGCATCACTGCCAACGCCTTGGTGCCTTCTTAAGGAATTCCAGACCTTAGGCGTGATCCCGCTCATCTGGAACACAAGTGTTACAGCCATCTGCGATTTCGGATCGCCAATGTCTTCTCGGCCCACCGTAAACGGTACGCCTGCCGCTGCCGCAACATCAGCATCTTGTGTGGCATCAATAACCGACTTCGCGCGCACGATTTGTTGGCTTCCATCTGCCTTAACTAAAGTAAGACCCACCACGGTCCTCCCTGTTGAAGTCACTTCCATTACAGGTTTAAAATCCTTCAATCGCAGCAATAAATCAATATTCTGCTCATTGCGAACCATCTTATAAAATACATTCGCCGCTGTATGCGTATCAACGGATGTACCCTCCATTTGGTCCATCCATTCTTGAAAGATACCCTTGTCCAAATAAATATTCTTCCCTGAAATAAGTGATTTCTCCGGTGATTTATTTAAATCGAGTGAATTCAACCAGCCGTTTGTAATTAATCCACCCAAAATTTCACGGTTTCGCCCATCCACAAGCAGCACTTTTAATCCATTACGCGCAGCGGATATGGCTGCAGTAATTCCTTCAGGATCGGTTCCCGCGACAATTACATCGTAGTTGTCTTTAATAGTATGGACCGATTCCACTTTCAACAGCGCTTGCTGAGGTTTAGTCTTCTGTACAGAGTGCTTATCCCACCATAGCCATCCCAAGGCTACAATCACCACTAGAAGCGCAATGATTATCCATATCCCTATTCGATTAATACGCAGCTTCATCGTTCCACTCCTTTTCTGCTTTAAAATACACCCTATCTCGTTAAATATCAAGCTTTGCTAAGCAACAAGCCCCTATGTACAGTATGACTTCTGCACTTAGGGGCTTGTATCATTTGAACAATTTATTCAGTTGAATCTGTTTTCATGATGATTCAACTGAAGCTTTTATGTTTAAATACAATCTATAACAAGTTAATTTGCGAAATCATAGACACATCTAGAGGAGGAAATAGCAATGAAACCGACTGAATCTCCAGCAAATACGCATAAAATAGCAAACATTGTGAATGGCATGGCGGAGAATGAAGCCGAAATGATAAAGCTAGGCAAAGAAATGAAAAGCATGAAAACTAATGCTGAGGTAGTTGAAAGCGGCATGGTTCCGGATCCAGCTCAATAGAATAGCATAGTATTTCTGATAGAAAAAGAATGGAACCCATTTCACGCAGCTAAACTGCGTGAAATGGGTTCCATTCTTTGATTTATTAACCTTCCATCGACATTCTCGAATCCGTTAACAGCTCTCTTAGCTTTTCTATAGCGCGCTTTTGAATTCGTGAAACGCTCATTTGAGAAATATTTAATTGATCAGCAATTTGACGCTGGGACCGGCCTTCAATATAGACCAAAAATATCACTGTTCTTTCTTCTTTGTTTAAAAGAACCAATGCTTCTTCTAAGTCTTTACGTTTTTCAAAGCTTTGATAGTCATCCACTTGGCTGCCAATTAAATCCCCGATCGTCGCACTTTCTCCTTCCGTGGATAAAGGCGCATCAAGTGAAATATAGTTATAGCATTCACGACCGGCCATAACTTCAATTGTTTCCTCTACGCTAAGGTCGAGGTGCTGAGCAATCTCATCCATTTTGGGTGAACGTTCTAAGGATACGGTCAGGTCATCAATCGCGTGCTGTATGAGTAAACCTTTTTCTTTAATCCGTCTGGGTACTTGAATATACCAAGATTTGTCTCGTAAATAATTTTTGAGATGACCAATAATGCTTTTCATTGCATAAGCTTCAAACTGGGTGCCCATCGAAGCATCAAATTGTTTAAATAAACGTAGCAAAGCCATCTGACCTACCTGGAATAAATCTTCATACAAATCAGGATGATTGCGCGACATTTTGCCGGCAGCCATTTTTACAATAGGTTCGTAGTAAACGAGCAATTCTGTCGCAACATCGTTATTATTGGTCTCCTGATATATTTTCATTTTTTCGAGCATTTGTAGGTTGGATGAAATTGGATTCATGCCATTTCCTCTTTCCTGCCAAACAGCTTTGTAAGAATGACCTCCGTACCGTTGTTGGTACGAACTTGGACTTTATCCATCAAAGCATGCATCATAAAGATACCAAGTCCTCCTACTGTCGCTTCACTCAACGACTTATTGTGCATGGAAGCTGTTTTATTGGCGTTGTGTTCGTAATCAAAGCTATGGCCTTCATCTTTAATATGGATGGAAACCCCATCGTCTTCCAACTCAAAATGAATTTCTAAATTTCCCGATTGCCCCTCATTATAAGCATACAGGACAGCATTGTTACAAGCTTCTGCAACAGCAACCTTCATATCTTCAATTTGTTCAAAGGAAAACCCCGCCTTTGTCGCAATACCAAATAATGTGAGTCTGACAATATGAAGGTATTCTGCTTTTGCCGGGATCGTTAATCTTACACTAGTGTTCATGTTATTTTCTCTTTCCTTTCTTCTCTGTCCATTTTGGACTTAAAGCTTGTTGCTGTTATATATCATTATATACCCGCTAAATGTGGTTTGAAACAATTGATAGGCCAACAACTTATAAGCAAAACCCACTTATCCAGCGGTTTATCCGCCGTCTAGTGGGTTTTTTGCTGTTAAATATTTCGTCATGATTACTTCAGTGCCATCTTCTGTGTTTATAATTACTTCATCCATCAATGCCTGCATTAAATAAATTCCCAATCCCCCGACAGGCAGCTCGCCCAATTCAACATCTTGTAAAGGCGAAAGCTTCGCTGAAACATCCGCGTTGTTAAAGCTCGTGCCATGGTCTTTGACTTTAATGGATAGAGCAGCATCCTGTATAATAAAATCGATCTCTATTAACCCAGGATCATTCATAGAATAGCCATGAAGCACGGAGTTGTTGCAAGCCTCAGCAACAGCTACCTTCATATCGTCAATATCTTCAAATGAGAAGCCCATATCAGAGGCAATTCCATAAAGGCAGAGCCTGACAATATCAATGTATTCGGCATCGGCCGGAATTTGCAGACGAATTGGATTAGAAGTCATAACACGTTTTCTGTCCCTTCCTTTAAAAACTCAGAAATCCCGGTGAGATCGAACAGACGTTTAATCGAAGCAGGAATTTCTCGCACATAGAAGGAAACCTTCGCCTCGTCACGAATTTTCAACACGGAAATAATAATGCCAATTCCTGTACTATCAATATATTTTAAAGCTTTTAGATTCAAGACAAGCAATTTATCCGTCTGATTTACAACCTGTTCCAACACAGAACGTAACTGCGGCGCAACAGATAAATCAAGGTCCCCGCTTATGTAAATAATATTTGCTTCATTGGTCTCTTGCTGCTCGATTTGAAATTTATTGTTGCTCAATTTGTTTCACTCCTAAATGTCATTGGTTAAATAGTAACAAGAACAATCCTATAATACAAGTAAGGAGGCTGATAAACTATGAAAATATCGAATGATATTGATAAAATGGAAACGCATATTGAAAAGAGAACAGATCCCAGTTTGGGCGTTATGTATTTTGTAGTCCATAATATCATCCAAAAATTCATTAACCTCAACTTCAGGACGGTTGATGGCTGTTAATGGCGAAATGGTTTGAAAAAAGCGCTCTAAACTATGATTAAACCGTTTTTTCTGTTTTGAAACAGGGGGATGCAAAAATATTTTCTTCATAATAAGAAGCCCCGCAGCTTGGCTGTGCTGGGCTTCTTAATGCAATCAAATGTAAAGCCACGCTCTTATCATCGTAAGGAGCTGAATTGTGTTCACAGGCTTAGTAATATAGTCGGATGCGCCTGCTTCAATGCATTTCTCCCGATCCCCGATCATTGCATTCGCTGTAAGCGCAATAATAGGAAGAAATTTAAATTCGGGAATTTTCCGAATCGCCCGCGTTGTCTCGTATCCGTCCATGATCGGCATCATAATATCCATCAGCACAATTTCAATTTCAGCATTCTGCTTCAATATTTCGATCGCATCTTTACCGTTTTCCGCTGAAACTACCTTCATATTATGCCGCTCTAATATTCCCGTGAGCGCAAAAATATTACGAATATCATCATCTACGAGAAGCACTGTTTTAGAATTGATCATTTGGTCCGTTTGATGAATTTTTTTCAGCATTTCCATTTGCGTCTCTGATAAGTCCTCCAGCTTTCGATGTAAAAATAACGCTGTCATATCCAAGAGAACGACCGGTGACTTTGCTTCCTTGATCACATAGATCTTCATCAATTCTTCAAACTCGGCTTCTTCCTCCGGCGTCAAATTTCGACTGCTGTTGATCACTATAGGTGTCAAATTATGATTAGGCAGCTTGTGCAATTCTTTAATTAATTTATTGCTTGTGATATCCGACAAAGAGTTATCCAGCAGCAAGCAATCAAATTCTTTGAGCTTCATCTGGTTCAAAGCTTTTCTGCCAGTGTCGACGACCGTAATTTCGATATCGTCGTTGGCAATGTGTTCTATCATTTGTTTGCGTTGTTCCGAATGATTGGATGCGATAAGCAAGGTGCGATGTTTTTTCTCCATAAAATGATTGATTCTATCCGTTACATTCTCCAGATCTTCCTGCGTAATCGGTTTGCACATGTAATTGAAAGCGCCTGATTGCAGCAGAGGAATGCTCTCATCCTGAACCGTAATTAAACAAACCGGAATATGTCGGACCTCCAGATCATTTTTCAAATATTCCAATACAATCTTACCGTTTTCATCTTGCAGCCCAACATCCAAAGTAATGGCCATTGGTTTATAATGACGAGCAAGCTCAACAACTTTACTTCCCTGTGAGGTGACAATGACCTTAATTCCTTTTTTGCGGAAAATGTCGACTAAAATTTGCGCGAATTTAAGATCATCCTCGATGATCAGATAAACCGTATCTCCAGGTCGAATATTTTTTCGGTCATCTTTAATTTCTTCTATATATTGATCAAGCTGCACCACCGGTTTCACGAATTGCTCATAATCGGAAATCAATAATTCAACGACCGACTTCACTTCTTTTCTAGCTTCCGACTGAACCGGAACATGCAGGTTTTTCAACATAACAGGTGCGCTCATGTCCAAAGATAAGGGCAAATAGAGGATAAACGTGCTGCCTTCATCCACCTCACTGTTCAATCTTATTTCGCCATGCAGCATGTCGGCGATTTCCCGGCTAATGGCAAGACCTAAACCTGTCCCCCCGTAAACGCGGCTTGTGCTTCCGTCAGCTTGTTGGAACGCTTCAAAGATAATGCGATGTTTATCCTCCGGTATGCCAATTCCCGTATCTTTTACGGAGATCGCAAGCACCTGCTCCGCCCCATTCAGAATCTCATGACTTCGACTCCAGCCGCTGGTGACTATGCTCAGCTGCAGCGTAACTTTTCCTGCTTCCGTAAATTTAAAGGCATTGGATAACAAGTTCTTGATCACTTGCTGCAATCGTTTCGCATCTGTAGAAATCATCTCCGGGAGATTGGATTCCAGCTCGATGACAAATTCAAGCCCCTTGTCTTTGGCCATATGCGCAAAGGTTCGTTTTATATTTTCAATTAATTCGTCCATCTTCAGCTCGCTATACTCTGGCGTCGTCGTTCCCGATTCGATCTTGGAAAGATCAAGAATATCATTGATTAAATTCAACAAATCCAATCCGGATTCATGAATTGTCCGCGAGCATTTCACTTCTTCTTCTGTAAGATTGTTGTCCTGATTACTGCTTAATCTCTCCGAAAGTAAAAGCAAGCTATTCAGCGGTGTCCGAAGCTCGTGAGACATATTGGCAAGGAATTCCGATTTATATTTCGAAGTCAATGCAAGCTGTTCGGCTTTTTCCTCCAAAAATTGTTTGGCCATTTCCACTTCGCTGTTTTTGCTTTCGACTTCGGCCTTTTGGACAACAAGCATTTTCGCCTTATCTTCCAATTCCTCGTTTGTATGCTGCAGTTGTTCCTGTTGTTTTTGCAGCTCTTCTGTTAGCGACTGTGACTGCGTTAAAAGCTCCTCTGTACGCATATTCGCCTGCATCGTATTCAAGACAATTCCGATGCTTTCGGTTAATTGGTCCAGGAAGCCGAGATCAATCGCGCTAAAAGCGCGGAATGAAGCCAATTCCAGAACGGCGAGAACCTGTCCTTCAAAAATAATCGGCAGAAGCACAATATTTAACGGATTTGATTCACCTAAAGCGGAACTGATCGAGACATAATCGCCTGGCACGTTGGTCAGTAAAATACGTTGTTTTTCAACTAAACACTGACCGATCAATCCTTGACCGGCTTTAAATTCATTGGAAATATGCTTGCGCTCCTGATAGCCATAGCTTGCAAATAATTTGAGCATCTGTTCGCCATTTATCGCTTCATTAATAAAGAAAACGCCATGCTGCATCGAAACCAAAGGTGCCAGCTCGGAAAGAATCAGTTGGCAAACAGCGATTAAATCGCGCTGACCCTGCAGCATGCGGCTAAACTTGGCTAGATTCGTTTTCAGCCAATCCTGTTCCGTATTAATGCGGGTTGTTTCCTTGAGGTTTCGAATCATTTCATTGATGTTATCCTTCAAAGTGGCCACCTCGCCGGCCGCCTCCACTGCAATCGTTCGCGATAAATCTCCCTTTGTAACGGCAGTCGCAACGTTTGTGATCGCACGAACTTGTGTGGTCAGGTTTTCGGCGAGTTGATTAACGTTGTCGGTCAAATCACGCCATGTCCCTGCCGCGCCCGGAACATGCGCTTGTCCACCCAATTTCCCTTCGGCTCCAACCTCACGAGCCACAGTGGTTACTTGGTCGGCGAATGTTGCCAAAGTGTCGATCATGCTGTTTATCGTATCAGTAAGCTCGGCAATCTCACCCTTGGCTTCTACTGTCAATTTCCGCTTCAGATTCCCATTTGCAACGGCCGTCACTACTTTCGCGATGCCTCGCACTTGGTCGGTCAGGTTGGTCGCCATAATATTAACGTTGTCCGTCAAGTCTTTCCAAATTCCGCCAACCCCTCTAACCTGCGATTGACCACCAAGCTTTCCTTCCGTTCCTACCTCGCGGGCAACCCGTGTAACCTCGGATGCAAAAGAATTCAATTGATCCACCATCGTGTTCATCGTATCTTTTAACTCTTGAAGCTCTCCTTTAACATTTACCGTAATTTTCCGCGATAGATCCCCGTTGGCGACCGCAGTTACGACTTTGGCTATTCCCCGCACTTGATCCGTCAGGTTGGTAGCCATAATATTAACGTTGTCCGTTAAGTCCTTCCACGTCCCGGAAACATCCTTAACCTCTGCTTGTCCACCCAGCTTGCCTTCCGTACCTACTTCACGCGCCACACGCGTTACCTCAGACGCAAAGTTGCTGAGCTGATCCACCATCGTATTAATCGTGCTTTTCAGCTGTAATATTTCGCCCTTAACATCTACAGTAATTTTTTTGGAAAGATCACCGTTCGCAACCGCTGTCGTGACATCGGCAATATTCCGCACCTGATCCGTCAAATTGCTCGCCATGTAATTAACGCTTTCCGTTAAATCCCGCCAAGTTCCGCCGACATCCTTAACTTGCGCCTGCCCGCCCAGCTTCCCTTCCGTTCCTACCTCGCGCGCCACACGCGTAACTTCTGAAGCGAACGTACTCAACTGATCCACCATCGTATTGATCGTATTTTTAAGCTCGAAAATTTCACCGCGGAAATCGGCGGTAATTTTCTTTGAAAGATCCCCGTTGGCAACCGCTGTGGTTACTGCCGCAATGTTACGTACCTGATTGGTGACATTCATCGCCATATAGTTAACGTTCTCGGTTAAATCCTTCCACGTTCCGCCAACACCATTAACCTCTGCTTGACCACCCAGCTTTCCTTCCGTTCCTACTTCACGTGCCACACGCGTAACCTCGGATGCAAACGTACTAAGCTGGTCCACCATCGTATTGATCGTGCTTTTCAACTCGAGAATCTCGCCCTTGGCATCAACCGTAATCTGCTTCGATAAATCTCCGTTGGCGACCGCTGTCGTAACATCGGCAATATTCCGTACTTGATTGGTTAAATTTCCAGCCATGTAATTTACGCTTTCCGTTAAATCTTTCCATGTGCCGCCGACGCCAATTACCTTCGCTTGCCCGCCTAATTTCCCTTCCGTTCCCACCTCGCGCGCCACACGCGTAACCTCGGATGCAAACGTACTCAATTGGTCTACCATCGTATTGATCGTATTTTTCAACTCAAGAATTTCGCCCTGTACATCGGCGGTAATTTTTTTCGATAAATCCCCATTTGCAACAGCTGTGGTAACTACGGCGATGTTCCGCACCTGATTGGTCAGGTTGCTCGCCATATAGTTAACGCTCTCCGTCAAATCGCGCCAAGTGCCGCCGACTCCTTTAACCTCAGCTTGTCCGCCCAATTTACCTTCTGTACCTACCTCACGCGCCACCCGGGTAACCTCGGATGAAAAAGTGCTCAATTGATCCACCATCGTATTGATCGTGCTCTTCAGCTGCAAAATTTCGCCTTTGGCGTCCACCGTAATTTGCTTGGATAAATCCCCTTTGGCAACCGCCGTCGTTACATCGGCAATATTCCGCACCTGATCGGTCAAATTGGCAGCCATGTTGTTTACGCTATCGGTTAAAATTTTCCAGGTGCCGGAAACATCCTTTACCTCCGCTTGTCCGCCCAGCTTCCCTTCTGTTCCCACCTCACGCGCCACCCGGGTTACTTCCGAAGCGAAGGTGCTTAATTGCGTAACCATCGTATTAATATTATTCGCGGATTGCAAAAAATCCCCGGTTAAAGCTCTTCCTTCTATTTCAAGACCAATCGTTTGCGATAGATCCCCTTTGGCCACAGCGCCGATAACACGGACCATTTCACTTGTTGGCTGAGTTAAATCTGTAATTAAGTCGTTAATGGAATCGGTCACTACCTGCCAGGACCCCATGTGGTTTTTTTGCGAAAACCGTTTGTTCAGCTTGCCCTGCTTCCCAACGACGGTCGCCACATTCTGCACCTCGGCTACCAAGCTCTCTTGCGTTTCCATAATTTCGTTTAATGTATCGGCAATTTTTCCGGTAATCCCGCTTTTGTCATAAGAGAGCCTGAGGGAAAAGTCACCCTTTTTAAGCGCTATTAATGCATTAAGAATTTCTTTAGCATCTAATATCTCTCCATTTGATTCGTTTAATGATGATTTATTAGTCGTCATAAATACTTCCCTTCTCTTAAGTATAAAAGTTGAATTGTATGAAATAGTAACCGGGATAGAGCTTAGGATATTTGTAAAATTCCTTACTATTCGTGAAAACGCCTTTGCTCTGAACAAGAATCCCTACCTCAAAATCGTGGTAAGTACTTCGTGGATTGAGATTATATGAACCATGAAATACGCAGTTTGCTCGTAAGTCATAGGAGATTTTCCACTGAGAAAACCGTTTCGTATAGCTCATTGCATAGCTAGACGCGACTCCTTCATTTGTCTTTCTTTTTGAAAAAGGGCAGGCTCAAGCTGAATTTTTTGCAAAACTGTTTTGTTTTTCCATGGCGAATAAAGTGCAAGGTAGCGTTCATTTCTCCTCCCAGCAAAATAATCGTACTGCTAATATAAAGCCATACAAGCAAAACGATAACCCCGCCGATACTGCCATAAGTTTTTGTATAACTATCCCAATGATTCACATAAAACGCGAATAAGATTGAAGTCGCGACCCAGCCTAAAGCAGAAAAAATGGAACCTGGAATAACCTCCCGATACGATAAGCGCCGATTGGGCGTCATACGATATAAAAATACAAATAAAATAAACATGGCTGCCAGTGGAATACCATACTTGACGACACCCCAAATTGCGTCAAAATTTTGCGGAAAATTGAGCCGTTTGAAAATATGCTCACCGATGATTTTTCCAAAAATAAGCATGACGAAGACGATTAAGATAACGATGCCCAACGCGAGAGTAAACACAAGAGCAATGCCGCGAACCTTCCAGAAAGCGCGATCTTCCGCTTCATCGTAAGCTCTGTTTAATCCTTTGATTATCGCCATAACCCCCGACGAGGAAGCCCAAATGGTACCGAACATCCCAATAGAAAGCAGTGTCTTATTCCCTTTCAGCAAAATTTCGGTGACAAAATTATGAATCATTATGTACGAATTGTTTGGCAGCAGCGGGCTGATATTTTCGAGAATATCATTCGTCGTTATATTCGTATAACCTAAGATGGTTAATAAAAAAATTAAAAAGGGAAAAAAAGACAATATTAAATAATACGTCATTTGTGCGCCTAAAGCGCTAACCTCATTATCCTGAAATCGGCAATAAATTTGTTCCACAAAGGGGAATAGCTTTTTCATTTCCTGCACTTCCTTACTAAAACCAAGTGGATTTAGCATATGTATATTTTTAATTACCCAATCATTTTTATTTTGAAACAAAAAACATAACCCTCAGGCCATGTTTTCAATGGCAAGCCATTGCGCCATTTCGAAGATTTTATCGTCTGACATCTGTCCCATTCTCTGCTTATACAGCATAAATGATTGAACAACATCATTAAATCGCTTATATCGTTCTATTGGATTGTCGTTTAACCATTGGCTAAATTCAGCCACTTCAATTCTGTTCATGCTAAATTGGCCTTTTTTATCCATTTTCATCGTGACTCACTCCCTTATATTTTCTTTACACATATTTATGACGATTGAAACGCTCTGCATTTGTTTTTTTGAACACACTCTATAAATTAAAAAAATTCAGTCATAGACCCTCCGAAAAAAGAAGTGTCTAAGGCTGAATTTTTCGATTACCGATCAGAGCTTACGAGTAAGTATGTTTAACCGCCTCCTTTATGCCTTTATTAAGGCTCATTCGTATGCAGTACTTTCCATCAGCAAGAAAAATGCTTGCCCTTCGGGCGCGGTTCCAGCTTTATCAAAGGTTGGCGCACCGCATACATCCTGAACCAGACCATGTCTATCCACTTTCCGGTAAGCGGCTTCTCTCATGCGCCTTGCAGCAGCCAAGTAAGTGGAATCCAGCCACTGTTCTTTCACAGCTCGAAAGATCGCATAGGCAAACATTTGCGCTGCGTTGGTTTCCACAAAAGTAGCAGGTTCATCCAGCACATCATGAAAAAGCCCATCTTCACGCTGATAAACTAAGCAACCATCCAGCATTTCCTTCAAATAGCTAATCAACCTGGTTTTCTCTTCGGACATGGAAACAGGCAGCGCCCCGATGACGCGAACAAGACCTGCGGCAGCCCAGCCGTTGCCGACTCCCCAGCAATCGCTTCTGGCAAATTCCTTGGTTTCATCGTCCCACATATGGGCAAACATTCGCTTTTCCGGCAGCCAAAGCAATTCCCGAAACCCTTCGATCTGTCTAACTGCTTCATCGGGATGGCCGGCCACTGCTAAAAAAGGAGGAGCCATGTAAAAGGAATCTACCCATATTTGTTTTTGGGAAACGATATGATGCAGCGTTCCTTTCTCCGTCTTCGGCGCTTGATGTAGCAGATATTGCAGCATGCGATCCGCCGCCAGCTTAAGCTGAGGGTCCCCTGTCACTTTCCAAGCGAATAATACGGGTTCGCCGTTGGAAGCAGAATCGGTCACACCATTCGAATCACTCAAAATACCCAATCTTCCTAATTCATCCTGCCGAGCGACTGCATCCTTTGCAAGCAAGATCGCATACTCTTCCTCCCCGGATTCCAGCATCGCTTGCGCGGCTACCCCCTGCTCCCAAGAAAATCTTTGCATGCCCAAAAGCGCTCTTTTTACCTTTTCTATGATCTGTTTCGTATCCAAAGGCCAACCTCCTCACAATTACCCTTTTACTGCTCCTGCTGTATTTCTATTTCTTACAAATGCATTTCGTTATAAATTGTAACTGGGCCAATTGAAGTCGTTCCATTATAACGCATAAGGTTCATGGCCTTTACGTTACCACTGTCAACCTTCACTGTATATCCATTGGTTCCAAGGTTATCAGTCCCTATGTTAATTGAATTCACCGTGCCTGATTTTACGTATAAACCAATGTTGGCCCCATACGCAAAGTTATTCATGACCCACTCTTGGCTGGCTCCATTGATGATGATCAACTTCTCATTCGGCCTTGTAACCGGATCAATCACTTGGCTAAATAGATTAGCCCCACTCATCCAACCTGGAACATTATAGCCAACTCGGGTTACCGCGTTCCCATTCGTTAGAATATCATCCACCCAGCCTGCGGTACTGTTTCCAACATAAATTCCATTATTGAAAAACAAGCCGACCACACGATGAATATAATGGTTGTCATTACGGAACGTATTGAAATCTATCGCATTATAGGCATTCGGTGTACCTACATTGACCACATACGTACTGCTTCCGTTTCCGCGAATCGCATATGGATAAGGCACAACACCGTTTGCCGGATTATTGTTCGGATAGAAAATACGTAAACCGCTAATGCCTGAATTATTTCCGTTTAATGTCAACAAAGCCGTCGCTGTATCCGGACTCGAAGTATTGTGGCCTTCATAAGCTAAGAGTACAGTTCCCGCGCTATACCCGTCCTCATCACGCTGTGCTACCGAGGAAGAACCCCGCAGTTCTACGTTTGCAGGTATCGTTAAATGCGTATTAATTTTATACCATCCCGCAGGCAGGTAGACAACCCCACCTCCTGCGCTTCCGGCAGTGTTTAAAGCATTTTGAATGCTAGTTGTAGCGTCCACAGTAGGCAACGACGGACCGCGGGACGACACAAACGATGCATTGTACGGCGCTTGACTGACATCATACAGAATTGCTCTGGTTACTTTCGGTATGACAGGCTCCGTATAGCTGGTCGGAGATCCCACGCTGCTGATCTGCACATTGCCCGCCATCGCCCCCGAAGTGGTACTGTCCGTTACTTTAATATAACCGCCAGCATTGTGTTGAACCGAATAGTTCGATCCGTTCAATACGCTTCTCAGGAAAGAAGCTCCCCATCGGCTGTCGAGATCATCCACCTTTACAGCCGTGTTCGTATTGGTGATATTCGCTCCCCAAAACTCGCCGGTAAATTGAGCTCTGGGTCCCTTTACAATATTAATTCCGATATTATAGTCGGAGCACTGTATATCGTAAAATTGATCCCACTCCAAATCTCCCAGCTGGTAGGCCGTCGCGTTGGCTCGCGTCCAGCTGTTCAAAGCGGCAAGACTCGGCGCATTATATAAGGCTCCGGCATTAGCCCAGTAGCTGTTGAAAAATTTCACATGCTCCCATGTGCCGACATCAGAGCCGTTATATCCAACTACTCCGCGATAAAGTGCTGTGCCCTTCACATTTTTGACATTAGCTACCTCATGTCCGGCTCCGCCAGTATCGCCAGCATCCGCGCTAATACCAATCCCGCGATATGCATTGAGCAAGGTCACATTCTGAATATTAGACATCATGAAGTTTTGGGAGCCAATCCATGCACCGCCCGGAATCAGTAAAGCATAGTTGTAATGCACAGGATTTGTGGCATTTTGATTCGGATAGTAGACTGTAACTCCCTCTACCCCTGCGCTTCCGCCAATCTGAAACACGACTGGCCCGCTATCCCCCGAGGCCACTTCCGCCCGAATGATAGTACCATAGCCAGTGCCGCTGTCAGGATCTTTCCAATCCCCGCGCAGTGTACAAAATGCATATACATTAAGAGTATTCGTAACTTTGTATGTTCCGTTCGGAAGCCATACAGTGCCGCCACCGTTATTATAGCAATCATTCAGAGCAGTATTAATCGCATTGGTCGAGTCTGTATTTCCCGTTTTGTCTGCTCCATAGCCCGTAACATCATAATCCGCTATGACAATGTCCGATGTGGGATATGTCGTACTTACAATCATAGTGTGCCTGCCTGTAGACGGCGGAGGTGTTGGCGTTGATGTTGGTGTTGGTGTTGGTGTTGGTGTTGGTGTTGGTGTTGCAGTAGGCGTTGGCGTTGGTGTTGGCGATAGAGTTCCATACACCTCAAATTCGGATAATTGTCCTCCAGTTGCTCCGGTATTGGCTGTAATGTTCAGCTTTACATATCTCGCATTCATCGCAGTGAAATTAATCGTCACCGTATTCGCACTTGCCGGATTGAATGTATATGTGGTTAATGCGGCTATCGTGTTATACGTTGCATCATCAGTGCTACCCAATACAGATAAGGTTTGCGTTCTAGTCGCCCATGCCGTCAAGTTCGGTAGTTTGAGTATCACTTTATTAATGTTGCTGGTGCCGCCCAAATCAACGCGAATCCAGTTCGGATAGGCATTAGCTGCAGCTTCCCAATAATCCGCTTGATTACCATTGTTGGCATTCGTCGCTACATACGTTTGAGTGAAACTGCCGGCAGTTATGCCTTTGCCTAAAGCCAGATTCGTTCCAGGCACCGGTGTTGGTGTTGGTGTTGGTGTTGGTGTTGCAGTAGGTGTTGGTGTTGGTGTTGCAGTAGGTGTTGGTATCGGCGTTGGTGTTGGTGTCGGTATCGGTGTCGGTGTCGGTGTTGCAGTAGGCGTCGGTGTTGGTGTTGGTGTTGGTGTTGGTGTTGGTGAAACTACAGTGCCGTATACCTCAAACTCAGACAGCTGCGCCGCCGGCCATCCACTGTTCGCTGTAAAATTCAATTTGACATACCTTGCGCTGGATCCAGCAAAATTAATCGTCACTAAATTCGAGCTGGACGGGTTAAAGGTATATGTTGCTGGATCGACCAGAGTAGTATAATTCACATCATTTGTGCTTCCCAAAACGGACAGGGTTTGCGTTCTTGATCCCCATCCTGTAGGCAGCTTGAGCACTACTTGATTGACTGTGTTAGCGCTTCCAAGATCCACGCGAATCCACTGCGGGAAGGCATTGTTTGTGCTTTCCCAATACGTTGCCTGATTACCGTCATTCGCGTTGGTTTGTACATAGACATCAGCATAACCGCTTGCCGTAATCGCTTTTCCCGACGCCAGATTCGTTGCCGCTGAAGTAATCGAAGGGAAAAAGGAAAACTGTGTGAAAATTAATACAAATGCAAGTAAACAAATAACAAATGAATTTCTTTTTAGATAATTAACATTTTCTAACATAATTAAACCTCCTGATTTTTTATAAGGAACCTAATATGATTGCTAAATTCCATGCTGTAATCGCACGTTTTTCAGATCACCTCCTTAGGATGGTTTATCTTTTAATTTCAGAATCCATATATTTTTGTTCGCATCACCTCCTTAAATATTAAATTTGATAACGCTTTCACGATGTTAAAAATTTTAGAAGCATTCAGCTCATCGAATTTGTAAAACACATCGTTCATTTAGATAGATGTCTATCCGATACAGAAGCAGGCAAGTGAGAATAGTTACGACAGAGAGAAATAAAGGCCATTTTGAAAATAAAAAATTGATTTAATATCAACGTGACACTCGATTTATGAGGGGAATTGCGTAGTAGTTCGTCAAATTCTCGTGTAAATTTATAGGCTAATGGTGGGTCACTGTCGGTAGGATTTATTTCCGGCATATAGATCTATCATTTAAAATGATAAAAAAATTGATATTTGATTGCAAGGTGCAATTTCATGTTAAATATGTGTAATATAATCTCAATATTAAGTCTTTTTTTAAAGCAAAAAAAACGACTACTGTTCGCATAATTTGCGATAGGGCCGCCTTCGTATTTCTCTGGATATCTCAAAATATTTGTCTAACTTTAATAATATAACTAACTTTAAGTCGGGAATTTAGTTACGAGCGTCGATCAGCCAGAAACTCTTCGATTTGACTTCGATGATGATTATCGTGTGAGACGAAAAGATCTTGGAAAAAGGATTCGAGTGTATAAGAATCGCGCCCAGGATAGACAGTTAAATATGCCGAATCAGGGAGCTCCTTGAGTTTGACTAAAATTTCGGTACGATAGAAAACAGATTTGTCTATTATTTCATCTTGTGTTAATGTCTTGCAACTTTCTACAGCCTGACTGTTGAATGCTAGAAAGTCCAGGTTTTCTTGTAAGAAAACTGCTCCTTGTTGTTCGATAATTTTGCTGAGAGTCGTTTCTAAGAAATTTTCATCCCACTTCATAATATGGGTAATAATATCACGGACAGGCCATTTTCCATCCTTGATCGGAGTTGTCCACGTTGACTCATCAACCTCACGCAGGGATTGAACGAAAGGAATAAACGATGTCAATTGCTGAATAAGTAGACTTGAGTTTGACAAAAATACTTCCCCCTTCTTCTAAATATAATGGCTTAATTATACCAATTTTTTCAGAAAAAAGAAAACGTATGTTCCTTTCGAATGAATTTGTATGGGGATGCTTTTACAAATTGGAGTTAAGAGAATGACAGCTACACTGTGTATTGCCTTTACTCTTGTGCATGAATGGAAATGACAAGTGCTCTAAGCAGCGATCTCAAATCATCGGCCAGCGCAGGGTCAGTAATTTTGCCCTCATTATTTAGCTTTAAACGAATGAATGGAATGATCATTCCTTCTGCTACGATTTTCGCATTCACCATGTTTAATGTAAGGAGAAGTGAAGCATGCGCCTTATCACCGCCCATAGGAGTCGGAGAAGCACTGATCACGGCTACGGGCTTGTTCATGAATTCACCCGAAGATACGATCCAATCGAGAGCGTTCTTCAAGACCCCTGGCACCCCATTGCCATATTCCGGTGTGCATATTAGAATACCGTCCGCTTCCTTAAGCTGTGTACGTAAATCAGTTACCGATTCAGGAGGATACTGTCCTCACCATCAAGTTCAGGGTTAAAGTGCGGCAGAGTACCCAATCCTTCATAGAATTTAAAGTCCAGATGACTAGGCGCCAAATTCTCGGTCGCATGCAATAGCGCGGTATTAGTCGAGCTTTTACGCAGACTTCCGGATATTGCCATGATTTTTATTTTATTTTCATGCATGCCATCATCCCTTTCTTACGATTAACTATAGATCATATTAGGAGTGTGTTCAGAAAGTTCTGCCCAAGAGGCGCAAGGTACGGTCAAGCATGAAGAGGTGAAAGCCTATGATGAGCCCGTTCCAAATGGAAATTTATCGTGATCATGGATAGTACAAAAAAGCTTTCTGACAAGCAGAGGAAAAAACGAACAGATCAAATTAATGGAGGTAATGACGAACCAGTTGGATGGATTTCGACATCATCCGAAAAATATTTTTGGAGGGATGAAGAAAGTTAACGAATGATTTCACCTACTGTTTCAGGAATCGACTGTCCCGTTTCCGGCAATACTCACGGATCTCAAAAGGCATATGGTTTGGGTTTAAAAAGCGCAGGTGGTCTGGGTCAATAAAGCAGTGAAATGGCGCCAATCTCCGGTTTTTTTTCTATAGCATTAAAGATGCATGAGCACCTCAGACGACGGGCGCAATCCGATATCCGTGACATCGTCATTGGCATGCCGCCGCGTGTCAGAAAAGTAAAATTAGGTCAGCTGTGTCACTTGTACTGGCAGCTTTCTAAGCTTCTCTAAATAGTCCGTGTTGGTTTTAGGATCGGTAATTACATGATGAATCTTGTGCCAAGGCGCGACTAACGCGAGCGCTTGTGCATTGAATTTGCTATAATCAGCGACCAAAAATACCTCATCCGCCATTGAAATCATGCTTTGTTTAACCAGCGCTTGCAGCTCGTTGGATTCACTGATTCCGCGGTCCAAATGAACCCCTTTACAGGAAATAAACGCTTTGTCGACATGATACTGACTTAAAGAATTTACCGCTAACGGTCCGACAAACGAAAGAGAGTTCGGCGATAAAATACCGCCTGTCGCTATAACTTTAACATTCGGCTTTTTGCTTAATTCTATCAGCACCTTGATGGAGTTAGTTAGCACGGTTAAAGGCAAATCCGGCAGCCATTTAGCCATATACCAGGCGGTAGTACTTGCATCCAGAGCGATACAATCCTCTTTATCGATAAATTTCACCGCAGCTTGTGCAATCTGTTTTTTCTCTTCCATATGCTCTGTTTCACGTTCAAAGTAGGGTATTTCCTGCAACTCTATTTGAATGCTGCTCGCGCCGCCATGACTCCGTATTAACTTTCCTTCGCTTTCCAAACGATCCAAGTCCTTGCGAATCGTCTCCTCAGTCACTTCGCACAATTGACTCAATTCAGTCACACGGATGCTACCACGCTCATTGACAATTTGTTCGATTTTTTTGAATCTTTCCACGAGCAGCATATTCTATCTCCCTTCTTTATTTAATTGTAATAGCACCTACTATTCTATAATAATAGCATACACTTTACCTGGACCATGAATCCCAATGGTCAGGTCATTCTCAATGTCAGCGCTGCGGCTTGGTCCGGTAATCAAATTGAGCGATGATGGAAGCAAATCGGCATATTTACCATCCTCAGCTATCGCTGAAAATGCTTCACCCATCCGCCGCACCAGTTGGTCGGAACGAAAGACGGCTATTAAAATATCCGGCAATAAAGAAACCGACCTGCCTTGACCACCCTTAGCACAAAGCACGACTGTCCCTGTTTCTGCAATCGCATAATCCGCCCATACCACACCGATGCGGCACTGCTCTGCATGCTGCAGCAAGGCACTCCGCTTACTCCAGTTGGAATTCGTCTGATTTTCGATTGATGAATCTCCTAAGGCTTCCTTCCATGGGAAGATGCGCACTCCATCCTCTTGCAATAAAGCGTCCAAACCAAATGCATTTAAACCTTCATGCTCCCATCTAACGACTTTATCAACGCCATGTTCCGTACATATTTGCCTCAAATAAGCACCTGCAGCAAGCCCAGCCTCTTCTTCTTTGACAATCAGCACTTTTCCGGTCAGGGTCGTCCAATTGTGCACAAAAAGGGCAAGCTTTTCTTGTATATCCAAATGCCTTTCGGCATAAAATTCCGGCACACCGCGAACCGAACGGCTTGGCGCTTCTAACATAGGCTTACTGCGCCCAAGCTTCTTAGCCAATCGGCTGATAAATTCCTCTTTACCCAGAATAGCCCCTGGCAAATGACTCATTTTCCATCGCCCCCTTGCTCTAATTTATGCTGTGCGGAGCTTGGTTTTCCCTGCAATTCCTTCTGCAAATCATCCCATTTATCACGGAAAGAACGCTTGGGCTTCATCGGAAAAAACCTTGCTTGCGTCCAGCCTGAAAGGGGTCCCGGTCCTTTTTGAATCGAGCCGTTATGCGAAAAAGGCTTTTGTAAATAGTAGGCTGCATTTGCAGCCATCTTATATACCGTTACACTGCCAAACATAATTTGAAAGCTCTTAAAGGCCGCTCTTTCCCAGAACGGAGTCAATTTCATCTTCACTCTGCGATGACGCAGATGGACAAGCATGTCATGCAGCGGAATTTTCACTGGACAGGCTTCATAGCAAGCCCCACAAAGACTCGAAGCATAAGCTAGCTCTCCAGCTTCCTTCATATCCTGTTGAATTAAAGGCGTAAGGACAGCACCGATCGGCCCGCTATAGACGGAACCATAGGTATGACCGCCGATATGACGATAAACTGGACATACATTTAAGCAAGCCGCACAGCGAATGCAGTTGAGCACATCTTGGAAAATAGGATCACCCAGTTGCTCCGAGCGGCCATTATCGAGAATAATGACATGTAATTCTTCAGGACCGTCTAAATCACCGAATTGCTTAGGTCCCGTTATAAAAGAGGTATACGTGGTTAGTTTCTGCCCTGTCGCGCTGCGCGCAAGCAAATTCAGCATGACCTCCACATCGGCAAAGGTCGGAACAAGCCGTTCCATCCCCATAATGACGACATGGGTCTTCGGAAGCGTGGAAACCATCCGCGCATTGCCTTCATTGGACACAAGCGTCACCGTTCCTGATTCAGCAATGCCAAAGTTGCAGCCCGTCAGCCCAATATCCGCTTCCAGAAAATAAGCACGAAGCTTGCCTTTGGCATAACTTGCCAGCACTTTGGTTTCAGGCTCAAAATGTTCCCCTGAAGCTTCTGTAAACAGATCAGCAATCTGCTGTTTATTTTTGTGAATAGCTGGAATAATCAGATGCGAAGGCGTTTCCTTGGCCAATTGTAAAATATACTCGCCGAGATCCGTCTCAATGGCCTCGATTCCAGCTTCCTCCAAACGATGGTTCAGATGAATTTCTTCCGACACCATCGATTTCCCTTTAGCGACAAGCTTTGCTCGATTCGCCTCGGCAATTCGCAAAAACTCCTGAACTGCCTCTTCTCCCGTATGGGCAAAATGGACATGTCCGCCCGCTTTGCTCACATTGTCAGCGAACTGTGCCAAATAATAATCGAGGTGAGAAATGGTATGCTGGCGAATCGCCTGCCCACGTTCACGCCACGCTTCCCAATCCCCAAAATCATCCGTTGCTTTTAACTTGCCGCTACGCAGCTTATCTGTTGTATAAGCCACTGCTTTGCGGAGGAAATGGTCGGCAAGCGCAAGCTCCGTACGCTTTTTTAGGCCTGATCCGATAAGCTGTAATTCATCCGAAGCCGCCTCATGATTGATACTCATTGGTTTCGACTCCCCTCTTCCAGCAGCTGCGCCAAATGCATGACTCGAATATTTCGCCCTTCTTTATTTAACCGCCCGGCTATATTCATCAGACAGCCCATGTCGGTACCAACCAGCACTTCCGCAGAGGTTGCGCAGACACAAGCCGCTTTTTCACAAACCATCGCTTCCGACATATCGGCCATTTTTACAGCGAATGTACCGCCAAAGCCGCAGCAATCTTGTTTGTTCGGTAAATCGATATATTCAACACCTTGAACCTCGGATAAGAGCTGCAGCGGCTCATCCTTTACGCCAAGCAGCCGCATCGCGTGACACGAAGGGTGATAAGTGACTTTAGCGGCAAAAGATGCGCCCACATCCGTAACGCCGAGCACTTGCACCAAAAATTGCGTAAATTCATACGTTTTGTTCACCAACGCTTCGGCTTTTGCCGCCCATTCCGGTTCAGCTTGAAACAAATGCGGATAATAATGATGCACCATTCCTGTACACGAACCCGATGGCGAAACCACATAATCGCTATGTTCAAAAGCACGAATTAAATTACGCGCCACTTCCCTCGCCTCATCTTGGTAGCCGCTATTAAAAGCCGGCTGCCCGCAGCAGGTTTGCGAACCCGGAAAATCGACTTCACAGCCGTACCGGTGCAATAAACGAACTACGCTTTCGCCAACCTCGGGATACATTTGATCCGCTAAACACGTAATAAACAAAGATACCTTCATGGTCATCCTTCTTTCAATTGCAAAAATACTTGATAAGCTTCATTCCAAGCGGAACCTTCCGCCGCTTCAAACGTTTCCATTGAAAATGAGCGTCTTACAACCGCCCGTGCTTCCGCCAAATCCTTCAATTCTCCGAGCGAAATAAGCTGCATCAATATATTTCCGATGGCACTTCCCTCTACAGGTCCTGCCCAAACCGGCTTACCGATCGCATTTGCCGTGAATTGGCAAAGCAGCTTATTGTGAATTCCCCCACCGGTCATGTGCAATCCGCTAAATGTTTTTCCGGCTAATTGTTCCGTTTGCGCTAACACCGTTCTATATTGAAACGCTAGGCTTTCCAAAATGCAGCGGATCATTTGTCCTCTGCTTTGCGGCGGCTTCTGTCCGCTATTCCGGCAATAATCAACAATCTGCTGCGGCATGTGTCTGGGATTCAAAAACATTTCATCGTCTGGATCAATCAAGCACGAAAACGGTTCAGCTTGGGATGCTTCTTGGACTAAATCCGCAAACGAGACTTCAAGGCCATCTCTATCCCAAGCACGTTTACATTCTTGAACCAACCATAAGCCCATAATATTTTTAAGCAGACGGAACGTTTCTTGTACGCCGCCCTCGTTGGTAAAGTTATATTGTAACGCTAATGGCTCAAGTACAGGCTCAGAAAGCTCAGTTCCCAGCAATGACCAAGTGCCGCAAATCAAATAGGCAAAATCCGCTGCAGCAGCAGGTACTGCAGCAACGGCAGATGCCGTGTCATGCTCGCCGACTGCAATGACGGGCAGCGAGGAAATACCCAATTCTTCGCAAACCGATGATTGAATGCTGCCTACAGCTGTGCCCGGCTTAACCACATTAGAGAATATTTTATTCGGGAGAGCCAGTACATCGAGTAAATCCCGATCCCAATCTCTCGTGATCGGGTTAAGCAGCTGTGTTGTGCTTGCATTGGTAAATTCACTATGGATTTCACCCGTTAGAAAAAATCGCAATAAATCCGGTATCATCAATAAATGAGCGCTTTGCTTCAAGGCAAACGAACCTTCATTCTTCATCGCAACTAGCTGGTATAGCGTATTAAAGGGGAGAAATTGAATCCCTGTGCGTGCGAATAATCGAGCAGCTCCTAGCTGTGCATTCACTGCTTCCATGACACCTTCTGTACGATGATCGCGATAGTGATAAGGATTTTCCAGCAATTCATTGCGCGAACCAAGCATACCGAAATCGACAGCCCATGAATCAATTCCCATGCTTTTCAAATCCCTTTGCTGCTGCTTGGCTTTAAGCAAGCCTTGCTTTATTTCATGATAAAGTCGTAAAATATCCCATTGCAGTCGTTCGCCTACCTGAACGGGATCGTTCGGAAAGCGATGAATTTCTTCCAATGTAAGAATATCGCCATTCCACTGTCCGACTATCGCTCTCCCGCTGGATGCGCCAAGATCGAACGCCAAAACGCTCGTCGCCGCTTTCATCACCAGCTTGCACCATCCTTGCCTCGCGCCAAAATTTTCTCCGCATAGCCGCTTGCCAAATAAGCTTCCATCGGCTCCGCTGCTACACCCATTTCCTCGCGGACTGCGCGTAATAAAGGGGCCACATCAAATTCAAACGCTTTACGTATGGCATTTTCCGCCGCCAAAACATCCTGTTTCACTTGCGCTTCCTTCACCTCGTTATGATCAATCAATAAGGCCTTTGCGAACTGCGTCTGTACATTTAAAACAGAACGGATCATCGCCGGTATTTTCGGTTCGATATTATGGCTTTGATCGATCATATAGGCAATCCCCTCAGCCGTATTGCGCACACTCAGATCGGAATCCGCTGTCGCATCGAGGATTTGGTAAAATATCAAAAACAACTCATAAGGGTTCACCGAACCAACGATCAGGTCGTCGTCGCCATATTTACGGGAATTGAAGTGGAATCCGCCAAGCTTCTGCTCGCCTAATAAGTAGGCAACAATGTGCTCAATATTGGTACCCGGTGCATGATGCCCCGTATCTACCAAAACCTGAGCTTGTTTTCCCAGCTTGTTCGCCATATTGAAAGCCATGCCCCAGTCAGCTAAATCCGTATGATAAAAGGCCGGTTCATAAAATTTATATTCAATCAGCATCCGCATATCTGAATCCATGGCATCGAGCATTTCCTTCAAGGCTGCATGCATCCATTGTACTCTTTGGCGAATATTAGCCTGCCCGGGATAGTTGGTTCCATCAGCAAACCATAAGCTTAAATCTTTTGAACCAACGATTCGAGCTATATCTACGCATTCCAGCAAATGATCGGTCGCTTTGCGGCGAATGGCCGCATTGGAGTTCGTTACACTGCCGAACATATACTCATCCTCTTGGAATAAATTCGGATTGACCGCACCAATCGAAACGCCCAAATCAGCTGCATATCTTTTCAATGTTCCATAGTCCTCGACTTTATCCCAAGGGATATGAACTGCGACAGACGGAGCGAGACCCGTAAACTTATGAACTTGCGCGGCATCCTCAAACTTTTCGAACGTATTACGCGGCACACCTGCTGGCTTAAACGTTTTAAAACGAGTCCCTTGATTAGCATAGCCCCATGAAGGGGTTTCAATTTTTAAAGCTTTCAGTTGGGCTTTCACTACATTTATATCTATCCCACGATTCCTTTGCTGCTCCTCGAACAATACATAAGCGCGGTCAGTCATACAGTCACTCCCTCTATATAATTTAACAAAGCTTTTTCTTAACGGGTAAATGCGGCAGGTACACCGCCATCAACGGTTAGCATGCAACCTGTCGTTTTTTCTGATTTGGAGGAAGCGAAGTAAGTGATCGCATCCGCAATATCTTGTGGATAAATATTAACAAGCAATGTCGTACGTTTGCGATAATATTCTTCCAGCTGATCCGGCTCAATCCCGTAAGCGGCCGCGCGCTCATTTCGCCAACCGGAGTTCCAAATCGCCGATCCCTGCAAAATTGCATCAGGCAAGACCGAGTTGACACGAATCCCAAACTCTCCGCCTTCCGCAGCAATGCAGCGTGCTAAATGAATTTCGGCAGCTTTTGCTGTGCTGTAAGCAGATGCGTTTTTGCCGGCATATACGGAGTTTTTCGAACCTACAAAAACCATATTCCCGCCGATTGCTTGTTTTTTCATCAGCTTAAATGCTTCGCGGGCAACCAAGAAATAACCTGTACTCAGCACGTTCATGTTTAAATTCCATTCCTTCAATGAGGTTTGGTCAAATGGCGATGAAGTCGCCAATCCTGCATTGTTGACAATAATATCCACTCCACCGAAGGCAATCGCTGTTGCTTTAAACGCTTCAATTACAGCCTCTTCGCTGGTCACATCCATCTTCACGGCAATGACGCGATGATCCCCATATTGCGCATTGATTTCTTGAGCTACTTTTTCAGCACCCTCCAGGTTCAAATCCGCAATAACCACATGCGCGCCTTGTGCTACTAAAGTGCGTGTAGTAACGCTGCCAATCCCGCCCGCGCCTCCTGTAACAAAAACAATCTTGCGTGAAAATTCCGCTTCAGCCGGAGCCAGTGTCAGCTTATATAATTCCAACGGCCAATATTCTACGTTATAGGATTCATTTGCACTAAGCGAAACGAATTTCCCAAGTGAGGTCGCTCCTCTCATCACAGCAATAGCACGGTGATAAAGGGCACCGCTTAGCTGCGACATTGTCCAGCTCTTCCCCGTATTAATCATCCCGATACCTGGGATAAGAATGACACGCGGAGCTGCTTCAAACATCACATCGCCGTCATTTTTATTCTTTTCAAAATAAGCTTTATATTCCTGCTTAAACCGGCTGATTCCTGCTTGAATCTTTTCAATCAAAGCCTCAACATCGCTGCTTTGCGGATTCCAATCGATAAAAAGCGGCACCATCTTCGTATGTACCAGATGATCCGGACACGCAGCGCCTACTGAAGTCAATTGTACTGCATCCGTGCTATTTACAAAATGAAGCACAGCTTCGCTATCGTCATGGGTTAAAATCATCTTCTTCTGTTTACTCACTGCGCCGCGAAGGATCGGCATAATTTGCGCTGCGATGTCTTTACGAGCGGCTTCTCCTAAGGAAGCATACTTCGGCCCGCCAAACAATTTATTTTCACGCACCTGCAGTTCAATGAACGCTTCCGCTTCGTTAATGATCGCAATCGTTTTGGCATAGCTCTCTTCCGAGGTTTCACCCCACGTTACCAGACCGTGCTTTTCCATAAGCACAAGCTCCGCACGGGGATTATTCAATACGCCTTCCGCTATCATTTTGGACAAAGTAAATCCCGGGCGAATATAAGGAACCCAAACAAAACGATCCCCATATATTTTCTCCGCGATTTCACGGCCATTATCTGCACAGCAGACCGCAATAATCGCATCGGGATGCGTATGATCGACATGCTTGTATGGGAGGAAGGCATGAAGCAATGTTTCAATGGAAGCACGCGGGTGCTTGCTATCTATCATTGAATTTACCAAATAGGCTACCATCTCCTCATCTGTCATCGCATCGCGTGCAAACAAAGGTCGGACATCGTCCATGCGAAGGGCTGTAAAATGCTTGGCTTGCATGGTCCCCAGATCAGAACCGCTTCCTTTAACCCACATCACTTCTACTTCACGACCGCGGAAATCCGTAACTGTCGTTTTCATCGATGTGTTTCCGCCGCCCCAATTGGCTACGGAACGATCCGTTCCTAATAAATTCGAACGATAAGCTAGCTCGTCTAATCCGCGTTTAACTGATTGTGCTTTCTCGTGATTCCATAAACTTTTCGGCATGTTGAATCCTCCAATAAATTCTTTTGAATTTCTTTGTTTTTAATTATATCATCTTTGTTTTATTTTGAATATCGTTATATTTTGAAATATATAAGCCATTTATTTTTATTTTTATTTGAATTATTTTGAAATCAGTATAAGAGTGTGTCCCCCATGCAATATTATAAAAAGTTCAGGAAAGCGGATTGATTCGAATATATTGTCATAATATAAACGCCTCTCATCACTTGGAATGAAGGAGGCGTTTGTTTAGCTTAGATAGGTGGGCTGTCCTTGCTTATTCAAACACGATCAAGTCAAACAGACTGTCTGCGAACAAGCTATGGAGATCGCGATTAGGATGGTTGATATGGTTGGACAGCAATACTGTGATATCGACTCCCGCTTCATACAACTGCTTCCATTTGCGGTACACATCGCACACCGGTACGCCTTCCTCACGGCATACTTGGCGGGCCAGATCCATGTAGGCATCCATCACTCCATGATTTTGCTGATCCGCGCAGTTCACCGCCACATCCTGGAGAGCCTGATATGGAATCATTGGGCTCACATACGTATTCTTCATATTCGGAGTCAAGAACACGGTCTGGACATCTGCCGCCTTCAATTTTCTGAAAATGCCCCTCAAGCCATTTTCATAATCATCCATCCCCGCCTCCCGTCGTCCTGAATCGTTAAGTCCAAAGCAGACGACCGTCAGATCAGGCTGGTATCGCAGCACATCTCGCTCCAGTCGCGCTAAGCCGCCTTGTGCATTATCACCGCTGATCCCGGCGTTATGAATCGTAATAGGTGCGTTCGGGAATAACGTCTGCAGCTTGCGCTTCAATTTAGCATGATATACCGCCTCTGGATCGACAACGATATCAAATCGTCCTCCAAGACCCTCTTTTACTTCAAAGACACCCTGCGTTATACTATCGCCGAGGAAAACGATCATCGGTGTCGGCTGTTCGCCGTAATTGTTATTCTTCTCTACTAGACGTTGTAGAAATGGTAATAAGCCCATGAATACAATCCACCCTTCCGTTTACTTTTCAGCGGTTCCGATCTCAATATGAAAATCTTTGAACAGCCCATAATCGATCAAATCGTATGAGTCAGCCGGGGGCGGGCCGTATATCGGTGATTCCTTCTGGCAGGGACAGCATGCGGTGCCTGCAGTTCGTCAGTCTCAGCCCCTATTTCGTCATAGATGCGGAGAAGTAGAGAACCGGAAGCCGCCTCCAAACTGACAGGGATGTCCAACTTACCGTCGACGGCTTTTCCCTGCATGCTGCAGCTTGTGCCGTCCAGCGCATTCCAAACCTCACCTCGTGTACCACTGACCCGCATCACATCCTCAAATACTTGAGGTGTACTGTTGGCGATAAAATAGACGGTGCTTCCATCCTCCATATCCCTGCGTAAGATTGCGACACGGTGATGCTCTATCACTCCGGACAGCCACTCCACATTAGGAAGCAGGCGGCTGCGCAGTTCTGCCTCCAACTCAGCGAAGCAGTTTGCTTTGATCCATCCGGCCTGATCAGTCATTTCTAGCGGGCTCCAGAATGTGCTCGTCTCCCCAATCATAATCCCACCCGCAGTCGCATAGACGTTGAGCCAGTTCCCGTGTCAGACTAACATCTTGCAAATAGTCGGGATTGTTTTTCAAATCACTTGGAGCAAACAAATAAGAGTACTATGCTCAGAATCCATATAGAAGAGGCGAACCTCAAGAGCAAATTGCAGTATTGCAGCTCGTCAAACCAGTTAACCTTCCAAAAACATTCTTTGACCCGATAAGAGCTCTCTTAATTTGCCAATCGCTTTTTTCTGAATGCGAGATACGCCCATCTGGGAAATACCCAGCTTTTCAGCGATTTGACGCTG